>JAJEAY010000240.1 GCA_022824145.1 Rhodobacter sp. | reverse complement strand
GCCGGAATCCTATGCGAACCACGCGCAGTCCTGGCTGCGACGTGGTGTGCAGGTCATCGGTGGCTGTTGCGGCATGGGCGTCGACCACATCAAGGCCCTGCGCGGAATACTGTAGTCTGGTTCTGCAACCCGTGGCGGACGAGTTGATGGCCATGTCAGTGCGATCCTCGACGCTACAGAAGCGGGATTTGCCATGGTTCTCCAGATTACCAGACCGGGAAGGTCAATCCCCTGCAACAGCGTTCGAATTGCCTGTCTTGCCGTCACCATGGCAGTCAAGCGCGGCGGGACAGCAAAGCAGGAAAGACTCTTCCAAGCTGTCGCAAGTTGGACGCGCCCAGGAATTCGAATTACTCGTCCGCATTCGGCGCAAGATCGTCATTCATTTGTTTGACTTTATGGATGCGTTCCATCTCAATGACAAGCTTTCAGAATTCTTTGATTCGAAGCCGAACTTTCAGATTTCTTGTGCATTTGCGCTGATCGAGGGAATGCCTCAGGCGGGGTGCGGCAATCATCAGTGAACGGGCGGATCGGGGTGTCCGGCCAATCCGAAAATTGGCGTCGGAGATCTGGTTGTGCGGTGATGGAAAAGTGCGGATCGGTTCGCCGCGTGGAAAGAAGTCTAGCCGGAGGTGGGCAGCGTGGTCGGGATAGATGTCGGGACGCACCCGCTGTGCTTTTCGTCAAGTTTCTCGTTCATTGATCCCCTGCCGTGGACGCCCCGGCGTCACAGAAACACCGCTACGAGACCCGGGACAAAGCTAACCAGCGCAAGAACGAGCAGGGCGGCCAAATAGAACGGGAGCAGGTGGCGGACGACCTTGCCCATCTGCACCCTCTCAATGGCTACCGAAACGAACAGGGTCGTTCCGACCGGCGGCGTATACAGCCCGATCGCAAGATTGACGACCATCATCACACCCAGCTGAATAGAATCGACTCCGACGCTGGGCGCGACGCCGATAAAGATTGGGGCGAGAAGCAGAACAGCGGCGGGTAAGTCAAGAAACGTGCCGATCACAATCATCAAAAGGTTCATGCCGATAATGATCGCCCATGGTTCCTTCAGTGTCTCAAGCATCCACGCGGCCAGATTCTCGGGCACCGACTCAAATGAGAGGATCCACTGCAGCACCGAAGAACCCATGATGACAAGCATGATCACCCCGGTCATCATGCCTGTGGTCAGGACGCAGCGCAGCAGGACGCCGAGTGTCAGATCGCGGTAGATGAACGCGCCGACAATCAGCGCGTACACGACTGCGAAGACGCTGATTTCAGTCGGGGTGACAATCCCGCCGCGCGCCAGGAAGATCACGAAGAGCGGCATCATGAGCGCCGGGATCGCCTTGTATAGATCTGTCGGAACCTTGCGGAACGAAAACCGCCGCGAGACAAAATTCGTATGGACCAGCGCAATTGCGATGCCTGCGATCAGCACTGTCCATCCGGCCAGCCACCCGGCCAGCCAGATTGCGAACAGTCCGGCCGTGGCCGTCACAATGATCACAGCGTCCCGTCGGTCAAAGAATGCCGCAGGACTGATGCGATTCCTTTCCTCCACTGGCGAGCTCGGCAGATTGCGAATGCGCGCGATCGCGAAGCAGATTACGAAGATCAGAACCGTCAGCATTATGCCAGGCACGATTCCAGCGAGGAAAAGCTTGGGGATCGATGTCTCCGTCACCAGCCCATAGAGGATGAGCGGGATAGAAGGCGGGATCAGCACGGAAATTGTTGAGGACGAGGCATTGACCGCGGCGGAAAACCCCTCCGGATAGCCCTGCTTTTTCTGAATCGGGATCAACGCATTTCCAAGCGCCGAAGCGTCGGCCACGGCTGATCCTGAAACGCCGCCAAAAAACAGCGATCCAACGACCGATACCTGTGCAAGGCCACCTTTCATCGCGCCGACAAGCATCTTGGAAAAAGTCACCAGATACTCACCGAATCTGCCCGACATCATCAGGTCGCCCGCCAGGATGAAAAACGGAATTGCCAGCATCGGGAAGCTGGACGTCGGCTGGTAGAGGTTCAGGATTGCCTCGAACAGAAACAGAGGTTCGTCCGAGATCATCGCAACACCGCTTGCGATCAGCAAAGCATGCGCAACAGGCGTGGCAAGCAGCAGTAGCGCAATAAAGACTAATCCGGCCGTGCTCGACATATGTCACACACCCATTCTAGTTAACCGAGTCCGGATCATCATCCCGTCGGATGCGTTCTCCGGTAGTTAGACGATAGGCGGTCGCCAGTGCCGTCAGTCCCAGGAGTGCGTATCCGAACAGGAGCGCAAGGTAACTCAAGCTCTGCGGTACGCCGAGCGAGGTGAACTGAACGTCGCCGGCAGCGAATTCCATGCCGCCATCGAACTGTCCGAACCCGAGGTAAACGTAAATGACCGCAAGGCAGGCGACCAGAATGAGCGCTTGTACCACCAGTGCCAGCCATCGCGCCGGACGTTTCGAAAGGAGATTGACCAGCAGTTCGACACCGATGTGCCGGCTGTGCTGAGCGGCTAGGACCGCGCCCGCCATGATGAACCACGGGAATGTCAGTTGAACCACTTCGACCGACCAGTTCAGACTTGCGTTTGTGGTATAACGCAGAACTGCGTTTGCGAATGTCGGCAGCAGCATTGCCAGGAATGTGATCCAAAGGATCAAGGCGCAAACGGCCCGGACTGTGGTGTCAACCGCATTGACGACAGGGCCCAAGAGCCCTGTCGCCTCGTTTGCCACGATGATCTGTCGTAACATCTCAGCGTCGGTTTAGCGCGCTGCCGCCGCTGCCGCGGCGTCCTGGATGTTCGGGACGATGTCGCCGATTTCGCCCGTCCATTTGTCGTAAACGCCAGCAGTCGCGGCCTGGAATGCCGCCGTATCGACATCGTTGAACATGGCGCCCTCATCGATCAGCTTCTGTTCCAGTTCGCTGTCAGCGATGAGGAACACGCCACGGTTGTACCATGTTGCTGCATCCATTGCAGCCTGGATCATTGCCTGATCTTCGGCCGATAGTGTATCCCACCACCGCTTGGATGCTAGGATAGGCGCCATTTCATATTTGTGGTTCGACTTGGCGATGTACGGTGTCAGTTCGTGGAGTTTCGACGAATAGATGTTGGCCAGCGGATTTTCCTGACCTTCGAACACACCCGATTGAAGTGCTGCAGGCAATTCCGAGAACGCCAACGGGGCCGGGTTTGCGCCAAGCGCTGTGAATGCGTCGATGGTCACTTGGCTTTGCGGAGTCCGGATTTTCATGCCCTTTATGTCATCCGGATGCGCGATCGCCTTCGAAGTATGGGTTATCTTACG
>JAJEAY010000150.1 GCA_022824145.1 Rhodobacter sp. | reverse complement strand
TTTGATCCTTCGCATTACTGTCAAGATTTCAACCTAAAATCCAACCGTAGCATATTCAATATGCCACGAGACCCCAACGTGATGCTCTTATCAGGAGAAGCAGCCATGCCCATTCCGGCTTATGCAACAATACAGGGAAAGAATCAGGGAGAAATTTCTGCAGGATCGATGTCAGTCGACTCCGTAGGCACGCTTTCGTACAAAGGACAGGAAGATGCGATTCAGGTTCAGGAGTTCGAGCTTGGCGTCGAGATTCCGACTGATCCTCAAAGTGGTCAACCCACTGGCAGGCGCATCCATACGGGCCTGCGCCTGATCAAGTACATTGACAAGTCATCGCCGATGCTACTGCAGGCCATTGCCAGCGGAGAGCAGTTGGAAACGGTGGAAATCCAGTTTTTCCGCACGTCGGCGACAGGAACTCAGGAGCACTATTATACGATCAAAATCGAAGAAGCCACCCTTGTTCGCTACCGTCCCCACTTTCCAAACTCCCTGGATCCCGATACGAAGGGATACGCCCACATGGAAGAACTGCTCTTCCAGTACAAGGCCATAGAAATGACGCATGTTGTCGGAGGCACTTCCGGTAGGGACAGCTGGGACGAGTGATGAAACCTAGGTGCATCTGATCTCAACGGAACATGCAATGTAGGCATTCTTTAGGCCTGCGGGCAGAAAATCCCCTCTGCCCGCAGACCAAGTTCCGGAAACGCCTCCGTGCATTGAACAATGAACAGATTGTACGACAGGCATAGTTCTATCTGAACGCGCCTACCTGGCCTGACCGAGACTCAATTTCGCGAAAGCGTAAATTTGTCAGGCATGGAATACCGGAGTCCACCCCGTTTTCGCCCTGTGATCATTTCACAGGACAAGGCGTGGAGTGGTTACAGGGACGCGAGTATGATCATCAAACCCAGGAAGCTCGGTGTAGTTCGTCAGGTATCAGCCAGTGCAGATGGCTTCCATCTCTGGATGACAGCTTTGGCGGCTTTTGATCTGATCTCGCCCGATGACGACCTACTTGATGAGCAGCACCTTTGGCAGACTGCGGCATCCACACTCGGACAGACACCTTTGGATGTCGGAATGCCCAAGAAACACCCGGAGGTTCTAGTCGTCGGAGATGCCTGCGCTCCGATTGGAGAGCAGGTGACCAGCCTAACCGCAGGCATTGAGATTGGCTCTACAAGAAAGCGGGTTGCGGCGTTTGGCCGACGTATTTGGCAGCTCTCACCGGACGGACCGATAATGACGCCTCCGGAACCGTTCGAGCGCATTTCACTAATCTGGAACAACGCATTCGGAGGTCCAGATTTCCAGAACAACCCGGAAGGCAAGGGCGCGAACGCCATGCGCTGCCTCAAACACGACAAACCTGCGGAACTTCCCATGGTCGAGATTCCGGACAGGCTGATTCACGATGTTCGAGATCGCCCCGAGGCAGCTGGGTTGGGACCGAGAAAAGAAGACCATCCTTACCGGCAACGGTATGCCGGCACCTACGGCGAGGCTTGGCTCCGGAATGGTTTTCCTGGATTGCCCAATGATCTGGATCTTCGTTTCTTCAACACTGCCTGCAGGGACCAATGGCTGGATGAGGAACTGAAAGGCGGCGAGTTCTGGCGAATTACCAACATGCATCCCGAACATGCCGAGTTGAAAGGCCATCTGCCGCAGTTTCGCATTCGGTGCTTCGTTCTGAAGTCCGACGACACCTTCATTGAACTTGAAATGCGATGCGACACCGTTTGGTTCTTTCCCGGATCAATGATGGGAATCCTGATATTCCGTGGCGGAATTCCGGCTCTCGACCGGGAAGCGGAGGACATCGAGCATATCCTTATGGGTTATGAACGAATCTCGGACGCTGTGCGGCCACTCTCCCATTATCGGGATGCCCTGGACGAGCGGACGGACCCTGAACGGGCGGCACATACCATTCTCAACGAGCGGCCTCTCAAGCCAGAGCGAACGAAAGACGTCGAAGCACGAATAGAAGCGGAGCGGCAGGAACTGCTAAGGGAAGTCAAGGAGCGTGCGGAAAGGTCGCGTGAGCGTGCCATTGCAACAGGTTTTCGCAAAGCCAGCTTGACATCACCCCCCCGCAGCCTGTTTCACGAAGCTAATTCTATCATGACCCCCGAGATGCCCGTAATCACGCGCTCCGAGATCAATCGGAACGAGGTCGATATCGGAGCGGTCTTTTCCGTAGTCGATGACCTTCGCTCAGTCGTGGGAAACCAATTGACGGAACAAACCGCTCGTGCCAAGAAAGCGCTTGGCGATGCCTTCGGTCACCTAGCGGACAGACCGCGACCTGCTGAGGCCTCTACCGTACTCCGGAAAGCCTCACGACTAGCTGACAGGATCCTGAGTTCTAGTTCCGCGAGCGCAAATTCCGTCGTTGCAGGCAAAATTCCATCAAGACATACCATCAAGGAAATCGAAAGGGAAATCAACGATTTCAACCTGCATGCCAAAGTGTGTGCAAGTGATGTCACCGGGGGTGTCGGGCGGACCAGCGAAAGCGCGCCATTACGCAAGGCACGAAACCGTGCGTTACGGCAGAACGATCCCGACAGCCCGTTCGAACGGGCGCGGACGCTGCTCAGTCAGTCCGAATTACCCGAACTGCGCCGCAACGCACCTTACGCCTCGCCCCGGTTCGGTGCGGGTTCCAGGCCAGATATGGACGGAACGAACCGGTTCATGGATAACCTGAGGCAGGCATCACGCCCCATTGCCGATCCAGACGTGAAGCGAAAGCTATCGCTGATGGAGCGAATGTTCGCCAACGGCATCGATGATCACGGTGACGACACGTCCAATGACCCCGCCAAAGCGAAAGAAGAGAAGCTTTTCCAGATGCGGGAGGAAATCGGCCAAGCCGAGGACCGAACAGCATCCGGTATGGCAGAGCTAAGGCGCATCAGCCCTGATCCCGTCGCTCCGGAAGATCCGCTTTCAGACACTGATGCCAGGGAACTGGGAAGCATCGCACTTACGCTGGTCAAAGACGATGGGAACCTTCGGGAGAGAGATCTAGCGGGGGCCGACCTTGCCGGAGCCGATCTCTCAGGTCTGGATCTTAGAGGGGTCTTTCTGGAAGGGGCAAAACTTAGGGGTGCCAGATTGGTCGGCACACAGATGCAGGGAGCGGTGTTGACCGGCGCGGATATTCGTGATGCCGACATACGCGTTGCGGATATGTCGAATACCAACCTGTGCCGCACCGACATGCGGCATGCCTGTCTTGAAGGCGTGCGCATGGACAATGCCATAATTCATCATAGCCGGTGGGCGGGCGCCGATCTTTCCAGGGCCCGGTTTCAAAGCAACATGTTTCTCGAAGCTGATCTCGAGGGAGCCAGCCTGGCTGGTGCCATGCTGAACGAGGTTTCGTTCATCAAGTGCAACCTGTCAGGCATCAGTCTGGATACTGCCGAACTACGGAAGACGGTCTTTGTCGAAACATCCCTCGCGGGCTTTGGCGCCCGCAATGCCAAGTTCGAAAGCTGTGCGATCATTGGCGTTGAGGCGAACGGAACGGACCTGTCCGGCATGACATTTGCCAACAGTTCCTTTATCGGAGGAGTTAGGCTGCGCGAGGCGAAACTGTCCAGAATCGACAGCACAGGATCCTGTTGGCGAGAAGCGGACCTGACTGCAGCCGATCTAAGTGGCGCGCGCCTGGACAAAGCGGATCTGGGCGCTACCACGCTGAAAGGAGCCT
Organism: Rhodobacter sp.; assembly: GCA_022824145.1. Classification (GTDB taxonomy): domain Bacteria; phylum Pseudomonadota; class Alphaproteobacteria; order Rhodobacterales; family Rhodobacteraceae; genus JAPOUP01. The sequence continues at coordinate 4,445 of JAJEAY010000150.1, read as the reverse complement.
GCCTGCGCCGTGCGTCCCTGAAGCAGGCTATCCTGCACAGGGCTAATGTGAGCAAAGCCAATTTTTTCGGGGCCAGTCTTCTGGAGGCGCAGGCTCGTGCCGCTGATTTAACCGATGCATCGTTTCATCGGGCCAACCTCTATGCGGCTGATCTCACAGATGCGGTTCTCGACATGACCGACCTTACCGGAGCCAATCTGGACTGCACAATAATGAAGCTGCCAGCTGATGTCTGACTATATCTCCCTTTCTCCTAGTCCAGACGACATCAACGAAGTTCTCCGGTTTGGCGGTGACCTGTTTCAGGCAGGACTTAACGGACGCAATCTAGCCGGACGTAATTTCAGGGAAGCGTGCTTTCTGGAATGTGACTTCCGCGATGCGGATTTCACCGGTGCGGGCATTGATGCCTGTAGGTTCGTCCAGTGCAGCCTAGACGGTGCGCAGTTTTCATCAGCAAGGATCGGCAACTCGCTTTTTACATCCTGCAGTGCCTCGGCGACCGGTTTTGCCAACGCAGTCATAGATATGACTCAGATAGTCGATTGCGGGCTTAAGCACGCTGATTTCCGGACAGCAAGCCTAACCCGCTGCAGCCTTGTTAACACTCGCCTGGAATCCGCAAGCCTAAAAGAAGCAGACCTGAAGGAATGCGTTTTCATCAATGACAACCTCCGCGGCGCCGACCTGTCCTTCGCCCGTATCTGGAATTCGGTGCTGCTTGAATGCGAAATGTCCGAAATCGCGTACGAAGGCATGTGCCCGGACACGCTCATGCTGAATGGCGCCGATCTCAGGGCATGGTCCTTTCGAGAAATGAGCCTGCCACGCTGCAACTTTCAGGATGCCGATCTTCGTGGGGTGGACTTTCAGGGCGCGGACCTCAGGCAGTGCCAGTTCACGCGGTCCAGAATGGAGGGCGCGCGGCTTTCGGGCGCGTATGCCGACATGGCAATGTTTCTGGAAACCGATCTTGTCCAGGCCGATTTTTCCCGCGCCAGCCTGAGAGGCGCCGTCTTTCGATCGGCGAACGTCACTTCGGCCTGCTTGCAGGATGCGGTCATGGATCAGGCAGTTCTGGAACGAGCAAAAGCCGAAAACTGCGACTTTTCGAATGCAGGACTTCGCTTTGCGGTGGGTCGCGGCGCAAACTTTTCAGGAGCGAACTTTCGTGGGGCCGATGTGGCCCATCTGGATCTTCATGGGGCCGAAACTGAAGGCGCCGAATGGGACTTGGGCGCCAAGCGGCTTTGCAAGCCCCATGATCCCGTCCGCCACATCGCCGAAATATACAACCCCCCTGCCCTGTATCGACGCCCCGTCCATTCGACTGACTGATTAAGAGGAGCGCCACTAGATGTTTGCCAGATCCCAAGGACCGATACCGGGAATCGACCTCGCGTTTCCCGATGTCTGCCTGACACCTGTAGTGGTTCCGGTTCCGATTCCCTATCCTAACTCCACTATGAGCGTCACCTGCATCCCAACTGTATTGAACCAATTCATCATGGGCATGCCAGTCCACAACCTGATGACGATGAGCGCAATCTCTATGGGCGACAACGCAGGTGTCAATGGAGGCGTGGCATCCGGAATTTTCATGGGTCCGGGTCGGCACCTGATGGGATCGACCAGTATTTTCAAGGGGGCGGCTCCGGCTACGAAGATGCTCGACCCCACGCTGCAAAATCTTACGAACGCACCGGGATTCGCGCTCTCGCCCTCGCAAACCAAGGTGATTCACCTGCGATGAACCCGAACATGGCATTTCTATCCCCGCAGCGACAGGTGGATTGCATCGATGGCATCGCGGTGGCCCATCTCTCTGGCAACGAAGGGAACGTCCTGCCCCGAAAGCCGCCGCCCGGCGTTTCGCACAGCAGGCAGCCAGCCGGTCATTGCAGCGTCGCTGGCCGAAGACCGGCAGGGACTTTCTGCCGCGTCCGGCCCATCCCGAAATAGAAACCAATCGGTCGTGCGCGGTCAATCCGTCCGTAGCGACCACACCGAAGGAGAGCGGATATGAGTTTTGACAGAAACGGAGCTCCTGACATCGTGAGTTTGACCCCTGGATTCCGCGAGGTCACTATGGTCTGGAGAGAGTATCCAGGCGCCACCGGATACCGGCTTAGCTGGGCACAGATCCAATCCGGGCAGCGGGGACCAGTCAAATCAACGACGGTCGGCCCCGAAAATACGAGATTCAGATTTTCAGGGCTAAGTGGGGGGCAAAATTACCAATTCTTTATACAAGCCATTAACGGCCGCGATTTCTCGAAAGTAACCGGTCAGCACGCATGGCCACAAAACGAAATTAAATTCAGTACAGCGACGATTCCCGACCAGAGGCTCCTTCAAAATATGCTCATGGCTGCCTCTACGCTGCCAGAGATCGCGAATGTTGGCATCGATGCCATGGATGAAGTCGTTTATGAAATCACGCCTGATCTTCCAAAAGGACTCGCATTTGACGCCAGGACGAGGACTCTTTCAGGCATTCCCACAGAGAAGCGCGACAGCACAACCTATAGTTATTTGGCGACGGTGGATGGTGGCGTGACCGCCAAATTGACCTTCGAGCTGACCGTCACGTCAGGGTCTGGCATAGAGGAAAAGGGGATACGGGACTGGTTTCTGCATCACAGTTTACCTGATCCGGTCTCTGATATGCCGCAGGAGCCTCTGAATTCAGCTTATGTGCCGCCGGTGACTCTTAGTGTCGCCGGGTTGGACGACAGCGATAGCCTCCGCGTTTACCGCATTACAGGCGAGGATGCGATATCTCGGCCGTTCCAATACGAAATTCATCTGGTCTATGCTGGAATCCCCGAAGGCGGCAAAGACCCGAGAATGGAGTTCAGGCAGCTGCTCGCCGAAAACGTCCTCGACAGGAACGCGACACTGAGCATGGCGGTTTTCGACGGATCCAATCAGGATGGACGGGCGCAAAGACGGTTTCACGGGTTCATCGACGAGTTCTCGGAACTGGTAGTGCATGGAGAACTCCAGACCGAATTTCATTATCGGCTGGTGCTGAAGCCAAGGTTCGCGCGCCTTGCCCGAAACCGACAAAGCCGAATCCATGCCACAAGTGGACAGCCCCAAACACTGGCATCGCTGATCTCGGGCAAGCTCACCGCCACCGGAACGGATTACAAGGCGCGGGAGGAAGGAGCAGGGTTGATCGACATAGCCGCGTCACAAGGGCATGCCGTACTCGCCTCCTCGGAATTCGACACGACGGAAATTCAGCATGATCGCAATGTCGGTTTGAGTGAAATCATGAATTTGTCACATGTAGCCCAGCATGACGAAACCGATCTGGATTTCATTTCGCGCATCTGCGAACAGCGCGGGGTCTACTATTATTTCGAACATGACACGACGCCTGCTCCCGACGGCAGTGAAACGGTCAGGTTCTGCAACGGCGCCAATATCTACGAGGGAGACGATTCCGGACAGAGCATCTGGCTCAGGGAGTCCGATCCGGGCAATCCCCAAAGCACCGCCCACATACAGACCGGCACCGAGAGATTGCTGATTACAGGAAACCTGTATTCGTTTCGAAGGGTTGTACGTCCGCGTCCCAAAAAGATCCGGATGAGGAGCTACAACCCGAACAATCCGAACCTCTGGCTGGAGGTCGATCAATTGGTGCCGTCAGGCAAGCACGGCGTGCTTGTCGACCACGGAACGCCGTTCCTTACTGGAGCCGCAGGTGAGGAGTATGCAAGGATCCGCGCACAGGAAGTGTATTTTGATACTGACTACTATGAGGGCACAACGACCTCGCCTTGGGCATCGCCTGGAGCCATCTTCCGCAGGATCGCGTCTCATGCCCTCGCGGCGGAGAAGCTGGATGCGCTTACGGATGAGGAACTGGCAACTCTTCCATCAGGTCATCTGCAAGCCGGTGGCGCAGACAAATACCTGATCACTCATTCACGCCTGGAAATCACCCAGCTTCCCTGCATCGGGATCTCCGACCCGGACGGAAAGGCTTTGCAGCACTCGTTCAGAAACGAAATCCGGTGCGTTAATGTATCCACTCCAGCCAACACCACGCTCAACTCCCTACACTACCGGCCTCCCCGGACCACGCCCGTTCCAAAGCTGCCGGGCATTTATGAGGCTCATATCGACGCACCCCATCTAGTCGAAAGAGAGACTGACCGGAACAAGCCGGCAAAGCGAGCACATCTCAATGAAAAAGGCGCCTATCGGCTGCGGCATGTCGACGATGCACGGGCGCATGTTGATCGGGCCGCCGGATCGATGCCGGTCCCAAAGCTCGAACCTTACGTGGGCAATGACGGGTCAGGCATGCACTTTCCGCTTCGGAAGGGGACAGCATCGAAGAGCGATACAGAAGACTACAGGGGCACCGAAGTCCTGCTAGGATACCGTGACGGCAATCCTGATCGGCCCGTCATTCTCGGCGGTGT
>JAJEAY010000207.1 GCA_022824145.1 Rhodobacter sp. | reverse complement strand
GAAACGGCTCGATGTATACGTCATGCGCGGGAATCGCCGCGATGATCGCCTGGCAGAGCCCCGTCGTCGCTTTCGATCCATACCAATTCGCCATCGCCGCCTCCGAAGTGATTCGCCCCGACGGATCGAAAATAGGACAGGCGGGCTATGCAGTCAAACGTAAAAAAACGGCCCGGGTCAGCCAGCAACGTCGTAGTTTAACCGCTTACTTCCACATAAGGTAAGTCTCAGTCCAGAAGAACGCCCATACGGTTCCGGATGCCACTCGGGATTCACTGATCCACACCTGGGACAGTTTCTCAATCGCCACACCACGTTGAGTCCGCGTCGTCGGCCTCATGCCCTTGGCCGCGACATCATGGCGTACCGGAGCCGGAGGGATGAGCAGTTCCGGAAACTCCGTCCCACGCGTCCGGCAGCAAGGCCAGCCCAAGGATCCGTTTTGGGTTCGTGGGGGGCGGCATCTCTATGCCGTTCAAACGGAAAAAGCCGAAACGACCGTAGTAGGGGAGGTCACCGACGAGCAGGACACGCTTCCATCCCAATTCGCGTGCTCTTGACAGGCTTTCAGCGACCACAAGCGCGCCGAGTCCTTCACCCTGCCGTGTTGGATGCACCGCTATGGGGCCGAGCAGCAGCGCGGAGTGTCTGCCTACGTCTACTGCCCAGTAGCGGACGGCCGCCGCCAGAGTTCCATCAATGTCCCGGGCGACAAGGCACAGCGCGGCAACCGGATCCTGACCTTCCCGCAACCGGTAGGACGACAGGGCGTCGCGCCCTGGCGCGAAGCAGAGGTCAAACAGTTCCTCAACCTCCCACCAATCCTCCGGCTGCTCCACACTCACGGAATACATGGCGAACCTTATGAATTTTCGCTGGATTTGGCCGTATCACGCGGCTAGGGCGGGAACAACGAGACTAGGGAATCCGTCGAATGTTCTATCGCCCCGAGCAGGGCCATGGCCTGCGCCACAATCCGTTCAACGCCATCATTGTGCCGCGTCCGATCGGCTGGATCTCTAGCCGTGATGGCGAGGGCTGTGACAACCTGGCGCCTTACAGCTTTTTCAATGGCGTTGCGTATTCTCCGCCTCAGGTCATGTTCGCCAGCACTTCGGGCAAACCTGACGGATCCGATACCAAGGACAGTGTCGCGAACATACGCGAAACCGGCATGTTCTGCGTCAACATCGTCGAATACGCGATGCTGGAGGCTATGAACGTGTCCTCGGGGATATATGACAAGGGCGCTGATGAATTCATTCTGGCCGGATTGGAAAAGGTGAGGTGCGAAACGATCGACTGCCACCGGGTCGCGGACGCTCCTGCCGCATTGGAGTGCAGGCTTACGCAGATCGTGGATCTGCCAGGCATGGCGAACAAGGTCGTCTTCGGGGAGGTCACTGGAGTCCATTTGCGTGACGATTGCCTGGTCGATGGAATATTCGACATTCTGAGGTTCAATCCGGTTGGCCGTCTTGGCTACCGGGACTACTCAGCGGTGCGTGATCTGTTTAGCCTCGCCCGTCCCGACGACTGAAACGGGCGCTTGTTGAGTAAGCATGGCGCTCGGCCGAGATTGCAATTCCAATGTCGGTACCTATGACTGTTACCGACCGTAACAGCGGCATAGTGAAGGTGACGAGGTGTGAGACAATGACGGATACGGTGATCGGAATAATTGGCGGATCGGGAGTCTACGCAATCGAGGGCCTTGAAGGCGCTCGCTGGCGGACGGTTGAAACTCCTTGGGGAGCGCCTTCCGACCAGATTCTGACGGGAGTGCTTGACGGAGTGAAAATGGCCTTTCTTCCGCGTCACGGAAGAGGGCATGTGCATTCGCCGACAACCGTGCCTTATCGGGCGAACATCGATGCAATGAAACGGATCGGGGTGACCGATCTGGTCAGCGTTTCCGCCTGTGGGTCGTTTCGGGAAGAGATGGCGCCGGGCGATTTCGTAATCGTTGACCAGTTCATTGATCGCACGTTCGCGCGCGAGAAGTCGTTTTTCGGCGAGGGCCTTGTTGCCCATGTCAGCATCGCTCAACCAACGTGCGGCCGCCTAAGAGCGGCTTGCCTCGAAGCCGCGAGCGCCGAAGGAATCCGCTTACATGACGGAGGCACATACCTGGTCATGGAAGGCCCCCAGTTCTCCTCACTGGCGGAATCACGGATGTATAGGGAAAACTGGGGCTGCGACGTGATCGGAATGACGAACATGCCGGAAGCGAAGCTCGCCCGCGAGGCTGAGATCTGTTACGCCACGGTGGCAATGATTACCGACTATGACAGCTGGCATCCGGACCACGGAGAGGTCGACATCTCTGACATCATCAAGACGTTGACTGGCAACGCAGACAAGGCACGGGCATTGGTCAAGCGTCTCCCTGATCTGCTTGGCCCTGACCGTGATCTTTGCAGCTACGGCTGTGATCGGGCGTTGGAATTCGCTGTCCTGACGGATCCAGCGCGGCGTGATCCTGAAATCGTAGCTCGATTGAGCGTCGTCGCGGGACGTGTTCTCTGACGAAATACGGGTCTGCAAGGCCTGCTGAGTCCGATTCTGGATCCTGCCTTGATCCGAGTGCGGATGGGGTTGTTAGCCGAAACAGAAAGTGAATGGATTGGCTTCTCAGCTGTAGGTTGACGGTGTGTGATCCCTTGATCGGGAAGCATTCCCGTTTCGGGTCAGGTGAGGTTTCAGCCTATTTCGGCACCATCTGTGTGGTACTTTTGAGACCGAACTGCGGCACCTGCCGCCTTCTCATGCGCTACGATTGTGGGACGATGACGGGTCACCGGAAAGGTGAACAGAATCATCATTCCGTTTTCGCTGTTTGATGGCGTTCAGGAGTTCCAAACCTGCGATGAGTATATTTCGCCATAGCTATTGAGATCCACTCTTTCTATGGCGACGTGTTTCAGAAAGAAACACCTGTCTGAATCTCTCATTTCCTCTTTTGCCCAGACATACCACGCTTTACGGTCCTGGACGCTGAACTTTCGACAGTATCTGGCTCTCTCAATCAGCAACCACCGCAGGAACACTTCGTCCCTGCTGAGCCCGAGCCCAAATATCAAAAGATCATTCGCGAAGAATGCATCCAGCCATGTGTTCCGCCCCTTCCAACGATCGATCGCATTCCTTTTGGCGAACAACGGATTGTCGCCACGCTGCATCCACCTTCGGGCTTGATGAGCAGAGCCCATGTAATCTGAAATGCCAAGCCGAACGCTTTCGACGTATCTTGACATGCCGTTTACGTGCCAAATCGCAAAGCTGTTCCGAGGTTTGTCAATTGGTTGGTCAAATACTTCGAAGCGAGAGCTCCACGGATAGAAGCGAGAAAACTGGGCGCCTCCTGAGCCTTGCTTCGGATGAACTAACTTTGCACCGCAGGCATCGGAAAGGGTTGTATCGAAATTCGTCGTCAGAGTCGGAACGCTGTGCTTCATTGCCCAATTGGTGATGTCCATGTGACTCTGTCCATGCTCCAATTTCTCAAGTTTCTCGCAAAATTCCGCCTTTACCGGGATGCTGCGGCCATTGTCGTCGGAATGAAGTTGTAACAGGTCGATGAGTTCAACCAATGAACTCGTATCGCTCAATTTCTTCCCCGAATCGATGAATCCGCGGTCTCTGGCAATCTGTTCAAGAATGTCTTTCCAAGTGTCATTTCGTGCATGCTTGTTGCAGAGATTTATTCCATTTCCTACAATGAGAGTGAGATCTTCTTTATGCTCATTGAGAATGTTCTTCAGTTCCGACAACTTTCTGTTCCCTCTTGTGGACGGCCGCCCATTTGGCCGCGGTCGCTTGCCCGCCATCCCGTTTCGTCTCCTCGGGTGGGCCATTCATTTTCTTGGGATTGCGCGACGAAGCCACCATAGATATTAGCGACATCGATGGATCTTGCAGAATTTCTGGTCCACGAGAATATGGCAGAATCGACATATTCTTGTTGAGCGCGGCTTCTGTGCGCATGTGGCGCGGCCGCAGATATCATTCGGCACGCTGAGCAAGCCGGGACGCCACGCCGGACCAAGGTGAGACTATCGCGGATTCTTGAAGACCTTGTGACAAGTTCGGAGTCTCATCTGGTTTCGCACAATGATCCCGCCGACCGGTTCGGCGCGGCAGGTGGCTCCGTTTACCAGCAGCTGTTCGATGTAATCGCGCAGTTTGGAGCATGTGCCGCAGCGCGTCCTCCTGTGCAATATTTGCGTCCCAACCATACGCCGCTGGGACCGAAGCATCGAGGTCCGAAGGAGCATCTTCGAGCCATTGCGGACGGGCGTTATTGGGATTCGTCAGCGTTCCGACCTTGAGCGCTTTTTTCGCCGCATGTTCGCGGACGACGGTTCGCTTCGGATAGCTCAGAACTGGCTCGTCCACGACTCCAACCATTCGGGAGGGTTGAGCCAGCGGTCGCGCAGTTCAACCAGCCGCAATTCTTCCGCGTCAGCTTCAACTCGAATTAAGCTCAAATTCCGAACCTCTGAAGTCCGTTTGATTTCCGTTACTACCACACAGTCGTTCACCTCTCTAACAACCGTGAGTATCATGACATCAGTGGGCGCGATTGCGTCATTGAGTTTGACGAACTTAAGGAAGTCATCGGGCACCCGCTGCGCGGGCCACCTGACGGCGCCGGAAATTGACAGGACGTGATCCGCCTTCGCATTATTGTGAATTGCTCAGTCTGGCCGAAGTCGGCAAGGTCCAAAATTCTTAGGCGACGAGGAGCCGACCGAATAGGCGGGGGAGGAAGCGGCGCGGCAGCCGTCCGACCCGGGATCAGCTCTCAGCTCCGGACACCATGTTGGTCTATGATGCTCTCGGTAACGGTTTTGGCCTTGTGCGCAGGCGAAAGCCGCATTTTTTGATACGCTTTTTAATCTCTTCCACCAACGGCGGCAGTTTTGCCAGCATTTCCGTGTGATTTCCCAGGTTGATGTCCCTCTCCCAAATTGAACTGAAGAACATGAGTTCCAGCGCTAGCGAGGGCGGAACGCCTTTGTTCTCAGCGGTCCAGCCAGCATGTTCTGTGTGCCCCGAAACCGCGTAAGCACCTGATCTATCCAGAAACGCGTCAATCTCGTCATCGGATATGTTCAATACATGGCAACCGCCAAAGTGAACCCGGAATCTTTGCGCGAAGTGCTCATTTTCAGCCCTGTCCGCGAGGGTCGAAAGCGATTCAACCTCCCTGTGCCCCTTCCTGTTTGAGAGCCATATTTGTCCTGGACCACCATGCGAGGCGATGTAGAGAATTGACCCGTTGGCGCAGTTTTCCCACCACTCCGTCTTCAGCCAGTAATGCATTTCAAGAACCGTCGCGCTATTGCGTCGGATGTATGGCCGCCCTCCCGTGGCTTGAATGGTCTGGAGCATAGGCTCTACTGACGGTTCACCCCAATCGTAGTTGTAGTCCCAGTGTCCCTCGATGCAATAAAGACGTTTCTGACGTTTTCCCTTGTCTTCTCCCGAACCGGATTGGTGCAATGTCGCAGCACCCGAGATGTTAGTCTTGCCATAACGGCTCAATATTATCTACGCAGTCATTCCCGGATGGCAAGAGAGCTACCCGAACCCGCAGGTTACGCTTGGCCGGGACGACATCTCACCAGTTGAACCGTACCGGTACAGATGAAAACCGGCTTTCGTCTTCGGGATTCCTGCGGCGATTCTTGAATGTTGCAACTGCTAAGCCCCGTTCCACGACCGCTAACGCCGGAGACGGTTTGAATGGACACTGGCGACGCCCCTGAAGCCGAATCGGTCGCAGCCCAGTCTACAAGGGTAGGAAATGACCTTGGAATTCGGTTCGGGCAAGTAAATTCTCCGCGTCGCACAATACCAGCTGGGTGTGACGGTTTTCCAAGAGAGAACCGGACGGTCTGTCCGAAACTCTGATGCCCGGTGATCGACTGCGATCTGTGCCGGAAACAATGATCGACCATATGCAGCATGGGCGCATGGACGGCAGGTCAGTTCTTTCTGCCACCATGTTTTGCCACAAACCGGCGGATGAAACGCCGGATCTCACGGGCGGCGCTTGTATCACGATCCTTGCACAGTGACACGAAAGCATCGCGTTCGGCTTTGTCCAGCCGCAGGACCAGCTGGCTGTTCTTTCGGTCAGCTTTTTTCGCGGATTTCCCACTCACGCAGTTTTTCTCCGATACCTGTTGACGTCGTGCTATGCCACATGTATATACATGCAATATACAGGCCGCAATTCGGAAAGCGGCATCTGCTTGAGAAAGGAATAAAAAATGACTCTTCAGGCAGCACGATGCATGCTAATCGGGGATCGGTTGGACAGGCCCAGACCCCAACTGCGCTGGCTCAGCGCCCCATTCCATCACCGGATTCGCAAAAGAGGATGGCTCGGTCTTTGGCTTCCAGGAACTGACTAGCTCGAAGGTGACCCCTTAATTTCTTCCGGTGACGGTGAGTTGCATGCCTTCAGGCAGTGACCGATGCAAATGACCCGCGAGGTGAAGGATTACATCCGGACCATACCGGATTTTCCGCACCCGGGGATAATGTTTCGTGACGTAACCACGCTGTTTGGCGATGCGCGTGGGTTCCGCATGGCTGTGGACCGGATGCTGCATCCCTACACCGGCCTGAGGATCGACAAAGTGGCAGGGCTGGAGGCTCGGGGTTTCATTCTGGGTGGCGCTATCGCGCACCAGCTCAGCTGCGGATTCATTCCGATCCGGAAGAAGGGAAAGCTGCCCAGCGCAACGATCAGCGAAAGCTACACTCTGGAGTACGGAGAGGCCGCCGTCGAAATCCACGAAGACGCTCTGGATGCAGGAGAATCCGTATTGATTGTCGATGACCTGCTGGCGACAGGCGGTACAGCGGCGGCCGGTATCAGGCTGCTCGAAAGGCTTGGCGCCGATATCTGTGGCTGCTCGTTCATTGTCGATCTGCCGGATTTGGGTGGCCGCAGGCGGATCAATGAAATGGGCATTGACGTTCACGCTCTGTGCGCATTCGACGGATTGTGAGCGAGGTACAGGGAAAGCCATGTTTCAGTTCAGGCCCGATAGGTCATTGTCAGGCCTTGGCAGGCGGCGGCAGGACAGCACCGGGATTCATGATTCCCAAGGGATCCAGAGCATTCTTGATCGCCCGCATCGCTTCCAGCTTCGTGGGATCACCATAGCGTACCAAGTCTTTGACCTTTAGCCGCCCGATCCCGTGTTCCGCGCTGATTGATCCGTCCAGTTCAGCGACAAGATCATGCACCGCACGCCGAACCGTGTCTTTCGTCTCTGCAGGCGCTTTGGCGGTCTGTCCGGTTGGTGGAAACACGTTATAGTGCAGATTGCCGTCGCCGAGATGGCCAAAGCAGTTGATCCGGAAGTCGCCGATTGCTGAAATCACCGCTTTGCCGCGGGTGATGAACTCGGGGATTGCGCCGAGCGGCAGGGAAATGTCATGGCTTGAGACCGAACCTATATGGCGGTTGGCTTCGGGGATCGCTTCGCGCACGGCCCAAAACTCCTTCCGTTGTGCTTCAGACTGTGCGACCAGCCCATCACTGACGATCCCAGCCTCATGAGCCTCGGCAAAAAGGGACTCCAGCATGTCCTGTGGGCTGCCGTCGGAAGCCAAGCCAACATCTATGAGGACCAGCCAGTCCGGCGGGTCCGAATACGGAAGACGCATCTGAGGCATGGTCTCGGCAATGAACCGGAGGCCGGTTCCGGAAACAAGCTCAAAGGCGGACAGACCGGCGCCGATTGTTTCGCCGGCCATGGTTAGCAGTTCGAGCGCGGCATTCGGATCCCTTACCGCCAGCAGCCCGGCGCCTGTAGCGGAGGAAGATGGAAACAGCCGCAGGCTTGCGGCGGTAATGACGCCAAGAGTGCCTTCGGACCCAATAAGCAGGCCCCTCAGGTCATAGCCTGTGTTGTCCTTGCGCAACCGTTTCAGACCGTGCCAAATCTTTCCGGACGGCAGGACAGCTTCCAGACCAAGGCACAGTTCCCTGGCGCTGCCGTATCGAAGAACGTTTACGCCGCCGGCGTTGGTTCCGAGCAGTCCACCAATGCGGGCCGACCCTTCAGACGCAAGCGAAAGCGGAAAGAGCCGACCTGCGGCATTCGCCGCATCCTGTACCGTTGCGAGGATTGCACCGGCTTCGACGACGATCGTGTTCTCCCTTGGATAGACTCCACGGATCGCCGTCATGCGCTGCATTGACAGAACCAGCGGAAGTGGCCCGCCGACGGGAGATATCTGGCCTCCGACGAGGCCCGTCCCGCCTGCGTAGGGAACTACCGGAATTCGCGCCTCGGATGCCGCGCGGATGATGGCGGCAACCTCTTTGGTTGTTCCGGGGGCAACGATCAGTCCTGCATGGCCTTGGTAAATGCCACGGAGCTCTTCCAGATAGCTTTGATTCTCCGTTGGGAAAGCGGCGGAGGGAAGAGCGGCACGGAGGTGCGCCACGAAATCGTCGGTGACGGCATTCAGCATGGAGGCTATGGGTCTGTTCAGTCTATCGTGCGGCGCTATTCGTCAAAACTGGGTTGGGTGAGAGGCTCCAGCACCAGCACGGTCGGCCTTGATGGCAAAGTAAGCAGAGAAACGACGAATTCCGAGTCACCCGTCCATTTCACGTCAAACTCGTCTGACATTTCCTGAACGAAACGCTCAAGGGTTCCGCGTCCAAACCAATGCATCGGGATCACAACCGAGGACTTAAGGCGCTTCATGATTCGGACCATTGTCTCGGTAGGAAGGGTCATTCCCCCGTCGACCGCAGCCATCACCACGTCAAGGCGCCCGATGGACGCGTATTGCATGTCGGTCGGTTCATGGTGCAGGTGTCCCAAGTGGCCGACGCAGAGACCTGCCGCTTCGAAAATGAAAATTGAGTTTCCGTTCCTTTCCTCCGGCCCGCCGAACCGGCCTCGGATGTCGGTCGTAACATTGCGTATGAGCATTTCGCCGAGATCCAGGTAGTGTTCGGCTCCATCGGGAGTCTCGCCCCAGCCCTTGAGAACATGCTTGATGCCCGGATCGGGATACATCGTCCAATGGGTGGTATGCGCATGGTTCATTGTCACGACGTCCGGCACGAATCCAGAACCGTCAAAGTAACCGGCATAGTCGGTCACAGCGTTCAGACCTCCTTCGGTCTGGATGAAAAACATGGCGTGGTTGAGATAGATGATGCGGACCGAATATTCCGGCGGTGGTGACTCGAAGCTGGCAGTGTGCAGATACTCTATGCCTGGAGCCGCGTCGGCGATCGCAATGCAGTGGCTTGGACGACGGTCCTGCGCTGCAGCGGCAGCGGTGAACAGTATCAGGGCAATGGCGGCAAGACGAAGCATTGAATCCATCCTTACCAGAAAATGACAGCAAAATGATAGGCGATTCTAAGGCAGCGGCGCAATCCCATGACTGGATTTGGCTTGCCAATCCGGGACAGCGCCATGAAACGGCACTTGGCAAATGATCAAAAGGTACGGAGGAAGTACGTGATGGCTCGCATAGCATTCATTGGAATGGGAGAGGCCGGATCCGCGCTGATCTCCGGCTGGGGCAGGGGCGTTCACGACATCACCGCGTTCGACATCAAGACCGACCGCCATGAAACACGCTCGACGATGCTGGCCCGCTATTCTGAGCTGAGTGTGGGGGGCTGCGAGAGTTTGGAGCGGGCGCTTGCCGGGGCTGATCTGGTCATATCAGTCGTAACCGCTGACGAAGCGGTCAACGCAGCCAGGGCGGCGGCGGCCTGTTTGGAGCGCGGTGCGTTTTTCTGTGACTTCAATTCCTGCGCTCCTTCGTCCAAGCGGATCTCGGCGGACGAATTGCATCGCGCGGGCGGGCGCTATGTAGATGTCGCCGTGCTGGCACCGGTTCACCCCGCCCTTAACCTGGTTCCGCTGCTGCTTTCCGGACCACACGCGGCCGACGTTGCCCCGAAGCTGGAGGCTTTGCCGATGAAGCTTCGGGTAGTCGAAGGAGGGATCGGCAGGGCATCGACCATCAAGATGGTGCGTTCGGTATTGGTGAAAGGACTGGAGGCGCTGACCGCAGAGTTCTTCCTGGCGGTCGAAGCCGCAGGGATTGCCGACGAAGTCCTGCCGACGCTGGGGCTGAACTATCCCGACTTCGATTGGGAAAGGCAGGGATCCTATAATTTCGAGCGGGCGATGGTGCATGGGGCCCGGCGGGCCGCGGAAATGGCGGAAGTCACGAAGACCCTTCAGGATCTGGGCCTTCCTTCAGGAGTTTCCACAGCTGCGGTGGAATGGGAGACACTGCTGTCGGATGTAGCGGTCGAGCCTCCGTCAGATCCTGAAAAAACCGACGTAATGACGCTTGCAGCCAAGCTGTTGCCTCACATCCAGAGCTGAGGAGCCGTTACAAGGGAAGCCTGTCCCGGAATCTGATTGGTCAATCAGGCTCGCATCTCTACGATATAGTGTCAGCCGGCGCTGCATCGCTCTGCCCTTCTATGCCGATCCAGGATCACTTCGGACTGTCCGAAAAGTCCGGTCGGCGGTCAAAGATGCTTCGGACGCCGGATGCCATGCCTGGATACCTCGCAGCAGCGGTAGCGGGCCGTGCGGAAAGATCTGCGCCGTGCCAGTTCGGCACCAGAGAGTTGCGAAATGTTGCCGCTGCTTGGAGCGCGGCTCGTGATTCCAACTCTCATTCGGGCGACGATTGTCCACCCGATTATGCGATGCCGCAAAGCGTTCCGCAGCTGTCAGCCCGTCCTGCAAAGATGTACTTCGCGATGCAGTCTGATTCTGCTTTGACGACTGCATTGCAGCGGGCGCCTGGACTGCCTCAGTAAGTCGCCTCATACGCTGCGCAACGCGCCTTGGTGTCCATCTCGGATAGATGCGTGATTTCGCTGGCCTTGTGGGCGCAGTAGACGTCAGCGAACGAGTCGGGGAACCAGCCAGTGACGGTTCGGTTCGTTTCAAACCGCTCCAAAGCGGCTTCCAGTGTTTCGGGTAGCCGGATGAAGCCGCGCTCGGCAAGTGCTTCAGGCGAAAGGAGCGATAAGTCTTCCTCGGTGGGCTCGGGAGCCACGAGTTTCTCTTCTATGCCCTGGCAGCCAGCGTGCACAACGGCGGCCAATGCGAGATAGGGACAGGCCGCGGCGTCAGCGGCTCGATACTCGATGTTGAACTGCTTTGCGATGGCTCTGGGATCCTTGGCTGTCACGGGGCAGATTCTGAGCGAAGCCTCACGGTCCCGGAAGCCCAGATTGTTGTAGGCCGCCGACCAGCGGTGTGGAGTCAGCCGCAGGTAGGATACGACTGACGGCGCCGTCAGTGCCAGGATCGAGTCGAGGTATTTCAGAACTCCGGCAGCGAAGGCGCTGGTAAGATCGGACATTCCTCCGGGACCGTCTTCATCGTATGTCGCCGGGCTGTCATCGGGGTTCAGAAAGCTCATGTGAATATGAACGCCGTTACCGACGCCCGCCGGATCGCGGATCGGCGTGAAGGTCGCGGCCTCGCCGTGGGCACGGGCTGTCGATCGGGTCAGTTCGCGCAGGATCACCGCTTCGTCAGCGGCTCGCAAGCCTTCCTTAGGCCCTGTAACCACTTCATACTGGTCGGAACCGTATTCCTTCATGATGCTGTCGGGTTTAATGCCAGCCGATTCAATCTGGGAAATCAAAGTCTCGCAGAGTCGGCGTTGCGCTTCGAACCCTGCACGGCCAAAGCCCTCGCCCACCAGTCCGCTCCCGTTCCGAAGCTGGAATTCATGCTCGAAGGCGGCCAGCAGCCTGATACCGCCGACATGCTCGAGTCGGTTCAGCGCCGATTCAAGCAGTGCGCGGGTGCACAGAGCCCACGGCTCACCGTCCAGATTCACGATGTTGCCCAACATTAAGCGTTCGACATGCGTACCGAAATCGGCGGTTACGTCCAAGAATTCTTCCGGGATTAACAGGAGATCGCCAAGAGAGCCGAAGGGACCGTCGGCGATTCCGTCAAAGCAGTTGATCTGCACGTTGGTCGGCGTCCAGCCTACTCCGCACTTTAGCCGCCGTTCCAGATCGGCAGCGGGAAATGCCTTGCCCCGCACCTTGCCTGCCAAGTCACAGGTCGCGACAAATATCAATTGGCTCATGTTTCGCTCTCCGCTGTCGCGCTGCGCATTGAATCCCACGCCTCTATTCTGGTTCTCGTCCTGTCCCATGTCCGCTCCGCCGCACGGGTGACTAACGCTTCGGTAACCGCAAGCGCCGCGGAGTAACTGTCCCATATCGTGCCAGTTTCGATAGGCACAGCAAGCACTTCGGCGGCATGCCGCGTGACTGGCGACAGCCATTTGTCAGTCATCAGTACCACCTGCACCCGCCGGGCGCTGGCCTGTTCTGCCAGCTGCACGAGACTCTTCTGATAGCGTCGGAAGTCGACCATAAAGAAGACATCGCCGGACTTCATCCGCAGCAGGTATTCCGGCCAGGCTTCGGGATCCCGCGGCAGGTGGTAGACTCCCTCGCGCGACTGACGCAGATGGAACGAGAGATGCTGTGCGATCGTGTCGCTGATCCGTCCGCCGACGGCATAGACACTGCGCTTGGGGTCGGTCAGCAATTCACAGATGCGGTCGAACTGTCCTTGGGTCACGGCCTCGCCTGCCGATATCATTTGTGCCGACGCTCTTCCGAGGAACCCGGCTAGATAGCCGCCTTCGATCCGCTCCGATGCCGCATGGATGTCCACGGGGGACCGGTCGCCTGTGCGCAGTTCGGCCAGCAGCCGCCTTTGCATGTCGGGATAGCCCGACAGGCCGATCTTGGTCACGAAGCGCGAAATCGATGGAGGGGAGACCTCGGCCCGCTCCGCCAGCTCCTGGATCGAATTCAGTCCGGCATAGGGGTAGTCCGACAGCAGCGCCGTCGCCAGCTTGCGCTCGGACTGCGTGAGTCTCGCAGACGCGGATTCGATCTTTTGACGGACATTCATTCGGCTATGGTTTCTGGAAATTTATTTTCAGTCAATAACAGTCTTGTTGACTTTGGGAATTTTGTTTCTCAAAGTGGCTTCATGAGCCAGGTTGCATTCGAATCTCTGATCGGTCCTGCGGATCCTGCGCCGATCGAGATCCTGCACGGCGAAAGCGCGTCGGATCTGGTACTTGTCTGCGAACATGCCGGGCGCGCGGTTCCAAAGGCGCTTGGCAACCTCGGCGTTGGCGAGGACGTGCTGAACAGCCATCGCGGATGGGACATCGGGGCCGAAGACGTCGCCCGCAGGCTGTCCGACCAATTGCAGGCGCCGCTGGTCATTCAGCGGTATTCCCGGCTGGTCATCGACTGCAATCGCCCGCCAGGCAGCCCGTTCTCCGTCCCGCCCGTCAGTGACTGTCAGGTTATTCCTGGAAACCGCAACGCAAGCAGTGCCGAACTGGCCGCGCGCGTGGACGAGATATTCAGACCCATTGACAGTGCTGTCGCCGAAGTGTTTCGGCGCCGGAAACGCAGTGCGACATTCTCGGTCCACTCTTTCACGCCGCAAATGGACGGCGAGGAACGGCCGTGGCACGCAGGCTTTCTGACGCGGAAGTCTGTCCAGACGGCAGAGGTGTTGATGCGTTCGATCGCCCGAAGGAGGCCGAGCCTGGTTCTGGCGCTCAATCAACCCTACCAGATCGACACTGAGACCGATTGGTTCATCCCCCGGTTCGCCGAGGTGCTCGACCTTCCGCATTGCCTGATCGAAATAAGGAATGACCAGATCGATCATCCCGAAGGTGCACGACTGTGGGCCGAGCTTCTGGCAGAGGCAATCAGGGAGTTCCTGGAGGCGTTGAAATGACCTTGACCAGAGAAGTGCCACTCAACCCGGAACATTCGGCGCTTCTCTTCGTCGACGTGCAGAACTTCGCGGCCCACCGCAACGGCGGTGAATTCAAAGACCTTCCGCAGGAAGAGTTCGGCCGAAAGTACGGCTGGTTTTTCGACGAGCTGGATACACGTGTCATCCCGAACATGCAGGCTATCCAGGCCGCATGCCGCGCCGCTGAGGTCGAGGTCATGTACACGACGATTGAAAGCCTGACGCTTGACGGTCGGGACCGCTCGCTTGACTACAAGATCACCGGGTTCAACGTTCCGAAGGGATCGTGGGACGGCAAGGTGATCGACCGGATCGCGCCGCAAGGGGACGAGATCGTGCTGCCAAAATCCTCCTCTTCGGTCTTCATCTCGACCCACATCGACTATGTCCTCCGCAATCTGGGCGTTCGGCAGCTTGTCATCTCCGGTCTCGTCACCGATCAATGCGTCGAAAGCGCCATCCGCGATGCCTGTGATCTCGGCTATCTCGTCACCCAGGTTACGGATGCCTGCCTGACTTACAGCCAGGACCGCCATGACAGTTCGCTGCGCGCGATCAAGGGCTACTGCCGTCAGGTGCTGACCGAGCAGCTGGTGCAGGAGCTGGCCGATGCTTGAGCTGAAGGGCGTTTCAAAGACCTTCGGCGGCGTCAAGGCCGTGCAGGATGTGACGATGTCGGTAGCATCCGGCGAAATGCGTGGGCTCATCGGGCCGAACGGCGCCGGGAAGAGCACATTGGTCAATCTCGTATCCGGACTGCTGGCACATTCCGCTGGCACGCTGTCGCTTGATGGAGAATCCTTGGACTCACTGTCCGCTCAGGAACGCGCTCGGCGCGGGATCGCCCGCACGTTTCAGAACCTGCGGATCTTTCCTAGCCTCACCGTGCAGCAGAACATCGATGTGGCCGGATATTCCGGCGCGGCCAGCGGTCGCGAAGGAGACTCCGTTCTGCAGGAGGCCATCGAGCGTCTAGGCCTCTCGGACAGGCTGAACGAGACTGCCGGATCCTTGGCCTACGGGCAGCTGCGGCGATTGGAGATCGTTCGTGCCGTGGCGCTAAGGCCTCGGGTCTTGATGCTGGACGAACCCGCCGCAGGCATGAACGATCAGGAAACCGGATCGCTGGCACAGGCGCTTGGCTGGGTTCGCAGCCAGATCGACTGTGCGGTTCTTTTGATCGACCATGACCTGAAGTTCATAATGGCCCTTAGCGAACGGATCACGGTTCTGAACATGGGAAAGGTGATTGCGGAGGGCACCCCGAAGGAGGTTTCAGAAAACAGGCAAGTAATCGACGCCTATCTGGGCGAAGATCAGCAGCAGGCCGCATGAGCGGCCATCAAACAAACAGGAGAGAAAGATGAGAACAGCACTGACTGCACTGGCCTGCGTGTCGCTTGCGGCGCCAGCCCTCGCTGAAGATACAATAAAGATCGGTCTGGGCGTGCCCATGACCGGCGACTATGCGCCTTATGCCGAATGGCAGGGCGCGCGCTGCATGGCCGAAATGATCAATGCCGAGGGCGGCGTCAACGGCATGATGATCGAGGTTCTGACACAGGATTCCGGTGCTGACACCCAGACCGCGATCAGCCTCGCCCAGAAATTCCTCGATGAAGGCGCCGTGATGCTGGGTACGATTCCTTTCTCGGATACGATGATCCCGGTAGCGCAGGTGGCGCAGGGTTACGGCGTGTCGATTTTCCAGCCCCAGTCGACGCAGGTGGAAATGCATGCGGGCATCGTCAACAATTTCTTCACAGGTGTGTCGCCCGATCCCTTCACCGCGACCGCAGCCGCCAACCATGCGCTCAGCCTTGGCGTCAGGAATGTGGTTCTGATGACATCGGATGAAGGCGGGTCATGGTCCGCGCGCACGCCCCTCTGGTTCGGAGATGTCGTGGAGGAAGGCGGCGGCAAGGTTCTGGCGAAGATGAACTTTTCCTTCGGAACATCGGACTGGTCGCCGCAGATTGCCGAGATGAAGGCATTGGGAGAGGACATCGACGCGGTGTACATCTCGTCGATCATGCCCGATATAGCCGTTCTTATCCGCCAGCTGAACAGCGCAGGCATTGACGCCTACGTCGTGGGCTCGGATGGGTTCGACGACCCCTCGCTGGACGCCATCGGTTCGGACGATCCGTCAATCCTCGACAAGGTTTTCTTTGCCACACTTGCGCCAAGCCACGCGGACAGCGCAGTTGTAAAGTTCATGAACGACTGCAGCGCAATGGGGATCGATGTGCCTGGTCTGTTCCC
The DNA here is from genome assembly GCA_022824145.1 of Rhodobacter sp. Taxonomy (GTDB): domain Bacteria; phylum Pseudomonadota; class Alphaproteobacteria; order Rhodobacterales; family Rhodobacteraceae; genus JAPOUP01. The sequence continues at coordinate 3,758 of JAJEAY010000207.1, read as the reverse complement.
CTCAACCGGCGCCGATACCGTCAAGGCCGTTGCCTGGGCGGTTGAACAATCAGGCAGCACCGATCCGGCCATGATCGCCGAGACCATCCGCAACGCGGACAGCATTCCGGTGCTGACTGTTGACAGCATCTCGTTCAAGGAAACCAGAACCTATGCTCAGCGTACCATTCCGGTAATCGGATATGAAGGCGGCGAGCGGGTTCTGATCTCGAATGAGATTCCAACCAACACGCCGATGGACTGGAACTGAGTCCGTCCGGCGGGGCCGTTTCGGCCCCGCCGCTGTCGGAATCCGTTTATGCTGCAGGTTGAAGACCTGAGGGTGTTTCACGGCCCGATCGAGGCCGTGCACGGCATTTCCTTTTCGGTCGGTCAAGGTCAGTGCGTCTCTCTGCTGGGGCCGAACGGCGCGGGAAAGACGTCGACGATTTCGGCGATCACCGGTGTCGCCAGATCAACCGGACGCATCACTCTTTCGGGTGAAGACATAACGTCCATGCCGGTCGAATCCCGCATTCGTCGTGGAATAGCCGTGTCACCGGAGGGTCGGCGGGTCTTTGCGAACCTCAGCGTGAAGGAGAACCTCCGCCTTGGCGGAGCGTACCTGCAGGACGGTCTGGCGGCGCGCATCGATGAGTGGTTCGGAACCTTTCCAATACTCAGAGAGCGACGGGACCAGCCAGCGGGCACCCTGTCGGGGGGTGAGCAGCAGATGCTGGCGATCGCCCGCGCCCTAGTGGCCAAGCCGCGCATCCTTCTCCTGGATGAACCCAGCCTCGGACTGGCTCCCAAGATCGTCACGCAGATCTTCGCAATGATCCAAAAGCTGAACGAGCAGGGCATGACCACTTTGCTGGTGGAGCAGAACGCAGCCAAAGCGCTGCGGCTTTCCAGCTATGCATTTCTCCTGAACAGCGGTCGGGTCGTCGCGGACGGCACCCCTGAGACGCTTGGCGGAAACGACGCTCTCATGGCGGAACTGACGGGGCTGGCCTGATATGGAATATGTCGCGCAGCAGGTGATGAACGCCCTGTCGTTCGGCGCGGAATACGCGCTTCTGGCCTTGGGCCTGGCAATAGTTTTTTCGATCATGGGTCTGGTCAACTTCGCGCATGGGGAGATCATCGCTGTCGGTGGCTACACGATGGTGGCAATGGCGGCGCTTGCTCTGAACAATCCGCTGATCGTTATCGGAGCGGCGGTTCTGGCGGCGGTTCTGGCTTCCGTCACCTTGGAACGCGTGGCTTTCCGGCCCGTGCGGTATGCTGACCCGACAACGGGTCTTCTTACGGCATTCGGCGTGTCGATCGTGCTTCAGAACCTGTTCCTGCTCCTGGTCTCACCCCGACCGATCGCCGTTACTTCGATTTACTTCCTGGAATGGCCAATCGATCTGGGCGGCATCCGGATATCGTCGCTTCAGCTGTTCGAGGCCCTCGCCACCGTCATCGTCATCGTTCTGATGATGCTGTTCCTCAAGCGCACCGTGCTGGGACTGGCCATGCGGGCGGCGGCACTGGACTTCGAAATGGTGCGCCTGACCGGCATCCGCGCCAACCGGGTGTTTGCGGCCGCTTTCATGATCTCGGGCCTGCTTGCGGGAATCGCCTGTGTCTTCATCATGGCGCGCCGTGGATCGGTCGATCCTCATATGGGATTCGATCCCGTCCTCAAGGCGTTCGTCGCTTGCGTTGTGGGTGGCTTCGGCAGCCTGCCGGGCGCGGTTCTGGGGGGCTTTCTTCTGGGCGCCATTGAAGTCGCCATCCTTGTGATCCTGCCGCAATCCCTCGGGGGCATGACTGATGCTCTCGTCTTTGGGATCATCGCCCTGCTTCTGATCTGGCGACCTGACGGCATTCTGACCCCCCGCAGCGAAAAAGGGGACAAGCGATGACCCTTTCCCGCAGCCAAAGGCGCGGGTTGGTCGGCGCTGCAATGCTCGCCGCGCTGCTCGTGGCGATCGGAGTCGCCACGACCTATTTCGGATCGCGCTACCAGCTTCGCATCGTCTACGGCGCGTACGTCAATCTAATGGCAGTTCTTGCCTTGCAGGTATTCATGGGCAACGCGCGCATCACCAACCTGAGCCATTCGGCGTTCATGGGAATCGGGGCTTATGCGGCCGCGATCTGCGTCACGCCCGTAGCCATGAAGAAGATCTCGCTGCCGAGCGCACCTTGGGGCCTTAACGCATTCGAACTGGATCCATTCACCTCGGCACTGGTCGCATTGCTCATCACGGGCGCAATCGCATTCCTTGTCGGCCTCTTCATCGTGCGCCTTTCGGGCATAGGCGCGACAATCGTGTCACTGGCTGTTCTCGTGATTGTCCATTCGCTGTTCCTCTATCGAACTGACATTTTCAAAGGCAACCAAGCGTTCTTCGGCATTCCCCAGGTCTTTACGCTTACATCGGCAGTGGTCCTTTCTGTCCTGATGGTATTCGTTGTCCGCGGGTTTCGCGAAAGCCGCTGGGGCATCGCGCTGCGGGCTTCCGCCGATGACGAGGTCGGCGCGGCTTCGATGGCTGTGGACTTCCACCGTCTTCGGCTGATCGCCTGGGTGCTGTCCTGCTCCCTTTTGGCTGTGGCAGGGATCGCCTACGCCTATTTTCTGGGTACGATCAGCGCGAGGCCGTTTTATTTCAACCATGTCTTCCTGACACTTGCGATGCTGATCCTTGGCGGGATGCGCACGGTTACCGGGGCGGTTCTGGGCACATTCCTGATTTCATTCGGCCTGGAATGGGTGCGTTGGCTTGAAACCGGGCCCGAGGTTTTCGGGATCGATCTGCCCGAGGTTCTTGGCCTTTCCGGCGTTGCTTTGGGAGCCGTGATCGTTCTGACCATGGCCTTGCGGCCGGGCGGCATTATGGGCAACCGTGAAATCGAGGAATTCGCTCTGGGAAGATAGGGAAGCGCATGGCCTGCAATCACACCATCCACAAAACCGCCCATCATTTTGGGTGGGACAATTCCATAGAACCGGTTCTTTCTGTCTCTCCGGGCAATGCCATCGAAGTGGAAACCATCGATGCATCCGGCGGGCAGCTTGGGCCCGACTCAACATTGGAGGATCTAGGAAACCTGTCTTTCGACTACGTCAACCCGGTGACCGGCCCGATCTTTGTGGAGGGCGCGGAACCCGGAGACGCCGTCGCGGTGACGTTTAGGGACTTCAAGCCGTCTGGCTGGGGCTGGACGGCAAACATCCCGGGTTTCGGGCTTCTTGCTGATCAGTTTACCGACCCGGCACTCCACATCTGGAAGTATGACTCCGTGGCAATGGTTCCCGCACTCTACGGACCGGGTGGCAAGGTGCCGCTGAAGCCGTTCGTGGGGACAATCGGTCTGGCCCTGGCGGATCCAGGGCCGCACTCCATCGTGCCACCGCGTCGGGTTGGAGGTAATCTGGATATACGCGACAATGCTGTCGGCACAACGCTCTATCTCCCAGTCGAGGTTGCGGGAGGACTCCTTTCGCTGGGCGACACACATGCTGCCCAGGGCGATGGAGAGGTATGCGGGACGGCCATCGAGAGTCCCATGGACGTGGTGATCGAAGTCGATCTTCTCAAGGGGGCTAACATCCCGTTTCCACGCTTTGAAACCGAGGGTCCGGTCTCGCGTCATTTTGATGTTCAAGGCTACTGGGCGACAACCGGGATTGGTGAGGATCTGATGCAGGCCGCTCGAGACTCCGTTTCGGGAATGGTTGATCTCGTGTCGCGCCGAACCGGGATGTCCGCGCTCGACGC
>JAJEAY010000158.1 GCA_022824145.1 Rhodobacter sp. | reverse complement strand
GCGTTGTACAGCTGCCGCTGGTCCTCGAGCATGGCATCAAGCCGCCGCCACGCCGCGCGCCTCTGCGGCAGGAGCCGGCAGGCGATCTGCCTGTGGGCGGGGACAGGAGCCGTTCGGGCGTCTTCTCCGCATTGGACGGTCTTCATGGCCGTCTCCCTCTCGGCTGCGCCGGACACGGCCGGGGAGCCGGGCGCCCGGCCGCGAATCAGTCCGACAGCCATAGGACGGCATGTGACAGAAGCGGACGCGGACTTACGACCTGCGCATCTTGGCGGCGGCCTAATGGTTAGCCAAGTATATAATTCCCATTGGCATCTGTTCCTTCGTAGATTGACGAGTTGGAATTCCGGCGAAGCCGGATTTGGCGCGATTTTCGCCAAGACGCTGTCATCTGTATTGCTTCCCACTTTCCTTCCGAAGCGCAGCACCTGGCCTTTCCTGCCACCGGGGGCGGAGCCAGATTGTAGGGAAGCGCGTTCAGTAAGTCCTGCACTTCCCGGATCCGTCCGTCCGATCGTCTGGAAAAGCGTGGATTCCAAGGCACGGTTTATCTGCGATACAGCCGCTAAACGCAGCGCAGTCGCCTTTCCACACGACTATGCCTTACTGACCCGTTCCTACGCCTCAATCGCTGCGGGGGCTCGGAAGTGTCCGCTCAGGGCGGGACGCAGCCTTGCCGCGCATGGGAGCCGCCCGTCCGGTCTGACTTCTGTACCCAAGCAGAAGTACGTTCTGCGCCGAGAACCCGACGGTGGGCGCGGAAGCCAGTGAGAAAACGCTGTTTCCGCGCAGCCTTCCAGCCCCGTTGCCAAAGTGTCTCAGGTGAATCAGTTGAACGGCTCAGCAACCTGTCATGTGCCCTGCAAATCCGGGAACGCCGGCGGAATGCACCGTGATTCCCAAAGGGTGTGATTCGGGTCATCCGCTTCCCCTTTTCCACCCGAAAGACAAACTCCACGACGGCGAAAGAGACGCCCCATGCCAACCCCTACGCCGCTGCCAATATGCACAGGATCCCGCGAATGCACATCCTGCCGGAAAGGACACAGGCACGGATGCCGACCTCCTGGGCGAGTCCGCGACGGCCACCGCAGACGGACGCAGCCACGGGCAATGCCAGATGCGGAGAGGTCCATGCCGAACGAACCGCCGCAGCCGCATCATGTTCCTTGAAGGCTGGACAGAGAAGAACTCAGCCAACAGAACCGCTCGTTTTGCTGGAAAGAAATCTCACAGCAAATCAACGGTACGCATCCTGCCAAAACTCATCGCTTGATTTCCGGTGGAAGCCAAATTATCTGAGTGTTTGGCCGCAGGGGTGTAGCTCAGTTGGTAGAGCATCGGTCTCCAAAACCGAGGGCCGGGGGTTCGAGTCCCTCCGCCCCTGCCATGCGCGTTGCATAGGATGCCGGGATCCAAAGGATGCCGCCCTTAGCGGGAGATTGTCGGTAAGTCTGTTACGCCTCCCGGTTTTCGGCCTTCCGAACGGATCACTTCGGGGCTTGTGCAGAATAGGTGGTTTCCGTTATTCGGCTAGCGGTGGCGGCAGCGAGGAACCATCGATGAACCTGCCCGCAGTCGCTGTACGCCATGTGTTGCGCTGGCTGTTCCCGGAGAAATGCTGGGTGGCGCACCCGTCGAGACCAGCCTGTCAGGTCTCGACGCGAACGGAACGGACGTTACAAACGCGGGCCGGACTTCAGCGGAAGCCCTGCCTGAATGGCGAGGTATAAAATGGACGAAATTCAAATGATTGACGGTCTTGGTGGCATTGTTCCGTATTTTCTTGCCGCGCTTTTCATAGTCATCGTCATCATCCGTGGTGTCCGCATTGTTCCACAGTCGGAGAAATTCGTGGTGGAACGGTTCGGTCGCCTGCACTCAGTTCTTGCTCCGGGGATTAATTTCATCATTCCGTTTCTGGATACGGTCAAGCACAGGATCTCCGTCCTGGAACGCCAGCTGCCAACCGCTAGCCAGGATGCCATCACGAAGGACAATGTGCTGCTGCAGGTGGAAACGTCTGTATTCTACAGGATTACGAACCCCGAGAAAACGGTGTACCGGATCCGGGATGTTGATGCCGCCATCGCCACCACCGTAGCCGGAATAGTCCGCGCTGAAATCGGAAAGATGGACCTGGACGACGTGCAGTCGAATCGGGCGGAGCTCATCACAACAATCAAGGCCTCGGTCGAGGACGCAGTCGATGAATGGGGCATCGAGGTGACCCGCGCCGAAATCCTCGATGTGAATCTTGACCAAGCGACTCGTGATGCGATGCTGCAGCAGCTCAACGCAGAACGCGCTCGGCGTGCGCAGGTGACCGAGGCTGAGGGTCAGAGACGGGCGGTTGAGCTGGCTGCGGACGCGGAGCTGTATTCAGCGGAGCAGGCGGCGAAGGCACGCCGAGTCCAAGCCGACGCAGAGGCATACGCGACCCAAGTGGTTGCGAAGGCGATTCAGGATAACGGTCTTGAAGCTGCGCAGTACCAGGTTGCCCTGAAACAGGTTGAGGCGCTCACCTCGCTCGGAGGCGGAACCGGAAACCAGACAGTGGTCGTTCCTGCCCAGGCGCTCGAGGCGTTCAGCGACGCGTTCAGGATGCTGAAAGGAAAATCATGATGGAAGGGGGCGCGTTGTGGTCAGTGTGGTGGATCTGGCTGTGCGTGGCCCTCGTACTCGGTGCGCTTGAGATATTCGCGCCCGGCTTCATATTCCTTGGCTTCGCGGTTGGAGCTTTGCTGGTTGCGCTCATTCTGCTCGGTTTTGGGAGTCTGTTCTCGCTTCCTGTTCTGATCCTGTTGTTCGCGGTTCTGTCCCTGGCGGCCTGGCTAACGCTCCGCGGCCTGTTTGCGCTTCGGGACGGACAGGTGAAAACCTTTGACCGCGACATCAACGACTGAGCTTGGCTGCGGCGGCAGGTCTGCGGGCACTGAGACGTTCGTCTGATCCGTCAGATGAACACCCGGGAGTAGCGGCAACCGCGGGTACGGTATGGACATTTGCCGCCGCGAGACTGGCTTGGCGCCGCGGACCTTACAGTCCGTTAATGTGTGTTGGCTGGCTCTTGGACAGACCTTCGCTAGGGTGTGCGATGTTCCTACGAAAGGCCATGATCGACAGGAACCGCTGCGCCGGAATTCGGAGAGCCGTCCGAACGGTTCGGACGTGACGGAACCGGTGTCCCGCCGCCTTAGCCCGGAATCCGGAAGCGAAAGGGATGGAGCGTTCCTGGCAGCGGGACTCCCACGGGCAGAGGGGCGTGGCCTGCCTGAGCCGGCAGTCGAGGCGCTGAATGCCTGCGGCCTGGCAGACGAAACCACAGTGTTCGCTCCGCTCACAGGAGGTCGGAGCAATCACCTGTGGAAATTTTCCGGGGACGGCCGCAACCTGGTCTTCAAGCTCTATACAGACCGGGCAACGCCCCTCTTTCCCAATGATCCAAACGCGGAAATGCTCGTACTCAATCATGTTGGCGGGACAGGAATCGGCCCGCAGCCCGTGACGTTTCTGCGCTTCCGAGATCGAACCGCCTTGGTATATGAATTCGTCGAAGGCCAGCCCTGGCAGGGCGACGTCACCGCTGTCGGTGCGTTGCTTGCCCGCCTGCATGCGATCCCGCCTCCTGACGGCCTGCGCACGGTTCACCAGGGAGGACGGGCGATAATCGACGCTGGTAACAGGATGCTCTCTCGCTGCGGCGGGCCGGATGTCCGCCGGCTTCTCCGCCTGCGGCCTGAGCCGCCGGATGTTCCGGATGCGCCTCGGGTCTTTCTGCATGGCGATGCTGTGCCGGATAACCTGATCGACAGCCCGCACGGACTTCGCTTGATTGATTGGCAATGTCCCGCCCGCGGCGACCCGGCCGAAGACCTGGCGGTGTTCCTGTCGCCGGCCATGCAGGCGCTGTCCGGCCGCGCGGCGCTGTCCAAAGCCGAAAAGAGCCGTTTCCTTGACTCCTTTGGGAACCCGGCGCTGTCAGAACGGTTCCATGCGCTTGCACCGGCGTTCCATTGGCGAAACGCTGCCTATTGCCTTTGGCAGTCAGCGCAGGGTGAAACGGACTATTTGGCCGGGTTCAAGCTGGAATGCGAGCTGCTAGAGAAGCTGGCCGAGCAGGACACCTGCCAGCGCAATTGCGGCGCCGAGCGTCATCAGGACAACTGACCGACCGATTCTCCATTGGCCCTTTCTCGGCTGTTCGGAGACCCTCTGGATAAGCGCAGCCTCGGCGAGTTCCGGAAGTTTCGGTCCGACCCTGGCAAACACCCGCGCAGTTTTCGCCAAGTCCTTCAACAATGCCCGTGGCCCCAAATTGGCTTTGATGTAGTCCTCGACGATAGGTTTCGCGACTTCCCAGATGTTTATGTGCGAATCCAGGGAACGCGCCACGCCTTCTACCACGACCATGGTTCTTTGCAGCAGTATCAGTTCCGTCCGCGTTTCCATCCCGAACCGTTCGGTGACCTCGAAAAGATGGCTCAGAAGACGCGCCATCGAAACCCGGCTCGCGTCCAGTCCGAAAATCGGCTCGCCGACCGACCGCAGCGCCCGAGCGAAGTCGTCGATGTTCCGGTCCGCCGGAACATAGCCCGCCTCGAAATGCACCTCCGCGACACGGCGGTAGTCCTTGCGGATGAACCCGAACAGAATCTCGGCGTAGACGCGGCGGGTATACTCATCGATTCGGCCCATAATGCCGAAATCAAGCGCGATGATGTCGCCGTTATCGGCAATCTTCAGATTGCCCTGGTGCATGTCTGCATGGAAGTAACCGTCGCGCAGCGCATGGCTGAGAAAGAGCTTCAGCACCCGTTCCGCCAGCGCGTGCCGGTCGTGGCCCGCAGCGTCTATGGCTGCAAGGTCGTGCGCCGGAATCCCTTCGGCCCATCCCAGAGTCATCGCCCGCCGTGCCGAGAGGAACCATTCGACTCCCGGCACCCGAAACCCGGTATCCTGTTTTGTGTTCGCCGCGAATTCAGCTGCAGCCGAAGTTTCCATCCGCAGGTCGAGCTCTCCTGCGACGACGCCCTCGAAATGCACGATGACATCATGTGGCCGCAGACGGCGTGATGCCGGTGAAAGGAACTCGATCGCGTCAGCCGCGAAATAGAACGCGTCGACGTCCCTGCGAAAGGCCTTTTCGATGCCGGGCCGCAGCACTTTCACCGCGACCTCCCGCCCATCCTCCGCCAAACGGGCGCGGTGCACCTGGGCGATGGACGCGGCCGCCACGGATTCGCTGAACTCAGAGAACAGTTCCTCAACGGGACGTCCCAGTTCGAGCGCCACGGTCGCTTTCGCTTCATCAATCGGAAACGGGGAAAGTTTGTCCTGGAGAACCTGCAGTTCCCGGGCCAGCTCCTCGCCGACCACATCCGGCCGGGTCGACATGAGCTGGCCGAACTTGATGTAGGCCGGTCCCAGAGCTGTCAGGGCCCGCGTCAGCGGTGGCCGCGAAGGATCTCCGCGGTATCCGAGCCATCGGAACGGCCAGGCTAGGGCGCGCACGGCCCAGCGCAGCGTCAGGGGCGCGTTGAAGGCGTCCAGCACCACACCCATCGCAGCGGTCTGTTCCAGAGTCGCGCCGGTGCGCACCAAACGCCAGATATTGTGCGGACCCCTCAATTCAGAGTTTCCAGCCTGAATGCAGCGCCGCCACTCCCATCGCCAGGCTGCGGTGCTTTACCTGTTCAAAACCGGCGTCGCGAATCATGGCGGCGAAAGACTCCTGATCTGGGAACCGACGGATCGATTCCACAAGATAGCGATAGCTTGCCCGGTCTCTCACGACCATCCCTCCCATGGCTGGAATCACGTTGAAAGAATAGGCGTCGTAGAGTGCCCGAAGGCCATCGTTGCCAGGTTGGCTGAATTCGAGCACCATAAGGCGCCCTCCGGTTCGCAGCACACGGTATGCCTCACCCAAAGCATCCTCTGGCCGTGTGACGTTCCGGATTCCGAAACTGATCGTACAGACGTCGAAACGGCCATCGCCGAACGGCAGCGCCATGGCGTCACCTATGGCCCAGTCCAGCCGGCCGGCCAGCCGACCCGCCTCTGCCCTCCTGCGGCCGAAAGCCAGCATCTCCCCGTTCCTGTCGCAGACCGTCGCGCCGGCTCCAGGCGCGCGCTTCAGGAAACGGAATGCGATGTCGCCCGTCCCGCCGGCCACGTCAATCAGCCGCTGTCCGTCACGCGGCGCAAGCCAGTCCATCATTGCAGCCTTCCAGACGCGGTGAACGCCTGCAGACATGATGTCATTCATCAGGTCGTATTTTGACGCGACAGACGTGAATACATCCTGTACGCGACCCGCCTTTTCGGACTCGGGAATGGTCTCGTTCCCGAAATGCGTGGCATTTCCAGCCGGCTCAGCCATCAGACCTTGCTCCTACATGAACCTGTTCAGTTATAATGCGCTCTGAACGGGCTGCAATCCGCCCGGAAACAGCGGGAGAGCGCCGTGCCGGAACTGCCAGAGGTGGAAACTGTCCTAAGAGGCCTTCGTCCGGTCATGGAAGGCCGCGTGATCCTTAACGCCGATGTGCGGCGACCCGACCTGCGATGGCCGTTTCCCGAGCGGATGGCAGAGCGGCTGGAAGGTCAGCGGGTTGAGCGTCTTCGACGCCGGTCGAAATACATTCTTGTTGATCTTGGGTCCGGTGAAACCTTGATCGTCCACCTCGGAATGTCGGGCCGGATGCTGGTTTCAGGCGATACGACAGGCCGGTTCCATCACAGGGAACCGGTTGCCGAACGGCATGACCATGTGGTGCTGCGCATGTCGGGCGGCGCGACTGTTACGTTCAACGATGCCCGACGGTTCGGAGCGATGGACCTGGCGCCGACCGAATCGCATGACCGGCATCGACTTCTTGCCGGTCTTGGCCCGGAACCGCTGGGAAACGAGTTTCATGAAGACTGCCTGCTGTCGCGCTTCAAGGGGAAAAAGGCACCGGTCAAGTCAGCGCTTCTCGACCAAAGGCTCGTTGCCGGACTCGGAAACATCTATGTCTGTGAAGCGCTCCATCGTGTCGGAGTCTCTCCAATGCGGAAAGCCGGGCAGATCCCAGGTCCGCAGGTGTGCGCTCTGGTAGCCTCGATCCGGCAGGTTCTGAGCGATGCGATTGAGGCGGGAGGGTCGAGCCTGCGTGATTTCCGGAATTCCAATGGGGAACTAGGGTATTTCCAGCATTCCTTCGATGTCTACGGCCGCGAGGGACAGTCCTGCCGCCGGCAAGGGTGCGACGGGAGTGTTGCCCGGATAGTTCAGTCGGGGCGATCGACCTTTTATTGTCCGAAATGCCAAAGATGACTTGATCCGCAAGGCGCGAATGGTAAGGATTCAATCCGACCGGCAACAACCTCGGGAATGAACATGGCCTTCAAGACGCTTATCGTCGAAGTCGAAGACCACATCTCACTGATCAGGCTGAACCGGCCCGACGCACTCAATGCGCTCAATTCAGAACTGCTCGGAGAACTGACGGCGGCGTTGCGCGAGGCGGACGCCAACGAGAAGATCCGTGTGATCGTGATTGCAGGATCGGAAAAGGCTTTCGCGGCAGGCGCTGACATCAAGGAGATGTCCGGAAAGGGATTCGTCGACGTTGTGACCGAAGACATGTTCGGCTCGATCAACGCCGAATTCGAACGTATCCGCAAGCCGGTCATCGCGGCTGTGTCGGGATTCGCGCTGGGCGGCGGCTGCGAGCTGGCGATGATGTGCGATTTCATCGTTGCGTCCGACACTGCCAGATTCGGCCAGCCTGAGATCAATCTCGGCGTCATGCCCGGTATGGGAGGATCGCAGCGGCTGACCCGGTTTGTCGGCAAGGCCAAGGCGATGGACATGAACCTGACCGGCCGTTTCATGGACGCTGCCGAGGCCGAGAGATCCGGATTGGTCAGCCGCGTGGTGCCGGCCAAGAAGCTGATGGAGGAGGCAATGGCCGCCGCAGGCCGGATCTGCGAGAAATCCATGCTATCGGTGATGGCGGCCAAGGAGGCCGTCAACCGCAGCTATGAGACGACGTTGCATGAGGGTCTTCTTGTCGAGCGGCGGCTGTTTCACAGCCTGTTCGCAACCGAGGATCAGAAAGAGGGAATGGCTGCGTTCCTGGCAAAGCGCGAGCCGCAGTTCCGCGACAGATAGCGGCATGTGCGGATGGGGGGTTTTCCTGACCGTCCGGTTTGGCTATATCCAGCCCCTGAAATATGCGCGTGCAGCCCGCCCAGGCTTGAATGATTCCTTGGGAACGATTCCGGTTCCGGGTTAGGCGTGGTGCGAGCAATGCTACCGGAAGCTGGACAAAGGTCTGAATACAATGGCTAATTCACCCCAAGCCAAGAAACGTGCGCGCCAGAATCTGCGCCGACTTGCAATCAACAAGGCCCGCCGCTCGCGGATTCGCACTTTCCTTCGCAAAGTCGAGGAAGCCATCGCCTCTGGAGACAGGGAAACGGCAAGCGCGGCACTGAAAGCCGCCCAGCCGGAACTGATGCGTGGCGTCACGAAGGGCATCATGCACAAGAACACGGCCTCGCGCAAAATGTCGCGGCTCAGCGCAAGGGTGAAGGCCATCGGCTGACTGGGCACGATCGGAAACAACCCGTTCAGGTAATTGCTCACTCCTGTCTGGGCGCGTGCGCTTCTGCGGCCCGAATGCTGGCTTCCGGCCCGCTGAGCTTCTGGTTCCCCTTCCGTAGCGGCCTCCGCCTCGTTGGAAAGGAGGCCGGGGCGATGGTCCTCAGGACGGGCCAGGCGGTCGCGGAATCCGTCAGGCGGATCATGGCCAGCCTATCGTGCTTCGGCCAGCGCGAGAGGCTGGGAGAAAGCTACGAACGGCGGTCGAAACAGCCAGGGAGCAGGTGGACCAGGCAGGCCGTGGCCTGACAGCGGAATCGGCCGCGAAACAAGATCCCCGGCTTGCGGCAGACGCCCGAAGCGCGGGGGCTTTCCTGTCCGAACGGCAGGAGTCCTTATCCGAATGCCATTGGGGGGGCGGCAGGCCCGCCGAACTCCAGAAGTCGTTCATGCACCGCATCGGGCGCGGCATCCGGAGGCCGTGGTCGTGCAGGACGGAAAGACCGTCGTCGGGGAGGCGTGGCGCGCCGCGCACCCGGACCTGCCCGGAGGCCCCGCGGCAGCCGAGCCGGACCACGAGTTCGTCGGAGAGTAGCCGCAGCCCGTCGACCGTGCCGCCCTCGTCCTGGATCGCAGCCAGCAGGGCCTCCGGCATCCTGTCTAGGCGCCAGAAAGGCGCGCCCGGTCCCGTAGGATCCTCCTAGGCAAGCAGCTCGAACTTCGTGACTTCTATGTCGGATTCCGACTGAACGCGGATCCGGAACGGCCCCGGCTCCAGCGCCCTGGCCCCTGCTGCATGCCTGTCCCAGGCGTCGACCTGCCTGAGCACACGCCACGCGAGGCCGCCGTCCCTCACCAGCGCGTGTCGAGCCTGAGACCGATGCCGTGCACGGGACCGTCCGCGCTCTCGCGGCGATCCGCTTCCACCGAGAGTCGGAACGCCTCGTCCGGCCGCGACAGCCGCCAGCCGAGACGCCAGCTCCGCCCGCCGCCGCCGGTCCCTAGGCCGGCGTAGGGCGTCCCGGTGAGGTTCGTGCCCCGCACCGCCGTCCCGTAGCCGAACTCTGCATCGAGACGCGCGCCTTCCGATGTCCCGGGCATCAGGTCCGCCGCGCTGCGCGCCGACCAGACGCCTTCGGCTCCCGCTGCGGCGGGACCCCGCGACGCCGCCAGCGACGCCGAGGGGCCTCGGTCGCGCAATGGCATTTTGTTTGACCGCCGGGTCTGGGCGGATTTTTCTTTCCGGACGCAAGGAACTGTTTTCATGGCGGTTTTCTCTTGCAGGGATTTTTTCTTCCAAGGGGGTTGACACCGAGCCCGTTCCATGCGATGCATGCTGCGGGACACTGCATTCTCCGGAGAGGGACCGATGGATCCGCGCATCACGAACCTTGAGACGACCACTTTCTTCG
>JAJEAY010000228.1 GCA_022824145.1 Rhodobacter sp. | reverse complement strand
AGCAAGCGGATCGGGCAACCCAAAATGAAAGCCGCCATCCCAGAACACCGTTACTCCATCTCGGTGTCGGACACACCCTGCTGGTGACTTCACATCGTTAATCCACCAGGCGCCATCCCGCCACTCAACGGCATTCGTGGTCGATCCAACTGTTACCTCGAACCGCTGCCCGGCCTTCGGCCTGACTCCAGCCGTGAATTCCATGCTATCCCGCACGAGCCTCACCACGTGTTCATTCGGAGTCCAAAGGGAGAATCCCGCCAAAGGATCTTCCAGACTGTCGAGTCCCAGGGCTGCGACTGCCGCGAGTGCCTGATGACGTGACTCGGGTGTCGGCAGCTGCCCCAGCGCCTGGACCTCACGGTCAATGAAACCGGTGTCCACGCCTCGTTCGTCGGAGCGCAGCCTGCGCACGACGTTCAGAAGAAAACTATGGTTGGTGACCAGGCCGGCCACTTCGGTCATCGCAATCGCCCGGTCCATCCTGGTCAGCGCCTCGGTGCGCGACTCGCCATAGGTGATCATCTTGGCGATCATGGGATCGTAGTGGTGGGTGATGCTGTCCCCCGCGCTTACCCCGCTATCAACCCTGACCTCCGGCGGGAATGAAAGATGCTCCAAGGTTCCTGTGGCAGGCAGGAATCCCTTTGGGACGTCCTCGGCATAGAGCCGAGCTTCGACTGCATGGCCGCGGCATCGAATGCCTTCCTGCGACATCGGCAATGGGGATCCGCCTGCAACAAGAATCTGCCATTCCACCAGGTCGATTCCCGTGACCGCTTCAGTAACCGGGTGTTCGACCTGCAGCCGCGTATTCATTTCCATGAAGTAGAAACCGTCGGGACGCAGCCCTTGATGGCTATCGGCGATGAACTCCACGGTTCCCGCACCGGAATAACCGATCGCTTCTGCGGCGCGCACCGCCGCCTCGCACATGGCGGCACGCGTTTCGGCGGTCATTCCGTGTGCAGGAGCCTCTTCGATCACCTTCTGGTGCCGACGCTGGATCGAGCAGTCGCGTTCGTAAAGATGCACCACCTGTTCGCCATCACCAAAAACCTGCACTTCAATGTGGCGTGGCTTCTGCACAAATCTCTCGATCAGAACGGCATCGTTGCCGAACGCGCCCTTCGCCTCACCGCGCGCCGATGCCAAAGCCTCCGCGAAGTCCTCCGGGCGGTCGACCCGGCGCATGCCTTTGCCCCCTCCGCCCGCGACGGCCTTGATCAGAACCGGATAACCCAGATCGCCCGCGACGCCGAAAAGATGCCCGTCCTCCTGATTCTCACCGTGATAGCCTGGAACCACAGGCACTCCGGCGCTCTCCATCAGCGCCTTCGCCCTGTCCTTAAGGCCCATTGCGCGAATCGCGCTCGCCGGAGGTCCGATGAAGACAAGCCCGGCATCCTCCGTCGCTTCGGCAAACTCCGGATTTTCGCTCAGGAAACCGTATCCCGGATGGATCGCCTCGCATTGGGTCCGAATCGCCGCGTCGATGATCCTGCTGCCGTCGAGATAGCTCTCGGAAGGCGGTGAAGGACCGATGCGAACAGCCGTGTCGGCCATCGCCACATGTCTTGCCCGCATGTCAGCGTCGGATGCCACAGCGACCGTCCAGATTCCCATACGTCGGGCCGTCTCGATGATCCGGCAGGCGATTTCGCCTCTGTTGGCGATCAAAATCCGGCGAATCATTTCGGATCCTTATCCTTTGCCATTGGCCAACAGGAACCCGCCCCGCCGCGACGCTGACAGAATTCCGGATCCTTCCGACGTGCCGCTCGGCAGGCCGGGCTGCTCCGCCGCGCCGGCGCGGAACGGGAGTCACATCCTGAAGACACCGAACTTCGTCTCCCCGATCGGTGCGTTAAGGGCCGCACGCAGGCTAAGCGCCAGAACTTCCCGGGATTTTCGTGGATCGACAATCCCGTCATCCCATAGACGCGAAGACGCGTAGAGCGGATGCGACTGGCGCTCGAACATCTCCAGCGTCGGACGTTTGAATTCCTCCTCTTCGTCTGTTGACCAGGTTCCACCGGAACGTTCGACCGATTCCCGTTTTACCGTAGCCAGAACGTTTGCGGCCTGGACGCCGCCCATGACCGAGATGCGCGAATTCGGCCATGTCCAGAGAAACCTGGGTTGATAGGCTCTCCCGGCCATTCCGTAGTTTCCGGCGCCGAAGGATCCACCCACCAGCATGGTGATCTTCGGAACCGCGGTCGTCGCCACGGCTGTCACCAGTTTCGCTCCATGCCGCGCGATTCCCTCCTGTTCGTATTTCTGCCCGACCATGAAGCCGGTTATGTTCTGCAGGAACACCAATGGAATGCGGCGCTGGCTGCAGAGTTCGACGAAGTGCGCGCCTTTCTGCGCGGAATCGGAAAACAGCACTCCGTTGTTCGCGATAATTCCCACGGGACAGCCCATGACATGGGCGAATCCACAGACCAGCGTCCCGCCGAACCGGGACTTGAATTCGTCTAGGCGCGATCCGTCGGCAATGCGGGCGATTACTTCCCGAATGTCATACTGCAGCCGTAAATCCGCGGGAACCAGATCAAGAATCTCGTCGGGGTCATATACCGGATCTTCCGGAACCGCCCATGCAACCGAAGGTGACGCCCCTCGGTTAAGTGACCCGACTGCACGCCGCGCCAGCGCCAAAGCGTGGGCGTCGTCCTCGGCCAGATAGTCCGCGACGCCTGAAAGGCGGGTATGGACATCGCCGCCGCCAAGCTCTTCGGCGGTGACGACTTCTCCGGTCGCAGCCTTCACCAGCGGCGGGCCGGCAAGAAAAATGGTCCCCTGTTCCTTTACGATGACAGTCACGTCCGACATGGCGGGCACATAGGCGCCGCCGGCGGTACATGAGCCCATCACCACCGCGATCTGGGCGATGCCCTTGGCGCTCATGCGCGCCTGGTTGTAGAAGATCCGTCCGAAGTGGTCACGGTCAGGGAAAACCTCATCTTGGTTCGGTAGATTGGCGCCGCCTGAATCCACGAGATAAATGCACGGCAGGTTGCATTCCGCGGCGATTTCCTGCGCCCGAAGATGTTTCTTGACCGTCATCGGGTAGTATGTACCGCCTTTGACCGTCGCGTCATTGCAGACGACCATCACGTCCTGTCCCGTGACACGGCCAACACCCGCGATGACACCCGCACAGGGCGCCGCGCCGCCATATTGGCCATGCGCTGCGGTCGCTCCGATCTCAAGGAATGGGGCACCGGGGTCGAGAAGGGCCGATACCCGATCGCGGGGAAGCATTTTTCCGCGGCCCAGATGGCGGGCGCGGGCGCGGTCACCTCCACCTGCTGCGGCAAGCGCCGCCGCATCGGTCACTTCCCGCAGCGCCGCAAGATGCGCGGCGCGGTTGGCCACCGCTTCCTCCGAACCGGCGACGAAGTTCGAACCCAGCCTCATACGGAGAACCCACAGGAGTCCCGGCGTGGCCTGACGGATGCCGAATCACTCCTACGGGCCGCGCAATGCAGATGGCATAGTTCCCTGTTGCTCGGAGGTCTGATCGAACCGTGCCGCAGAACGAGAATCACGTCATTGACTCCATCAGTTCCCGGCCGATCAGCATCCGTCGGATTTCGCTGGTTCCCGCTCCGATCTCCATCAGCTTCGCATCCCGGAATATGCGTGCCACCGGAGCGTCGTTCAGGAACCCTGCCCCGCCCATGGCCTGCACGGCCTGATGGGCCTGTTTCATGGCCTCTTCAGATGAATAAAGAACGCAAGCGGCAGCGTCCTGCCGCGTCACCTCGCCTCGGTCGCAGGCCTTCGCCACTTCGTAGACATACGCTCTCGCCGAGTTCATCGCAGCATACATGTCCGCGACCTTGCCCTGCATAAGCTGGAAGCTTCCGATCGGTCTGCCGAACTGTTTCCGCTCGGCGAGATATGGCATGACCTCATCCATGCAGGCCGCCATGATCCCCAGTCCGATTCCGGCAAGCACGACACGTTCGTAATCGAGTCCCGACATGAGTACGGCGGCGCCGCGCCCTTCCTGTCCAAGCACGTTTTCGTAAGGAACCTCGACATCCTCGAAGACAAGTTCGGCGGTGTTCGATCCGCGCATTCCGAGTTTGTCGAAATGCGGACCGGTAGAAAAGCCGGTCATGGACCGTTCTATGATGAAGGCGGTAATGCCCTTGGAACCGACGTCCGGATCAGTCTTGGCATAGACCACGAGAACGTCGGCGTCCGGTCCGTTCGTAATCCAGTACTTGGAGCCGTTCAGCCTGTAATGGTCGTTTCGCTTCTCAGCTCTGAGTTTCATTGAGACAACGTCCGAACCGGCTCCCGCCTCGGACATCGCGAGCGCACCCACATGTTCGCCTGTGACCAGTCCCGGCAGCAGCCGCTTCCGCTGTTCAGGTGTTCCGTTCAGCCGGATCTGGTTGACGCAGAGGTTGGAATGCGCGCCGTAGCTCAGGGAGACTGACGCCGAGGCGCGCGCGACCTCTTCCACGGCAACGGTATGGGCGAGATATCCCATGCCTGCGCCGCCGAACTCCTCTCCGACAGTAATTCCAAGGATTCCCAACTGGCCCATTTCGCGCCACAGCCTGATGGGAAACACGTTCGTTCGGTCAATCTCGGCAGCCAACGGCTTTACGCGTTCCTGTGCCCAGCGATGCACGGTTTCCCGGAGCGCACTGACGTCCTCGCCGAGGTCGAAGTTCATGGATGCCCCGAACATGGAGACCTACCTCCGGAATTAAATGAACGCTTGTTCAATAAATACCCTGCCCATTCCCTTCGCGTCAATTGGAATTCTCGAAGGCAATTTCGCCAGAACGCATTCGGTCCTCAACGGTGTCCAAAACACCCGAACACACAGTCGCGGCCAGAAGCTGACTGCGGCGTGGATAAACTATCCGCAACCGTCCGGCCGTGCGGTGACAGCGCATCCTGACGTAGTTTCGATCGCCGTGGATTCAACGATGACAACGTCAAAACGACATGCCGCCGTTCTGCGCATGGCAACCCGAATCGACGGATTGGGTGTGGCACTTGTCGACGGATGTCGGCGACGGCGAAACCCTTCGCCTAAACCCCGCGGCCGAACGGATGAGCTCACTCCGCTTGGTGGCAGGCAACCACGCTCCGCCCGATTCTGCGGGCCAGCGGCCGCTCCATGTGGCAGATGTCGCTGGCTACCGGACAGCGCGGATGAAAGGCACAGCCTGATGGCGGGTCGATTGGATCAGGAATCTCACCCTTCGGCGGTTCCACCTCGCGGCCGAACCCGTCAATCTGAGGCGCGGCATCGAGCAGCATCCTGGTGTAAGGATGTTTCGGCGCCTCAAAGAGCGCTTGAGGATCCGCCTCCTCAACCAGACGTCCGAGATAGAGGACGCCAATCCGGTCGGCCATGTGCCTGACGACGGTGAGATCATGGGTGATCAGGAGATAGGTAAGACCCAGATCATCCTTGAGGTCGCTCATCAGGTTAAGAACCTGTGCCTGGACCGAAACATCGAGTGCCGAGGTTGGCTCGTCACAGACAATCAGTCGAGGTTCTGACGCCAATGCGCGCGCGATGCAGATCCGTTGGCGCTGACCGCCCGAGAATTCGTGCGGATATTTCCCGGCGTCAGCTGGATGCAGACCGACCTGCTGCAGCAGTTTCTCGGCCAAGCCCTCGGTGTCGCCGCCCTTGCTCGCCACCGGCTCGACAATGATGTCGCGTACGCGCCAGCGGGGGTTAAGCGAAGCGAACGGATCCTGGAATATCATCTGGATGTTCGAACGCACCCGGGCGATCCGGTTCACGTCAGTCTCGGTCGAAAGGTCCACCCCTTCGATCTCGACAGCACCGTCCGTCGGACGCAGAAGTCCGACCAGCATTCGGCCAATGGTCGACTTTCCCGACCCGCTTTCGCCGACCAGCGCATAGGTCGTACGCTCTTCAATATCGAAATCCACTTCCGAGACGGCAGTAAGAAACGCCTTCCCTCTCCCCTCGAGGATGCGGTTGAGCCACGGCTTCGAAACATCGAAAACACGCGTCAGCCCCTTGACCACAACATGCGCACTCATACGGCGGCCTCCCTGGCCACCGGATCCTTGGCGGCAACTGGAAACCAGCAGGCGGCACCTCCGCCTGCATCCGGCGCCGGCGGAAGGTGACGGCATTTTCCTGAAGCATGCGGACAGCGCGGATGAAACGCGCAGCCTTCAGGCATCTCGGTAAGCCGCGGCATGGAACCGGGAATCTGGTGCAGCCGGGTCCGGCCCTGTGACGCAAGAGGCGTCGAGGCCATAAGCCCATGCGTATACGGATGCTGCGGCCGGGTCAAAACCTCGCGAACCGGCCCAAGTTCCGCCAGCCGACCGGCATACATCACAGCGACCCGGTCAGCCGCCTCGGCAATCACACCCATGTCGTGAGTGATCAGCATGACCGCGGTGCCACGCATACGGCAAATGCGCCGAAGAAGCGCGATGATCTGTGCCTGCACCGAAACGTCAAGCGCTGTGGTTGGCTCGTCGGCGATAACGAGACTTGGCTCGGCGCAGAGGGCAAGCGCAATCACCACGCGCTGCCGCATACCGCCGGAGAACTCGTGCGGGTAACTGCCTGTCCGTTCGGCTGCACCCGGGATACCCACTTCCTCAAGCGCGGCGACGACGCGCTTGTCGGCCTCGCTCCTGCTGATGGAAAGATGTGTCAGCATCGTCTCCGCAAGTTGATCGCCGATGGTCAGAAGCGGGTTGAGCGAGGTCAGCGGATCCTGAAAGACCATCCCGATCTCCTTGCCTCGCAGCCGCCGCATCGCCTCACCCTTCAGCGGGTCGATTCTTGCGCCATTCAGCCAGATTTCGCCTCCAGAGATATAGGCGGGTGGATTGAGAAGGCCGATCACCGCGTTCCCCGCCATGGACTTCCCCGCTCCGCTCTCACCCACGACACCGAGGATCTCTCCGCTTCCGATGCTGTAGCTTACACCGTCGACAGGCCTGACGACACCTGCGCGGGTCGGTATCTCCACCGACAGACCGCGGATGGACAGGACAGGCGCGGTCATCGCAGTCTCGGATTCAGCGCGTCACGAAGCCAGTCGCCCAGCATGTTCACGGAAAGAGCCAGTGCCAGGAGCGTGCAGGCGGGAAAGAACAGGATCCACCATTCGCCGGAGAACAGGAAACCCTGCCCAATCCGGATCAGCGTACCCAGCGACGGCTGTGTGGGTGGGGCGCCGACTCCGAGAAACGAAAGCGTGGCCTCAGCGATGATCGCCAGCGCAAGGGATATCGTCGCGATCACCAGCACCGGGGACAGGGAATTCGGCAGGATGTGCCTGGTCATGATCGCCCAGGGCCTCCGTCCGATCAGCCTCGCCGCCGCGACATAGTCCTTGTTCTTTTCGACCAGAGTCACGCCACGCACGACACGGGCGAACTGCACCCAGTCAGAGAGGCCAATCGCCAGAATCAGCACCCAGATCGCCATCTGGTCACGGTATTCGACAGGCGTGAAGCCCTTGGCGATGCCAAAGATCAGCATAGCGACAAGAATCGAAGGGAAAGTCAGCTGCACGTCGGCAATCCGCATGATGACTGTCTCGGTCCAGCCACCGAAGTAGCCCGAGACCAGGCCCAGAACGATCCCGAGCACCATCGCGAAAATTACGGCCGACGCGCCAACGAAGAGAGAAACCCGCATTCCGTAGAGTATGGTCGACAGCACGTCGCGTCCCTGATTGTCGGCGCCCAGAAGAAAGGTGTTTTGCGTAAATGCGTTGGGTTCCATCGGCGGCGTAAAGCCGTCCATCAGGTTCAGGCTCGCCGGATCGAACGGGTTCGTGGGCGCGATGACCGGTGCGAAGACGGCTGAAAGGACGAGAAGGCACACGACGGCAAACGAGACCAGCGCGACCGGCGAACGCTTGAATGAATGGAAGAAATCGCCCTCGCGAAAGCGCGTCCAGCGCCCCTTGTCTTTCGTCTCCACGGAGACCGGCATTGAAGCGTCCGACATCAGTGCGCTCCCGCCCGGTCAATCCGCAAACGTGGATCGATCATTACGTAAAGGATGTCGACGATCAGGTTGATGCCAACGAACATGACCGAGATCAGCATCAGGTATGCCGCCATAACCGGAATATCGACGAACTGAATGGCGTTGATGAACAGAAGCCCGACACCGGGCCACTGGAACACCGTCTCGGTAATGATGGCAAAGGCGATGATGGCGCCAATCTGCAGTCCGATTACGGTAACCACAGGTACCATTGTGTTTTTCAGGGCGTGACGGAAATTGACTGCCCTTTCGCGCAGCCCGCGGGCGCGGGCAAATCGGATGTAATCCTGCCGGAGCACCTCGAGCATCTCGGATCGTACCAGCCGCATGATCAGGGTCATCTGATAGAGTCCGAGCGTGATTGACGGCAGGATAAGCGCCTTGATCCCGCTTGTCGTCAGGAACCCGGTGGTCCACCAGTCTCCCAGCGGAACGGATTCGCCCCGCCCGAAGGACGGCAGCCACCCAAGCTCAACCGAGAAGAGATAGATCAGCAGTATACCGATCAGGAATGTCGGCAAGGACACGCCGACCAGCGAGACCGCCATAATTGCGTTGGCCACCACGCCGTTTCGCCGGATCGCCGTGAAAACACCGAGCGCGATGCCGAAAAGAACAGCAAGCAGGCCTGAGACCGCCGCGAGTTCAAGCGTCGCTGGAGCGCGTTCGAGCAGAATCTCCGCCACCGGACGACCCTGCCGGTAGCTCACCCCGAAATTGCCCTGTACGGCGCCCTCGACGAACCTGAAGTACTGTATTGGAAACGGCTGATCGAGGCCGAGCTGGGCGCGCAGCCGCTCGACATCTTCCATCGTGCGCTCCTGGCCGAGCATATTGTCGATAGGATCGCCCACGAACCGGAACATCGAGAAGGCGACCAGTCCCACGATCAGAAGAACCAGGATGGACTGCCCGACACGCCGGATGATGTAGGCTAGCATGGAATGCGGCCGCTCCGTTATCTTGATCGGAAGGGATGCCCCGGAACAGGCCCGGGGCATCAGGGTTCATGTTCCTTGCTTTCAGTTCACCGTCACCCACCGGAGAATGAAGAAATTGTCAGGCCGCTGAGTCAGATCTATGTTAGCGCGCGTTCCCCAGACAAGTGGCTGGACGTAAAGCGGCACATAGGCGACTTCGCTCTGGTATATCTCCGTGACCTCGTCGAGCATCGCCTGGCGCGACGCAGGGTCGATTTCGGCCTGAATCGACGGAAGCAGTTCATCAATCCGAGCGTTGGAATAACCGCCGAAATTCCATGAGCCGAGCCGCTTCTCCTCATTGGGGGTGGAGGCCAGGAACCGAAGCGGATGCTCATGGTCCAACGAACCGCCCGGCGACCAGCCAAGAAGGTACATATCGAAATTGTCGGCCCGAAGTTCCGGCCAGTAATTCGACACGGGCATTGCGTCGAGCTCCGCGTCGATACCGACCTGCGCGAGCATGGCGGTGATTGCCTGGCAGACTGCTTCATCATTGGGATAGCGGTCGTTCGGGCATTTCAGACCAAACCCGAATCCGTCACCGTAACCGGCTTCTTCCAGCAGCGCCTTAGAAGCTTCAGGATCGAACGCTGGCCGGTCCGCATTTGCTTCGGAATAGCCGCTTAACGCGGGCGTTACGAACTGGCTGGCTGGCTGTGCGCTGCCGCGCCAGACCGTCTGAAGAATGGCATCGACGTTGATCGCCTTGGCGACGGCCTCCCGGACGCGGACATCGCGGAACGGATTGGCATCGCCGGCATTCGCTCCGTATTTCAGCGTCTCGGCTTCATGGGCGAAACCGAGCATGATGGTTCGGGTCTCGATCCCCTGAATGATGTTGACCTCTTCACTCGACGCGAGCCTCGCCGCGTCCTGGATTGGGACCGGCTCGACAAAGTCGACGTCTCCGGAGAGCAGCGCCGCAACCGCTGTTGCCGGGTTCTGGATCGGTGTGAAAGTTGCCGAAGTGATATTGTGCCCGGCTTCGTCCCACCAGTCTTCGTTGGGAACAAGGGTCGTAGTCAGGCCCGGCTGGCGGTCCGCCAGCATGAACGCCCCGGTGCCGTTGACATTAAGCGTAGCGAAATTGCCGGATTCCTTGTCCGGTCGCGCGGCGCCATTCGCCTCGGCCCAGCCCCTGTCCATCATCATCCAGTTTGCGATTGAGGCCGGGAACAGCGGATTGGGTGCGGAAGTGTGGAACTCGACGGTGAAATCGTCGACCACCCGAACATCCGCTACCGGGGAGAACCAGCTTCGGACATCGGAAGACTCGTCGGATGCGCGTTCGTAGGAGAACAGGACGTCATCGGAATCGAAGGCCGCTCCGTCATGGAAAGTCACTCCCCGGCGCAGATTGAACCGCCAGCCCTCGCCGTCGCCGATCGGCTCCCAGGATTCGGCAAGCGACGGCTCAAGCGTCATGTCCTTCGACATCCGAACAAGCCCGTCATACACGTTGTTCAGAAATCCCAGCACCGGCGCGGAACTGACCGCGTGCGGGTCCATTGTCTGTGGGTCGGTCTTTCCGGCCCAGCGAAATTCTTCAGCCTCGGCCACAGTCGCCAGAACGGCTCCGGCGGCGAGGAATGAAACGATCCGGTTCATGTTCCAGTCTCCTTTCAGGCCC
>JAJEAY010000269.1 GCA_022824145.1 Rhodobacter sp. | reverse complement strand
GTGGCGGTAGCCCTTCGGCATGGCGGTCTCCCCGTTTGAGCACAGGGACTGTCGCCGCTTCCTGGCCGATCCGCAACATCAAGCGCACCGGAAACCGCAAATCAACCGCATCTGGTATTGCACTTCATAGTGGAACGGGGGCTGTCTTGCGCAACAGCCCGCACTCCTTGGTCGGCCGTCTCTCCAAGAGGATGTCCAGCGGTCTGCTTCGGACTTCACCAAAAACGTGTCATTCCCCTACTCCATCCAATTCTGGACAGGCAAGTCCGGTACTCTTGCAAACTCTCGGGAATTGGCAGTCACCAGCACTGCCCCGGTCGCGGAGGCATGAGCTGCAATCAGCAGATCGTTTGGGCCAATTGGCGTGCCCGCAGCTTCCAGGCCAGCCCGGATCTCTGCGTACCTGACTTCTGACGGCTTATCCAGCGCAAGCACTTGCAGGCTTCCCAGGATTGCTTCGATCTGCGCACTCAACGCCGGGGATCCCTTCTTGGCGCAGCCATAGCGTAACTCGGCGGCCGTGATGATGCTGACGCAAATTGTGTCCGATCCGATTTCCGAGATACGGCTGGCAACGACGCCATGCGGATTGCGGGCAAGTTCGGACACGATATTGGTGTCCAGCATATAGAGCCTGCTCACAATTCGATGACCTTCACCGGTAACAGAGTGTCATCAACATCCGGGAACCGGTCTTCCGGTTCAAGCGGATCTAGGCCAGCCAGAACCTCCAGAAGATCCTTGCGTTGAAGAGGTTCGATGATGAGACGATCACCATCCCGGTGGATCATCACGCGGTCGCCGGGGAAAGCGAAGTCAGCTGGTATGCGTACCGCTTGGCTCTTGTTGTTTCGGAAGAGTTTGGCCTGACGCGGTGACGATGGCTCGCGGTGGTGGGGCTGTGGCATGTCATCTCCTTATGCATATGCAATGACATATACACAAAGATAGCAGGATTCAATCGTCGTGCTCGTTCAGAAAAAATATGGAGCTCTGCTCATCGGCTGGACTGAATTGCAGTACGGATCACGGTATGGAAACCATCATTCGATTTGCCCAGTCATAATTGCGTGTCGGCTGAGAATCTCGGTGTGGCGACCCTTGCTGCCGATGTCCGATAGCCGAGCTATCGAACGGTCGAGGCATGGGGAAGGCTTTGCCGGATGTCCGGGATGCCGGTCAGAAAGATCGCCTCACGCAGATGATCCGAATACGCGCAGTGAATGTACTCGTTCCAGTGGTTGGGCTCCAGACCGTACTTCATCAGATGACCGTGCGCGTCTTTCGTCCGGTGCGGCATCTTGGCCTGCATCCGCGAGCGCTCTCGGGCCAGATAGTCGATGAACGCGCGTTCGGGCCAGTCCCGAATCACGTAGGGCGTGTTGAACACGATATGCCGTTGGCACAAGGAGTGGGGTGGCGGGAGCACGCGCACGAACCAAATTTCGCCCTCACAGCCGGTATAGCCGGCTGGCACCATGCAGGAGACGATCTCCCGAGTGCCGGCCTCGCGCAGCAGCACCCCATCTCCCTCGCTGCCGCAATGGACATAGAAGCCCATCCTCGAATGTTGCATCCGCTCGACGGTGTCGATCAGCCAGGACGGGCAATCAAGCCCAGGTGCGATTCGTAGGATGCAGCTGCCCATGGTCTCCCGGCTGCTGCCGAACGTCACGTCGAAAAACGCCCACATCGTGAAATAGCTGACGGTCAACGGGCTCATTGGTGGCCCGGATGGCAGGTACTCGTCCTCGGCGTCCCCGACAATCCTGACGAAGCCCTTCGCCTCTCTCATCACGGAAATCGATTCGGCCATGAGGGATACTACATTCTCCGCCAACACGTAGATGCCGTGGCAAGGGTCAAGGTCCGCGAACTTGCTGGGGATCGGACCCTCTTGACCGAAACCGGCTTCGAGGGCCATCTTCCTGCCTTCCCGCCAGCTCGCCAGATCGACGACCTTCGAGCCGCGGGACGTCAGAATCTTCTTTGCTATTTTGTCGGCAACGGAGCCCATGGTTCGCTTTTGGCAGCTATCGCTCGTGTGGTTCGCCGGCCCTCACTGGAACATTCCGGCGCGACGTTGATGGGCCGCTTCATCGGCCAGCACCCACAGACACGGAAGATCGGGCGACAGGCGGCGTTGTGGTCCGACACGAATGGGACGTCTTTCCTGGCGATGACGCGAGCTGCCTTGTCGAAGAGGCAGCCCATGGCAAGGTTATTGATCGTGCCGTCAACAAAATTGCCTTTGGCATAGGTGACACCGGGACCGGCGATTAGGCTTCGCATGGCGGGGCCATACGACAGATGGACCGGCTTCGCAATCGTTGCTTGCGGGCGTTTTCGGTTTCCGTTTCCGCATCTCCCCAGGGTTTCGGGGGGCAAAGCTCTTCGGTGCCGCGGCGCATCAGTTTCATCGCCTCACATCGCGACATCAGCGCCGAAGCTCCGGCCGGTGAACTGCTCGACGAAGCCACCCGCTCCGCCGAAGGCCTTGGCGATATCGTGGTCGCGTTCGCGTGCGGCCTGCAAGTCGCGTTTCCCAAAACCGGCTGCAGTCGGGAGTCGGTCGAAGCTGCGGATTCTTCGTGATCATTCTCGATACGAGCGCGATTTCGGAGCCAATCCGGTTCGAACCAGACGCCTAGGTCGTCAGCTGCCAGGACAGGCGACACGACTGGGTTCTCGGCACAAAGACCGGGAATGTCGTGGAACTGCTTTTCGGCATTGAACCCCTGCCGGATGGAAAGCGGAAGGCGTATCTTCGGACAGCGCTGTACTTCACCGTGTCGCAACTGGTCGCTTCCCGGATTCTTCCGTTCGATCTGGCGTCCACGGCCATGGCCAGCCTGAGGCCATCAGGATCCTCTCCGGCTTGGAGATCCCGTTCGGTGACCTGAGGGAGATCAAAGAACTTGGTGTTGGAAGATCAACTCCGTGTTTCGCGATGCAGGACTGCCGGTTTTCGAGGCCTCTTGTCAGAGTTCTCTGCCGGACGTCCACGTCGATGACGCTGGCTCAATGGCCGATTCGCTCCAGTGCGATCGCCACATGTTTCGCCACGTTAGACTTGCCAACTCCGCCCATTTCGTTTCCGACAACGATGAGTTGCGTCATGGTTTCCTCCAAGCATTCCACAGCCGCAGCCTCGGCTCGGCGTCCTGCAATAGGATGTTGCACGCGCGTTGGGAATCTGTCGGATGTCGCAGTAGCTTCCGAGAAATTGTCCTATTTATTTACAATATGTTGCGGTAATTTTGCGATTGTTCATTTTCGGAATCAGTTTCCAATTCGTTTATGCCGCCGCTATTTTACAGAGCGGATTTTAAACTGTTTTTCAACTGTGCAATGACGAAATGAACGTATGCCAGCGAAAATTGGATTTAACCGAAATTTTTTGAGAGTCAGCTTGACGTTGCTGGAACGTTTGTTAACTGAGTGGCATCCGGAGTCACGTAGAAACGGCTTCCGGTGCCTACTTAGGGGTGCCTTCGGGTACCCCATTACTTTATGCGAGACCCAAAAATACATAGGCAAACCGCTGTTTTTGTTGAGGCTGGCTATCTTTAGGCTCAGGGATCCACTTTGCTCAGAAAGAAAACAGTTAGCCGGGATTCAATACGACTTTTCATAATACAAGTTCTTCACCAGTTGGAAGAAACCGCAAACTCGGTGGCTTCCGGTCGCCGCCTGCTTCGAATTTATTGGTATGACTGTCTTCCACAGTCCGGGCGTCCGAGCATGGATCAGGACGAGGTCGGCTGGTCAGAAGATGCCAAGTTACGTCTAGGGTTGGTGAACACCCGAGGCGAACAGAAGGGTGTGGAATCGTTGATCGTAACAGACCTGATTGAGCTCGCACGAAACTGCGCGATCACTGACGCCCTGATCCTTTCTGGCGACGAAGATATTAAGATCGGCGTGTAGGTAGCGCAGACACTTGGGGTCCGGGTTCACCTTCTTGGCATCCAGCCGGCTCGAGGTTCTCAGTCAAATAATCTGATGATGGAGGCCGACAGTTGTCGCGAATGGGACGACGCCATGGTCCGAAAGTGGATGCACTTCGGCGATGTCGAAATGGACTCGCCGGTTCGGTCAACCTCTGTAGTGTCCGGAGCGGGCATTACGCCCCCAACTGATCGATCTCAATCCGCGAGCGGCCCTCCTTCGATTTGCGATGATGTCCGGAATATTTTGGATGCCGAGTTAAAGGATGTGGTTGGTGGTCTCTCACCTTTCGATTTGGAAAGGCAGGCGCAGTATGTCGCCGAAAATGATGGTCGCATTCATTCCGAAATCGATCGTCCAACTCTTGCACGCCTTCGTGAACGCTTAGGACGTGATCTAACTGACCCGGAACGCAAAGAATATCGCAAAAAATTCGTTGCAGCGCTGCAGAATGCGCAACCCCGATTGCAGTAGGGTTTACGCTGTCGGCGGCGGTTCAGAAGTTCTTCGTTGCTTTCTTCAAGGTGATGGCAAGAGAACCAAGGGCCGTTCATTGTAGCCCCAGCCGGGCTCGCGATGACACTGGAGCGCCTACCCCTGCGATTGACCACGTTTGACGTGTTAATTCGGGAGAACCAATAAGCGGAACTTGGCGGGGAACCGGCAACGGGTTCCGGGTCCAGTGCATTGATTTTTGGAAGCTTTTCCGTCCCCAAGGCGGCCGTCAGGCTGGCCGCCTTATGGGAACATTCCGGGCCGGGCCGGCGAAGTGACGGCGGCCGCCAAGCCACCGGCATGGCCGGGAAGGCACAGCCTGTCCAGCGGGCTGGCGGCCCTCTTCCGGATCCTGCGGCCCTTCCGCCAGTCCCCGCGCAGGAGGACGGGTGCTTTCCGGCCGGTCGGGAACGGACTCGATGCCGAACGCCATGGCGGCCACCCGTTAAGGAAACATTCCGGGATCCGGAGTGTGGCGATTCGCTATAAATTTAAGGTCCGTCCGGAAAAAACTTCGCGCGGATCTTATGGGA
>JAJEAY010000084.1 GCA_022824145.1 Rhodobacter sp. | reverse complement strand
ATCCATCCTCGAACACAAACTCCGGAATACCCGTGCGGTCAGCGTCAAGATCACGCCAGATCCGGCTGCGCCAGCTCTTGTGGCCGTTCGGCTTGCCCTCAAAGAAAGGAGAATTGGCGAACAAAGCGGTGGCAACCGGCTGCAGGCAAAGCGCCACGCGCAGTTTTTTCACCATATCTGCTTCTGACGAGAAATCGAGGTTAACCTGCACCGTGCAGGTTCTGTACATCATCTGCGTGCCATGGGTTCCGACACGTCCCATGTAATCCGTCATCAGCCTGTATCTGCCCTTTGGCATCAATGGCATCTGCTCATGGGTCCATTCAGGCGCCGCTCCAAGTCCGATGAAGCGCGCGCCGAGATCGTCGGCGACCTCCTGGACCTCCCGCAGATGAGCGTTCACTTCGTCGCAGGTCTGGTGAATCGTTTCCAATGGGGCACCGGACAGTTCGAGCTGGCCGCCGGGTTCCAGGCTGACATTGGCGCCGGCCTTTGTCAGACCGATTATGTTTTCGCCCTCAAGTAACGGTGACCAACTGAAGCGGTCACGAAGGCCTTCAAGAACTGCACGAATGGAGCAGGGGCCGTCATAGGGCAGGGGCAGGCGCGTCTTGGCGCAATAGCCGAATTTCTCGTGCTCAGTGCCGATGCGCCACTCTTCGCGTGGCTTGCAGCCGTCGGCGATATAGGCGGCGAGCTGCTCATGCGCTTCGATCGGCGCGCCGCCGGTTTGGGGAATAGACATGGGAGCGTGCCTTACTATCCGAAACAGGTTTCGGGAAGGAACTGAGCGCCCGGACCGGCAATGTCAACGCCGTAGGCGGTGCGGGGGCAGACCTGGTTTCACGAAAGACATGCAGTTTACAGCGCTTCCCGCTCGAAGCAGTATTCTTCGATACGGTTTATCCCGAGAGAATTGAGTTCGACCCCGAATCGATACAGGATCGTGAGGTGCGCCAGTTTCTCGCC
The DNA here is from genome assembly GCA_022824145.1 of Rhodobacter sp. Lineage (GTDB taxonomy): Bacteria > Pseudomonadota > Alphaproteobacteria > Rhodobacterales > Rhodobacteraceae > JAPOUP01. Next base: position 9,640 of record JAJEAY010000084.1, on the reverse strand, counting down.
GTCAATCAATGCAATCCGTTTCCGATTCCATGCCACATAATTCCAAGCGACACGTGTGAAGCATGTGGGTGCGGTGGTGGTGACGAACATGCCTTTGGTTGTGCCAGCAGCATCGATCTGTCCGCCTTCCGTCTCCATCGCGGACGGCCAGCAGCCGGTTCAGGCCGCTTGCCATGACGGTGAACCGGAGATCGACAACGAATTCCATCGGCTGAATGTCGCCTGATCATTCCAGCGGCGCTCTTCCCACCGACAGATTCACGTCAACAGCAGCCATTGGAATCGAGGCCAGGCAGACCGGGTGGGCGGGGCCCGCCTTCCTTGTGCATAGAAGCATCCGGTTCATTGCATGATCATGCCGCCATCGATCATGATCAGCTGGCCTGTCATGTAGTCGCTTTCGTCTGAACAAAGGAATGCGGCTGTGCCTTTCACGTCGTCTGGCGTCGAGAGCTTTTTCATCAGGATCATGGTCTCGGCGAGGTGGTCCATCGATTGACCCTCTTCCTCAAACATGCCGATTTCAACGAGATCCTTGTCAAGCTGCTCCCAAAGCTCGGTCTTCACGACACCCGGGCCATAGCCGTTGACGGTGATCTTGTGTTGCCAAAGCGCCTTTGCACCGCCAATGATCATTGCAAGAACAGCGTATTTCGAGCAGCAATAGGGAATGACATCCAGAAATGCGGTGCGCGAAACGATCGAGCCAACCGGAATGATCTTGTACGGATGATCGTCCATCGGACCTTGGGCGATCATCTGCCGAGCCGCCTCCTGCATGCCCAGAAGAACACCCTTGGCGTTGATGTTCATTATCATGTCCCAGTTGTCTTCGTCGATGTCCATGAACATGCGGGGCTTGTTCACGCCAGCATTCAGAAGAGCGATGTTTATCGACCCGAATGCCTCAACGGTCTTTGCAACTGCCGCTGCGTTGTCTTCGCGGCTGGTGACGTCCATTCTGACGGCCACAGCCCGGCCATTTCCAGCGGAATTGATACGTTCAGCCACTGCCTGAACCCCATCAAAATTGAGGTCGCCGATACAGACGTTTGCGCCCTGCTGCGCAAAACACTCTGCGTTTGCGGCCCCCATGCCCTGTGCGGCTCCCGTAATGAGGATATTCTTTCCTGCAAGTCGTTGCGTATCCATCTTGCGACCTCCCAAGGCGCGTCTCTTCAGTGATTTGAATGGAATATCCCGATGCAAACACCATCCACAGCCCGGAGTTAACCCAAAATGGATAAAAATAGTCCAAATTGGATGAAATCATGGGACATTGCGCCTGCTACATTTGGCAGTCTGGCTGCGGCGAAATGAACTCGTCTAAATTCCCGAAGGGAGGAATCAATGACATATTTGGGAAAGACCCTACGCAGCATGATGGTCGGTCTGCTGGCCACAGGCGTCATATCGACCGCGGCGCTCGCACAAGACAAACCATCGATCATCTCGTTCAACGGCCCTGCCGGTGAGGCCTATATCGGCCGGTTCATCAGGGGCATCAAGGACACAGCCGAGCTCAAGGGCTTTGACATCCAGGTATTTGAAAACCAGTTCAACCAGGCGGAGCAGGACCAGCAGGTTCAGCAGGTTCTGGCTGCTGGCGTTTTGCCGGACGTCTTCATCTGGTGGCCGTCTGATGCCGTCGCAGGTCTCGGGTCGCTGCGCGCGCTTGCCAGGACAGATGTTCCGGTTCTGAAGATCAACCAGCTTCCGAACGAGCAGGACAAGCAGTACATCTTCGGCTACGCCGGACCCGATGACCGCCTGCGTGCCCGGAACGCTGGCTACATGATGCGCGAAGCCGCCGCCGCCAAGAAGGCCGCCGGTGGTGAAGGCTTTAACGTGCTGGTGCTGAGCTACCCGCACAGCTATGGCGGCTATGGCCTGTCTATCAACGCATTCAAGGAAGCGATCGCCGGTTCTGAACTGAACATCATCGGTGATGTTGACGAAGGCTTTGGTCAGGCCAATGGCTACAAGGGCGCCGCGAAGGCCATCGCAGCGCTTCGCGACGAGGGCATCCACTTTGTCTACGGAATGGACGACGCAATCCTGACCGGTGGCATCAAGGCGCTGGAGGAAGCCGGCTATTCCATGGGAGAGGACGTGATCGCAGTCGGCACGGTCTGTAATGGCGACAAGCAGTTGATCGAAGAAGGCAAGCAGTTCGGCACAACGCTTCAGTCGCCGCTGCACGAAGGCCAGCTCGCGATCAAGATGGTCGAGGAGTATCTCGAGACGGGCCAGCTGGAGAACTACATCAACTTCACGCCGAACCCGGCTGTGACCGCAACGAACATCGAAACCGTTGCGCTTCGCGGTTATGACGGAAAGCTCTATGGCATTGACGAGCTTTGCTCGGGCGCTTGGGGCGGCTGATCCATGCATCAAGTAGGGCGCCCCAGTGACAGGGCGCCCTTTTTCCGCTAAGAACCGGAAAATCCCGATTGGATCAGGGGGTGGACCATGGCGGACCAACTGCTTCTTCGACTTACAGACATCAGCCGGGACTACGGTGCGATCCAGGCGCTCAAAGGCGCGAGCTTTGAAGTCGGACGCGGCGAAGTCATGGGACTGGTTGGCGAAAACGGCGCCGGAAAGTCCACCATGGTCAAGATTATCGGCGGGTTCGATACGGGCTTTACCGGCGAGTATTTTTTCGACGGCAAAGCGTGCAGTTTCAGCAGTCCGACCGCTGCCGAACATGCCGGTATCGCCATCGCGCAGCAGGAATTGAGCCTCATTCCGACAATGAGCGTGGCCGAGAACATTTTTCTGGCGGGCGACGGCGTTCCACAGATTGCCTCGAAAAGCTATCTCGCAAGGAAGACAAAACCCTTCTTGGAAGAGGTCGGGCTTGGACACATCAACCCTTTGCGCATCACCAGTCGGCTTTCTGTCGGTGAACAGCACCTGGTCGAGGTCGCGCGGCTGATCGCGCATAATCCGCAGGTGCTGATCCTTGATGAACCCACGGCGGCGCTTGGCGAGACAGATTCCATCCGAATCCTGGACATGGTGAAGCGCCTGAAGGATCGGGGAAAGTCGGTGATTTACGTCAGCCACCGCTTGGATGAGATCTTCAGGATCTGCGACCGGATCACGGTGCTGCGGGACGGGGAAAGCCAGGCGCCCCGTGCGGCAGCGGAAATGGATGTCAACTCTCTGGTTGAACTCATGCTGGGGTTCGAACTTGGTGATATGTATCCGGCGCGCGAACCGATCGCCCGCGACGACCCCCTCCTGAAGGTGCATGATCTCTGGCCGGACGGAATCCTCGAGCCCATCAGTTTCGATGTGTATCCCGGGGAGATTCTGGGTCTGGCGGGGCAGCTTGGATCGGGAACTTCCGAAATCCTTGGAGCCATGGCTGGATCCACAAAATCGCGCGGCGGGACGCTGCACTACAATGGCGAAGAGTTCCTGCCTTCGCGCCCAAGAGAAGCTATCCGCCGCGGCATCGCCTATTGTTCCGAAGATCGGAAACATGACGGACTGTTCCTTGGCCGACCGATCATGGAAAACCTTTCGGCTCCGTCGCATGAGACGATTTCGAGAAACGGACTTCTGAACGGCAAAAAGGAGCGGGCATCGACAGCCGAAAACGCCATCAAGTTCACTGTGGACCCTAAGCGTCTGCCTCAGGAAGCCGGAGTTCTCTCAGGCGGAAACCAGCAGAAGGTCGCGCTCGGAAAATGGCTGTCAATCTCGCCCAAGGTGATTCTTGTGAACGAACCCACACGCGGTGTGGACGTCGGCGCGCGGGCCGAGATCTACCAGATCCTCCGCGACTTGGCGAACCATGGCGCCGCCATCGTCGTGGCCTCGACCGACATCCAGGAAATTACCAACCTGCCGGATCGGATCATCAGCTTCTATCGCGGTCTCCGTGTCGGCGAGCTGCAGCTGAATGAGATGACGTCTGCCAACATCCTCGAACAGATCACTGATCCGTTCCGCGAAGCGGGTATAGCCGTGCCGGAGAAAGCGTCATGACCGACGCGGCTGCGATCTCAGGCGGCGACATCGGCTTCATCCAGCGCATTCGCAGGGATTATTCGCCATTGGTCATCGCAATGGTGGGGCTTTTTCTCCTCGTGTTTGTGGCTGGAGCCGCGGTTACGGACGACTTTCTTACATGGTTCAATGTCAAGACAATAATCCGGGATGCCGCATTGGTCGGCATCATGGCCATCGGGCTGACCTTCGTCACCCTCAGCGGCAACTTCTTTCTGTTGTCCATGAAGGAAATCGCGGCGCTTTCCATCATTTGTTTCGCCACGCTCATGGGGGCGGAGTGGAACCAATGGGGACCTGCCGAGGGCGATCCGGCAAACTCGGCCTTGATGATGACCTTCCTTGTTGCCTTTGCGGCCACGATGGTCGTCGCGACGATCACAGGTGCGGTTCAGGGCGCCTTGATTGGCCTTGGCGGCAACCCGATCGTTGTTACGCTAGGTGCTGCGGGCCTGTTTTTCGGGATCGGATCCTGGTGGTCGGACAACCTTGTCGTAAGTTACCGCCGCCCGCATGGGGCTGAATGGTTGGGTACCGGGTCTTTCATCGGAGACATTCCAAATATCACCGTCGCCTTCATCATCATCGCGGTCGTAGCTGAACTGACCCTGCGCTACACCACCTTCGGTCGCCAGGTCTATCTGGTGGGCGCCAACCGAGCGGCAGGCCGGGCGACAGGACATGAAAACTTCGGTATGGCGATCAAGTGCTGCATCATCGCGAGCGTCTGCGCGGCGTTCGTCGCTGTGGCATTCTCGGGCCAGGTCTCATCGGCGCATGTCAACTACTTTTCGTCCGAGTTCGGCTCTTCTGGAGACATGACGATCATGGTCATCGCCATCGTCATGGTCGGCGGAAACTCGATCATGGGCGGCTATGGGTCGACGCTTCGCACATCGCTGGGCGCGATCTTCATATCAAGCATCGACAACATGATGGTTCTGAACGGCTTCAACTCCGGTGCACGGGTGCTTGCTGTCGGTCTGATGATCGTTTTTTCCATCATAGTGTTTGCCCTTGTCCGTCGCGGCAGCCGGGCCGTGGAATAGGAGGAGTCCATGGAACGCATCAAGCGCTTGGTCACCGAAAACCCCGACCTGAGTTTTGCCATTCTGCTGGCCGTCAGCGTATTCACCTTCTTTGCGATCACTGAGCCACTGTTCTTCACGCATCGAACCGGTTTTGCGATCATGGAGCGATTCGCGGTCCTGGGTCTTGTCGGGCTGGCATTGACGCTTTGCATTATCGCTGGCGAAATCGACCTTTCGATTGGCTCCAACGCGGCTTTGGCGGCTGTGATCACAGTGCGGTTCACCGACGATTGGGGTGCCGTCAACGCACTTCTTCTGGGGCTGGCGGTCTCTACATCCATCGGTGCGATCCAAGGGTATTTCATCGCCTACCTGAGAATCCGCGCCATCGTGCTGACGGTGGGGACGCTAATGCTCCTGCGCGGAGTGGCGCTCTTTGCTGCCGAAGAGAAGACGGTCATGCTGACCGATTTCCGCATTCCCGACTTCATCTCAACCAAAATGCTAGTCTATTTCTCGCCTGCCTCGCTTCTGGTCATCGCGATGTTCGTCATCGTGGGGCTGTTCATGACCTATACGCGCTATGGCCGCGAGATCTATGCCATCGGCGGGGCCCGGAAAGAGGCCTTGGCCTCGGGCATCTCGCTGCAGCGCCCGATGATCATTGTCTTCGCCATCTCCGGTTTCTGTGCAGGGCTGGGCGGGATCATCATCGGCCTGCGCTCGGGCACGGCACAGGCGCTCGGCCTTCAGTATCTCCTGCTGGCCGGAACCGTGGCCGCTTTCATCGGCGGCGTGTCGATCCTGGGCGGCAAGGGCGGGGTCATCGGTGCCGCCATCGGAACCCTGACGGTCAACTTCCTGAATACAGGACTTGTCTTCAACGTGACGCCCTCCTTCATGGTGCAGCTCTATCTCGGAATTCTCCTTTTGGTCGTAATCATGTTCCAGACCGGCAGCCGCGTCTTCGATGAACGACAGCGACGAAGCCAGCTTCTCAACGATGTCGACCGACGACGAAGCATCCTGGCCGACAAGATTGCCGGACTCCGACGTCCATCCGGACGGTGACGGAAAAGCTGGAAGAATATCCAAACTGGACATAATCTGACCCCGAACCGTGCTGGAGAGGGGCCAGATCGTGCCGGAACTGTCAGAGGCGCTGAGAGCGGTCATGAACCTTCAGCGAGGGCAATTCAGGAGCCGGCCGGAAGGTCCGTTCGAGAGCGGTGACGTTCCGCGCGCCAAAGGGATCACGGGCGAGGAATTCACGCTTTTCCTGGATTTCATTGACGCGCTCAGTGACGAAGCCGATCAGGTGCTCAGCCTCAGGCGCGGCTATGATGAGACTCGAATGATTACCGCGCTCCTGCGCAATCATCTGCAGGGCAAACTCACCACAACAAGTAATTTGGCGAGCGCAAGCGGACTGGGTTACGGCACTGCGATCAGGGCAATCTACTCAATTGAGGAACGTGGCCTTTTGATACGGCGTCCAAGAACGGCGACTGGCAAGAGCTTTTCGTTGCATCCTTCCGACAAGCTGATTTTTGAATGGCAGGAATACGCCCGCCGGGTGCGGGGCGCGGTCAGCTCGACCCTTGGCATCGGGACGGCGGGAAAAGGCGGTATCGGCGATTATTTCTTCGGCTCTTCGTATGGCGACAGTCTGACGATACCGCCGCCGACGCCGCTGCAGTCGAAGCTTGGTCTTCACAGTGATCTTCGCGTTCTTGTCCATGCCGACCCCACATTCATGGCCATGAACGTCCTTAAACGGCAGTTCGAGGGCCTGTTCGGAGTCGGCATGAACAGCCGGGCCCTGTCGATTGACCGGCTGCGCCAGGAAATCCTGACAAATGCGGCGCAAAAAACGTCCCGCTACGACATCATCGCCTGTGACCTTCCGTGGTTCGGGGAACTTGCCGAAAAGAACGTTCTTCTTCCGATCGACGATCTCATTGAAGAAGCCAAGGTGGACATTGGCGATTTTCACAAGGTCGCGCTCGCGTCCGCACGTTATGGCGGCGTTCAGTATGGCCTTCCTGTCCAGACGACACCCGAACTGCTCTGTGTCAGGCGCGATCTCTGCGACGCCGCCGGGATTGGAGTGCCATTCACGATCTCCGATACGCTGGAAACGGCGCGTGCCCTCCACAACCGGGCGCAGGGACGTTCGGGAATCGCCTGGAACGCTGCGCGCGGGACGCCTCTTGGACACACCTTTATGTTTGTCATGGGGGCAATGGGGCGACCGTTCCTGAACTTGGCGCGGGTCGGCGATGACTTCGATGCGGAATGGCCGCAGGGCGAGAATCTCCGGCCGATGCTGCAGTCTGATGAGGCGTTTGCCACTGCAGGATATCTCAGCGAGCTTCTGGACTTCTCGCCGGTGTCGATCCTGTCGATGTCGTGGTACGAACGCGCCCGCGCCTATGCGGATGGCGAGGTCGCGATGGCGTACTGCGCTACGCTTCTGGCGCCGCTCTTTGAGCTAAACCCGGACTCCCCTGCATTTGGCGTAACCGACTTTCTGCCCCATCCCTACGGGCCAGGCGGGAAGCCGATCGCGCCGGTTGGCGGCTACGCTCTGGCAATCCCGTCCAACATTGCGCCGGATCGCATTGATGCGGCGTGGAAGGCGCTCCAGTCCTTCACCTCGCCCCAAACCATCAAGCTCTATATCGAAAACGGCAGTCTCGTGACACCCCGTTTCAGCGTCAGCATGGACAGGAAAGTGCGCAGCGTGTCACCAGTCATTTCGATTGTCGATGGCATGGCACGATCCGGGATCCTGCAGTATTGGCCAAGGCCACCCGTTCCTGAGATTACCGATCTGATCGAAATCATAGGAACCGAGATGCACAATATGCTGCAGGGCATGACGAGCATCGGCACGGCTCTGATGAATGCGCAGAACCGCGCCGATGCGTTGATGCGGGCGCGCGGGCACTACAATTAGTGTCCGCTAAGGAAATTCTCAAGTAGCTGAGTCGGATGAGTGAGTTCTGAATCTTTGGATCAAGGATCCGGTGGGAACGGCCGATCTCGGGCTGCCTTCGCGCACTTCGTGGCGGAGTTCGAATTTCACTGTGAGACAGGCATTTGAATGATGTAGGTTCCGCAGACGGAATTCGGCGAAGTTCGCATCGCAGACTACAAGCTGAACCTCAATTCAAGGGACGAAATCCCCGCCCATCCCATAGTGCACCAGCATTTCAGTTGAGACAGGTCTTTTCCCGAGCGGCTGTTCGCGCGCGGCTCGTCGCATTTGTGGCTCTCAATGGATCCGTTAGCTGGTCCCCAGGGCGTTATGCCGTTTGTCGAAGAGTTTTTCCAAGCGCTTGCGACGGAATTCGAGAAAGTCAGGAGTGTTGTCCATGCTCCCCACGGGTTCGTTCCACCAGAAATTGTCGAGAGACCAGTTCTGGTCTTCGCAGGGCTTTACCGTCAAAGGCGGCGGAACAATGCGGCATATGCTGCCGTAGAGTTGCAGCGCCCGTCTTTGGATCATACTCCGCAACCTCGGTGAAAAATCCGTCGGTCTCAGAAAAGCGCTTGGTACGTAAGCCAGGTTCGCCGCGCTTGTGAACAACCCGAAGAGTGGTTTCGGCTCCTTTACACTCGGCGGGATGTCCAACTCCTCGCGCCAGCGGTTTCCGTGTTCCTTGTGGTCGAAGAGGTGCGCAAGCTGGTAGCCATTCGGACCGCGTTTGCCAAACGGTTTGCCCGCGAAGGCGAAGGACCACAAATGCTTCGGGTAGTCGTTGTCGTCGAGCGAAATGCATAGTGGGGGAAATTCATTCGTCTTTGCCTGTTTTCGGAACACCGCAATCTCTGTGCTTCCAGCGTACCGCCGAACGCCCGGAAAGGCGCAGGGAGAGCCGTCCCACAGATAGATGTCGGAGTCGATGCCGAGATCCTCGAGTCGGGAAGACCATTCGGGGGCCATACTCCGATTGTCCTCGGTGACAGCACTGATGATGTCAGGATTGAGGAAGCGCACGAACGGTGTCATCGCCCGGGCAAGCTCAAGCAAGTCCTCTTCGCTTGGTCCCGGCCAACCCGGCCAGCCCGCTCCCGATTTCCGGGTTTGCTTTACATGCTTCTTCACTGTTGGAGCTTCAGTCGAATCGGCATTTCCGTCACCCGCTTCCCGAAAGTCGCGATAGAGGCCAACTGCGGTCTTCAGCGTCGCCGTGCCGTTGTAGATGTTTCCGTTGATCGGAACCTTGTGCTCCGGACTCTTTGGGTTCATGCGTCCCGTTAGGCCGACCAGTCCATCCGCATCGTAATGGGCGTCGAGATCGCCTTCGTATTGCTCGACACGCCTGCAGTTGCTGATCCGGCTTACGATTGTTCCGGGGCTCATTTCTCGCTTGACGCTCAGCCAGGCCTTGAACAGTTCTTCCTGCAACTTTCTCATCCCTCTCGCAACGACCGGTGTCGGCTGGCCCAAGCAACTTCTTGCGACCGTTGTTGCATCGCTCGGGCAGTATTTCATTATCGAGGCGACCCGCCGCCATAGGGAAGCAGCTTGCTTTATCCAATTCGTGGCAGGCGGCTTGTCAGGTCGCTTCCCGTCA
>JAJEAY010000205.1 GCA_022824145.1 Rhodobacter sp. | reverse complement strand
GCTCCCGCCCTTCGCCGAATTTTCAGAAAACGGGCAGCCGCCCGGCCTTCAGCCGTGCGCAGCCGGAATGGACCGGCCGTGCCGACCGCCCGAACCGGCTGTCCGGCAGGCCGACGGGCAGCCTACCGGGAACTGCTGAATCCGGCACCTCCTCCGAAGAAACGATGCAATGCGTAGATTAGGATCGCCAGATATGACTTCCCTGTGTTGCTCGGCCCGACGAATACAGTCATCGAACGCAAATCGACCTTTGCATTGGCGATCGGCCCGAAATCCGTCACATCGATCTCAAGTGAGCCCTTTGATGCCGTGCCGCTCATGGCTGCGCTTCTCCCACTTCGTTTCATAACGATGGCTCCCGCATCCGCGCAAGCAAGTCGGCGAGCATGCACTTCTGGCTGATGGCCGGAAATTCGGCTCTCGGATTAGGTGCCGCCCGGCTTAACGAACCGTGACGGCTGGACCGTTCAGTAATTCGATGAATGCAGATATGCACTCATCCAGTAAACCGAGCTCCTTGGATAGCTCGTCGCATGTGCCGGCAACGTTTCGGCCTGTACCGGGTCGTTGGTAACGCGCACGGAACCCAAGTTTCCCTTTTCAGAGTCGAGCGTCAGTTCCGGTTTCAAGAGGGCTTCCATTGCCGGGCTTGGCCGCCCGCGACGCTAGACCAGCGAAAACCGCGCGGTCGCCAGCAACGCTCTCCAGACCGATGCGCCCGAAATCCTACAGCGCGTACTCCACTGCCGTCTCGGAGCCGCAAATAAAACGGTATGCCCAATTGGTTGGTAAAGGCTGGCGGATCGTCTGGCCGTGTCCTGAAATCCCTCTTGCGATCGCCGCAGCCGATCCGGACGTCGGAAGCTGGAGCCTTTCGCTGTGCCCATCCGAGGGATTCCTGACTCTTTTCTGAGCGCAGGTTCTGCTGGCCGAGGCGACAAGTGGGTGTGAAACGAGTGGTGCCGCATGAGGGACTTGAACCCCCGACCCATCGCTTACGAAGCGATTGCTCTACCAGCTGAGCTAATGCGGCGTCGCCGATAGGTCGTTTAGCCGCTAGGTGTGTTGCGCGCAAGTCCCGGAACGGGTTTCCGGCGAATCCGAAAGGATCGGTCGTCTCGCAACTGTTCTGGATGCATGGAGCGGATCGGCCTTTCCGTGCGAAGATAACCGAACATCAGGGTGCGGGAGGCACCTGAATCTGTCGTCCCGACACGAGTCGCTCTATGTTTGGGAACTTTACGGATTTCGAGTTTGCGCCCTCGATTCGGCCTTGGTGCGAATCAGGGAGACGCTTCGCGATCGGCATTGAGCGGGTCGACAGTCTCTCCATCTGCTTCTTCTTGGCTATTCTCATCTGAAAGATCGACCGATTCCGGTTCAGCTTCCGGCAGACCGACGATCAAGGGCAGCATTCCAGTCGATTCAGGCATCGCGACTTCACCTTCCTCCGGGACTGTCCAGGCAAGTGTGTCGAATGCGCCGCAGCTCTTGCAGACCGGTATCCAGGCTGCGTGGACGTTCCTGCAGTTTCCGCAGACCCATTGCGGACCGCGTGACGCGGTCACGGCGCGGGCCAGCCAACCTCGAACGACCTTGTCTTCCGCGCCTTCGCCACGCTCTACCGCTGCCATGATCGTAAGGGCTCGTGCCGTAGGCGTCTCTTCCATCAGGTCTCCCAGAGCCCTGCGCGCCGCCGGGAAGTCCTCTGCCGCGATGTGCAGTTCGGCAAGAAGCATTTTGGTTTCCGGATCGTCCGGGTGCATTTTGATCAAGGGACCAAACCGCTTGATTCTCTGTTCCGGCGTTTCATCCGCCTCTATTTCGGCAAAGACAGCTGCAAGGTCGGGGTGCGGCTGTGCCTGCCAGGCCTTTTTCAGCACGCGCGTTGCGTGGCGCTTCCGTCGGTGTTCGATGTGGCAGCGCGCAGCCAGCACGGCCGCGGGTATAAGGTCAGGTGAAAGGCGGTTGGCTTCGATCGCATAGGTCTCCGCTTCAACCGATGATCCATCACTCAGAAGGGCCTTCGATTCGCTTAGCGCGAGCACAGCGTCCCGGCGTCGGAAGACGTCCCGGGGAAGCGTTCCGGTCGACAGTTTCGCCCCCAAAGTCCTGCGGGCCCCTTTCCAGTCAGAGTCCTTGGCCTGCAGTTTGAGGAGGATGTCCTGCGTTTCCTCATGCCTGGGCTTCAGGGCGAACGCTTTCTCCGCGAGTTTGGTCGCCGTCTCCAGGTCGCCGTCGGCAAGCCGCTGTTTCATTATTCCGCGCACGCCGACAAAGCGTGTCGAATCGTGACCGAGAAGCCTCTTGTACACCGTTTCCGCTTTGCTTTTGTCACCGGCGAGTTCAGCGGCCTGGGCCGCGATAAGGTCGGTGAGTTCCGGTTTGCGCAGGAACCGTTCGGCCCGCGCTGCCTTGCCCATCGCTTCGCGTCCGTCACCTGAGGCGAGCGCCACCAGCCCGTCCGCCAGTGCTTGGTAACCCTTGCGTTCCCGGTTGCGGTCGAACCACCGCGAAATCGCGGTTTCGTCACCGTTCAGAAACCTAACCGTCGCGACGGCGAGCGAGCCAAGCTTGAGAAGCAGCCAGATCGCAAGCATCAAGAGTGCCAGTGCGACCGCTGTCTGGAATGGCCTGAGGTTGAGCTCAACCGTTCCAGCCGAGACACGGATGCCGCCGTCGGCTTCCAGGAGATATCCCGCGCCAAGCGCCAGTGCCGCAATCAAGGCGACGAACAGGATGACCTTTGTCAATGACCAGAGCATTCCTGCCCCCTCAGTTGCCGATCTGCGCCGAAAGGACCGTCACGGCGCCAAGCGCTCCGCGTCGGAGCTCTGCCAGCACGATCCAGTCCGCGAACCGGTCCCGCCCGGCCTGTGGCAGTGCGGCGATTTCGGCCAGGGCGGCATCAAGGTCGTCCGCTCGCACCGCCGACTCCGCCCGGCTCAGGACCGCATCGGGGCTGTCACCTTCACGTGGCTCCAGAGACCTTAGTCCAAGCTGTGAACGAAGGAACGCACGTATCGGACTGATGTTTCCGTTCTCTACGGCGTCCGCTGTGGCGGCGTCGAGCGCTAGCCTTGCGGACTCCGGAAACGCTTCAGCCAGTTCATCACGCGTCGGCACGCCATCTTCTGCTACGGCAAATAGTCCTCCAGGCGGTGCAAGACCGCTCGTCTCCTGAAGCAAACCCAGTTCTTCGACGAAAGAATCTCCGCTGTCGAGGGCCGAAACGATCCGGGCGAGCGCTCCACGCGCTGCCGCCGTGGTCTCAGCTAGCCGCGCGTCTTGTTCCGACTGCTCCGCCGCCGCTCTTGCGGCATTGATTTCCGACAACCGACCGTCCAGCGCTTCCTGCATCTCCGCGAACCGGTCATCGACCTCGCCCAGGATTTCAGCGAACTGTCGGTCGTAAGCGTTCGCGATCTCTTCCGGGAGCGCGCCGATTGGGATCGGCTGGGCCTCGACGCTGTCGATCCGGTCCCGCAAAGCCGTCAATGCGGCATCGAACCTGTCGAATTCAGACATTGCCGATTCACCGGTGTTTCTCAGTTCCCTAACCGATGCCTCAATAGCTGCGCCATCTGGAATCAATGCTCGCAGTTCGGCGATCCGGGCGGAGTCCTCTTCCCAAGCAGTCTTCAGTCCGGCAATCTGGCTGTCGGCAGCTGCCAGAGCGGCCCGAAGGTCATCGATCTGTGCGGACCGCTCGGCCAGTTCGGCTTCATGTTCAGCAAGTCTTGCTTCCAGCCCGTCGACCACACTCTGGATTTCCTGCTGGGCTGGATCTTTCGCCAGAAAAACCGCAACTCCTCCGATTCCTGCAGAAATCAGGGCAGTGCCGACAATGACCGGCAATATCCACTTCCGACGGATGGTTCCTGGATTCCGGGTCGGAGTATCGGAGCCGCCGAAGTCACCGGCAGCATTTTGCTTGGCGTCTGTCCGGCTGTCATTTCCGCCCTTCGATGGCACGTATTTCCGGGAGTCTTTTTCGGGCGCGTCCGGGGCATCCTCCAAGGCGCTTTCCGGAACGTCTTCAACAATGCCGTTCGTGCTGGCCGAGGTTTCGGGCCTGGCACCGGTGGAACTGTCCGCAGCGGATTGTGGCTCCGGCGGCGGGATCGGTTTGCTTTCTTCGGCCACGTTTAGCGCACCTTCTGGATTTCCGCCGCGCCCGGAATGCGGCCGTCAGTTCAGGGTCTGCACCGGGCCACTTCCTGTCTCAAGGCGGGCATGTCGCCCAAACCGCCGCGATGCCTTCCAGCATATTGGGAGCATCTGGGTGTTCCGCAATAGCAATCTGCCAGGGCACCGGACCTGTCCATGCTTCGGCGACCGATCTGCTTAAGGCAACAACTGCCAGCGGGGCACTTGCAGTGAGGGTCTCGTCGCCGACAAGCCTGGCGGAGCGCGGCGAAAAGAGCGGCAGGATGACGGGTCCATCTTCGTTCAGGCATTCCCGCGCAGATTCTGTCAACTGCATCGGTACCTGTTCATAGACTGTCCGGCTTTCCACACGTATCCCCGCCGTCCGCAGCCGGGCCACGACATCGCCGTGGGTTCGGGTGCCATGTGCGTGCAGAAGGGCGCCTTCGGGGCGTTTCTTCACAAGCAGCGCTACGAGGGCATCCGCATCGCCGCCTGCCGAGACGGCATTCATTCCCAGATTCCTGGCAGCTTCCGCTGTTCGGTCCCCAACGCACCATGCCTGTAACCCGACGGCGCCGACTGCGCACGAAAGCGTGCGTGCTCCGTTTTCGGAGGTAAGGACCACTCCGCCATACCCGCTGAGGTCAATTGGGTCGTCCACCGGAGTGATCCGTAAGACCGGCGAGATGACTATGCTCGCGCCAGCGAACCGTCTGCGGCAGAGCTTCGCGAACCGTTCCGATTGCGGGCGCGGACGTGTCAGCAGCAGCTTGGGGGCATCTGTCGGCAATTCATTGTCGCGCGTTTGCAAGAGATCCAGTCAGATGTTACCTCGCAAGACCTATGTCACGCAACCGGTGGTGTCATGGGTGACACGGTCACGATCCTAGGACTGGAAAGCAGCTGCGACGATACCGCCGCCGCCGTTGTCCGCCGGACCATCGGCGGTTCGCCGGAAATTCTGTCTTCGGTCGTCGCGGGCCAAACCGAACTTCATGAATCATTTGGCGGTATCGTTCCCGAGATCGCCGCCCGTGCGCATACCGAAAAACTCGATCACTGCATCGAGGCGGCTTTGAAAGAAGCATCGGTTCCACTGTCCGGAACTGATGCTATCGCAGTCACCGCCGGACCTGGACTTATCGGCGGACTGCTCGCGGGCCTGATGTGCGCCAAGGGTCTGGCAGCCGCGACGGGAATTCCGCTTGTCGGCGTAAACCACCTCGCAGGTCATGCGTTGACCCCGCGTCTTACGGATCGGCTGGAATTTCCATATCTGATGCTGCTTGTCTCCGGTGGCCACTGCCAGTTCCTGATCGTTCATGGAGTCGAGGACTACACCCGCCTGGGTGGAACCATAGATGACGCCCCGGGTGAGGCGTTTGACAAGACAGCGAAGCTTCTTGGCCTTGCGCAGCCCGGTGGCCCTTCGGTTGAAAACGCCGCCGTCGGCGGCGATGGTGGCCGATTCGCCTTTCCCCGACCGCTCCTCGACCGTCCCGGCTGCGACATGAGCTTTTCAGGCCTGAAGACGGCGCTGCTGCGCACCCGTGACCGCTTGGTCAAAGAGCGCGGGGGGATAACCCGGTCAGACCGCGCCGACCTTTGTGCCGGATTCCAGGCAGCGGTGACAGATGTCCTGGAGGAGAAGTCCCGGCGCGCTGTCGCAGTCTATTCTGAATGCCATCCGTCTGCGCCCGCATTCGCCGTCGCTGGCGGTGTTGCGGCGAACCGAACCATCCGGATCGCGCTGGAGGAGGTCGCCGCCGATACGGGGGTTCGTTTTGTCGCCCCGCCTGTTCATCTCTGCACCGATAACGCCGCCATGATCGCATGGGCAGGACTGGAACGGTTTCGGCTAGGTCTCGTTGACGACATGACGCTCGCGGCCCGTCCGCGTTGGCCGCTTGACCGGAGAAGCAGTCCGATGCTCGGAGGCGGAAAGCGAGGAGCGAAAGCATGATCGGCGTTCTCGGATCCGGGGCGTTCGGAACCGCACTTGCCGTATCCCTGGCGCGCGACGGCACGCCTGTGACGCTCTGGGCGAGGAACGCTGGCCATGTCGATGAAATGGTTCGAACCCGTGAGCACCACTGCCGCCTTCCGGGCGTCCGACTGCCTGATCTGGTTTCTCCGACCTGCGACGCGGCAGATCTCGCGGCGACCGAAACTGTCTTGCTTGCTTCGCCCGCGCAGTCAATTCCGAGCGTTCTGGCGGCGTTCGCGGAAGTCCTGTCCGGGAAGACACTGGTTGCCTGCTGCAAGGGCATCGATGTCACTTCAGGCCTCGGGCCGGCATCGCAGATTGGCCGCGCTGTTCCCACAGCGGTACCGGCGCAGCTGTCCGGCCCCGGTTTCGCTGCTGACATAGCTGCGGGTCTGCCCACGGCATTGACCCTTGCCGCGCCGGATGACGGGACAGCAGCGGATCTGCAGCGAAGGCTGTCCACCTCCTGCCTGCGGCTGTACCGCAGCACGGATATCAGCGGTGTTGAAATTGGCGGCGCTCTGAAGAACGTGATCGCAATCGCCTGCGGAATGGCGGTCGGCGCGGGGCTTGGCGAAAGCGCCCGCGCTGCGTTGATGACGCGAGGCTTTGCCGAGATGGTCCGGTTCGCGACTGCCCGAGGCGCGAGAGAGGAAACCCTTGCAGGACTGTCCGGTCTCGGTGATCTCGCGTTGACGGCATCATCTGAAAGATCCCGCAACTACGCGTACGGATTTCGTCTTGGGGCGAAAGGACGGTCGGATCCGACAGTGACCACGGAAGGTATCGCCACTGCTCGCGCTGTCGCCGGTATTGCAAAGGCGGAGGCCATTCAGCTACCTGTCATTACAGCAGTTGCGGAGTTTCTTGACGGGGGGCTGACCATGGCGCAGGCAGTGGAGTCGCTGATGGGCCGGCCGTTGCGCCCGGAATGACTCGGCGTTTGACGCCAGAGACCTCAACCGCGAAACACAGGCATCGAATCGAACGTGAAATGAAACGGGAGGCAAAAGGGGAAACCATGGCATACTGGCTGTTTAAATCCGAACCGTCAGCTTGGAGCTGGGACGACCAGATGGCCAAGGGGGAAGCGGGCGAGGAATGGGATGGCGTGCGGAACTACCAGGCACGGAACTGCATGCGCGCAATGAAGATCGGCGACCGCGGGTTCTTCTACCATTCACAGACCGAGAAGGCGATAGTTGGAATTGTCGAGGTCATTGCCGAGAGCCATCAGGACAGCACCACTGAGGACGAGCGGTGGGACTGCGTTGACATCAAGGCCGTAAAACCGGTCGGAACTGCCGTTACCCTGCAGATGTGCAAAAACGAACCTCGCCTTTCCAGGATGGTTCTGGTCAACAATACCCGCCTTTCCGTTCAGCCCGTAACCCGCGATGAATGGGACGTCGTATGCGAGCTCGCCGGAGTTGACCCCTGATCGCGGAATGGACCCGATTTCGGCCGTAAGAGCCGTACAGAGAAGCCCAACCGGTCCCGTGATCGGAATCCTTCGGTCATTCGCTGCAGCGCCGAATCCCGGAACCTATTGGTTAAGTGGTTGCCTGAATTTAGAAAATTTCCGGTGGCAGGGAAACAAGGCTGCTGTTTCCGTTTGATTCGCTCCCTCTCATGAAATAAACTGATCCTGAGGAAACAACTACGAACTTGGAGGGAATCAAGGTGGACTTCGTCAACATAATCGTTGCTGCTTTGGTGGCTTGGGTGTTCGGCGCCGCATGGTATATGGTAATTGGCAAGCAATGGATGGAAGCCTCGGGCCTGACCGAGGACTCGATCAATCCGAAGGATTTCAAACCGCACGCGGTAAGTTTGGCTGGCTCGATTGTGGTTGCCGGTATGATGCACTTCGTCCTGGGCCGGGCCGGGATTGAAACGGTTTCCTCTGCGTTGTTTACCGGACTTGGGCTTGGTCTGTTTGTTGTCAGTCCCTGGATGATCAACAATGTCCTGTATGGCCAGCGTGACAGTCGGTTGATCTGGATGGACGGCGCCTATCCGGTCATCGGAATGTCCATCATCTCAGTTGTGCTGGTTCTGTTCTAGCATTTTCCCTGGTTCCTGTACGGCAACTGCAGAAGACATTGTCATCCCGCTATCCGGAAGTTCCGCTTCCTCTGCTGGCCGCGGGGAAGGGTTAGACAAACCCGGAGACTTGCTCCCAATACGAGCGCCAAGTGTTGTGATGGTGTGCCACCATAACCTCATGCTTTGCAATGGTTCCTTTTTTCTCCGAAACGCAATTCCGGGCTCCGGAAAGGGTCGGACGGCCCCCCTTTCGCAGACGTATCCGGTTCTGGCCTAACCGAACCTCAGAAGCGAGGCACATATGGAAACAGGTCCTTCCTCTGCTAACCAACGGCATTGGCACGCAGAAAGGGGAGTGATTTTTCCAGCACTGCGTCCGGTACCTCCTCGGCAAGATAGTGTCCGCCTTCAAGTGCTTCGCCCTGGACATTCGATGCCCGTTGGCTCCAGAGTTTGAGGCAGTCAAAGTTGGCTTCAATCGCGCCATGCAGACCCCAGAGCGCAAGAAGCGGACACGAAACCAAAGCTCCTCTGTCGGCATCGTCGTGCAGAATATCGATGCTGGCGGCAGCACGATAGTCCTCGCAGCTTGCATGAATTGCGTCTGGAGTCTCGAAAGCGCTCAGGTATTCCTCAAGTGCCTCGGATGCGAAAGGCCGCAGACCGGCCGATCCCGTTCCACAATGCCGAAACCAGTACCCACGTGGATCGGCTTCGATCATCCGTTCCGGCAATGGCGCCTGCTGAATGAGGAAGAACCAGTGCCAGTATGTTTTCGCAAAGGTGGCGGTTGTATGCGCGTACATCTCGCGGGTTGGCGCGATGTCCAGCAACACGAGTCCCGAAACGGATTCGGGCGAGTCCAGTGCCAACCGGTGTGCGACCCGGGCCCCTCGGTCATGTGCAAGCACGCTGAACCGTCTATGCCCGAAATGAGCCATCACGCGGCGCATGTCTTCCGCCATTGCGCGCTTCGAATAGGGTGCGTGGCCGGAATCTGTGGACGGCTTCGACGAAGCGCCGTAGCCACGCAGGTCAGCAGCGATCACGGTGAATTCCCCCGATAGTTCAGGAGCGATTCTGTGCCACATCGCGCTCGTCTGAGGATAGCCGTGCAGCAGCAGGAGTGGCGGGCCACTGCCTCCAATGCGTACGAAAATCCGCGCATCGCCTACGTCGATCAAGTCGGTCTGGAATCCCTCGAACATGCCGCCAATGTTAGATTGCGCCGTGTTAGGAGGAAAGCCTCGAATCCGAAACCCAGTGACGTTCGCGGTGCGCAGAGCGGTCGCCGGTTCTTTCCATGTCCTGCGCCAATCCGAAGCGCAGGCAGGCCATCAATCGCGCGCATTGAATTGAGCTCCACACTATAGACAGCCGATCAGCTTGCGTGACCGGGAAATCCAAAGCCCACGGAACTCTTGGCCAACGTCCGGAATCAGTACCGATAGTGATCCGGCTTGAACGGTCCATTCGGGGGAACCCCAATATAGTCCGCCTGGTCATCGCTGAGTTCGGTCAGTGTTGCGCCAATCCGCTTCAGATGCAATCGCGCAACCTTTTCATCCAGATGCTTCGGAAGGATGTACACCTTGTTTTCGTAACTCTTGCCCTTCTTCCACAGTTCAATCTGTGCCAGAACCTGGTTGGTGAAACTTGCTGACATCACGAATGAAGGGTGACCGGTTGCGTTTCCGAGGTTCAGCAGCCTGCCCTCGCTCAGCAGGATCATGCGTTTGCCGGAAGGCATTTCGATCAGGTCAACCTGATCCTTGATGTTGGTCCACTTGTGGTTGCGGAGCGCGGCCACCTGGATTTCGTTGTCGAAATGCCCGATGTTTCCGACGATCGCCATGTCTTTCATTTCCCGGATGTGCTCGATGCGGACAACGTCCCGATTGCCGGTTGCGGAAATGACGATGTCAGCCAAAGGCGCCCCTTCCTCAAGGGTGACCACCTCAAACCCGTCCATTGCTGCCTGCAGCGCGCAGATCGGGTCAACTTCAGTTACTTTCACTCGCGCTCCGGCTCCGCGTAGGGAAGCTGCGGAGCCCTTTCCGACATCACCATAGCCGCAGACAACCGCGATCTTTCCGGCAATCATCGTGTCGGTTGCCCTGCGGATGCCATCGACAAGGCTTTCTCGGCAGCCGTATTTGTTGTCGAACTTTGATTTGGTGACGCTGTCGTTGACGTTGATGGCTGGGAATGGCAGGTGGCCTTTCTCCATCATCTGGTAGAGGCGGTTCACGCCGGTTGTCGTCTCCTCTGTGACTCCCTTGATCATGTGGCGCTGTTTTACGAACCAGCCGGGACTTTCCTTTAGGCGTTTTCTGACCTGTGCGAACAGGGCTTCCTCTTCCTCGGATTCGGGGATGGAGATCAGGTCGTCTTCGCCTTCCTCCACACGCGCGCCGAGCAGCACATAGAGCGTTGCATCGCCACCGTCGTCGAGAATCATGTTCGCGCCGCCTTCCTTGAAATGAAATATGCGGTCGGCATAGTCCCAGTATTCTTCAAGGGATTCGCCTTTGAACGCGAATACCGGCGTATCGGTCGCGGCGATCGCGGCGGCGGCATGGTCCTGGGTGGAAAAGATGTTGCAGGATGCCCAGCGGACAGATGCGCCGAGATGCACAAGGCTTTCAATGAGAACAGCGGTCTGGACGGTCATATGCAGCGAGCCGGCGATGCGAGCGCCGGCCAGCGGCTTTTCTTCGCCGTATTCCTCCCGGATCGCCAGAAGACCGGGCATTTCCGTCTCGGCGATTGTAATTTCCTTGCGGCCGAACTCGGCAAGGCCGATGTCCTTTACGATGTAGTCCCGCGCCATCTGCATCTGCCTCCTTGAAGTCAATATCATCCGGCGCATCTAGCACCGCATCTGGAACTCGGCAACTGCCGGAACCGCGTGCCATTGCTTCCGCCGCTGTATCATTGCGAAACATTCGCATGACGTCGGCCAACGACACGCATCTGCGTAAGTGCTTGCCCAGTGCGCCTGTTGCCATGCCCTTGTTTGCATAACGCGCGGCAGCGGATGCCGCGACGGAGCCATGCTGTTAAAGTTGCTCCGGTCACTTTCGTATATGATCCCCGTTTCCAAAACGGCCTGGCTCTGGCATCACCCTGAACAAACCAAGGAATGTCGCCCATGCCGCCCCCAACCCGCGCCTGGCAGCGCATGCTCTCGGGCAGAAGGCTTGATCTGCTTGATCCAACGCCGATGGACATCGAGATTGAGGACATAGCCCATGGACTGGCATTCGTGGCCCGTTGGAACGGGCAGACCCATGGCGACTACCCTTACACGGTGGCCGAGCATTCGCTTCTGGTCGAGGAGATTTTCACCCGGTCCAACCGCGCCATGCCCGTCAAGTGGCGACTGGCCGCACTGCTCCACGACGCGCCCGAATATGTGATCGGCGACATGATCGGCCCGGTCAAAGCCGCTGTGGGGCCTGGTTATGCTGACCTCGACGCGCGGCTGACCGCCGCGATTCACCTGCGCTTCGGTCTTCCCGCCAAGTTGCCGGAATCGGTCAAGCTAAAGATCAAGCGCGCGGACAGGATTTCGGCCTGGCTCGAGGCGATCAGAATTGCAGGATTTACTGAATCGGAAGCGAACAGGTTCTTTGGACGCCCCAAGGCACGTGAAATCGACGGACTGGAACTGCACCTGCGCGAGCCAATTGTCACCCGTGCCGCTTTCACTGCCCGCCACGCCAGACTTCTGTCCTGGATGTAACTGAAAGACCGCAGTGCCGGGTCTTTCGGAGGATTCATCGTTTATTTCGGAGACCGTTTGGCAAGAATGCGCTGCAGCGTCCTTCGATGCATGCTGAGCCGCCGTGCGGTCTCGCTGACATTGCGGTCGCACATTTCATAAACCCGTTGGATATGTTCCCAGCGGACACGGTCCGCGCTCATCGGATTTTCCGGCGGTGGGGGCAGCTCTCCCGGTTTGGCTAGGAGTGCCGCCGTGACGGCGTTGGCATCCGCAGGCTTCGAAAGATAGTCGGTCGCGCCAATTTTCACTGCAGCCACCGCTGTCGCAATCGCTCCATAGCCTGTCAGGACCACAACGCGGCATTCCGGGCGTCGCTCCCGCAGCACTTCGACAACGTCCAGTCCATTGCCGTCCTCAAGCCGCAGGTCAACAACCGCAAAAGCCGGGGGCCTTGCGCTGGCGATGGCTTTTCCCGCAGCAACGGACCCTGCGGTCTCCGGCTGGAAACCGCGCTTTTCCATCGCGCGCGCCAAGCTGCGAAGAAACGGTTCATCGTCATCGACAAGCAGCAATGTCCTGTCGTCTCCAAGCTCTTGCAGTTCACGCTCGGCCATCCCGGTCTGCCTCCTCTAGCTCAGTAGGTGCTCGCTAGAGTATACCGCCGGTTTTGTGGGGTCAAATCCGCTCAGGCGCCCGCGATGAAACATGCCGAGCGCCGCGCGACGTCTTCAGCCGCATCATCCCGCCGGAAGAACTCGACGAATCCCAGATCCGGCAGGACAAGATACGTGAAGGTGGAATGGTCAACGAGGTAAAACTCGTCGTCCTCCGTCTCATGCTTCCTGTAATAGGTTCTGTACGCTCGTGAGGCGGCGGCGACCTGCTCCGGCGATCCGGTGAGTCCGATCATTTCCTCATGCATGTATCCCGCCCATTCCCCGACTACCTCCGGCGTGTCGCGTTCCGGATCGACGGAGATGAAGACACCTTGTGCGTTGTGGCCGGATCCGGACAGAATGTCCAAGGCGTCCGCATTGCGAACTGCGTCAAGAGGACAGACGTCAGGGCAGAACGTATAGCCGAAATACACAAGCGACGGTTTTGTGAACACGTCCCGATCAGTTACCGTCGTGCCTTCGCCGTTGACCAGCGTGAACGGGCCGCCAATGGATCCAGTGCCGCCGGCGACGTTTGATTCGCGGCATTTCGCAAATCTGTCGTCGCCCCGACCCCCAATCGTCTGCCAGAACGTGACAGCCAGAAGAACTGCGATGCCGACAGCCGCGACGGCGGCGTAAAGACGGGTCATGGGCGAATCCTCAGGTCCACGGCGCATTGATCCACACCGGACGCACGGATTACAAGGAACCGGATGACGCAGCCCAAGATTTAGGTGCATGGATGGAGAGTCAGTCCCCCAGCCTGCTCGCGGAGACAGCCCGAGGCAACTGGGTCTCGCTTCGCACGCTGATCGTGCTGCGCTGGATCGCGATCACAGGTCAGGCCGCGGCGATAACCGTCGCGCAGGAATATTTTAACTTAAGCTTTGAACTGGGACTTTGCTACCTCGTCATCGGCGCTTCGTTCATCGCTAACCTGGTCGCGACCTTCGTCTTTCCGGGTAGCAGGAGGCTGTCAGAGGGGGAGATCTTTTTTATGCTGATGTTCGACATCGGCCAGCTCTCCGCTCTCCTGTTTCTGACAGGCGGGCTCCACAACCCGTTCGCGCTTCTGGTTCTCGCGCCAGTGACGATTTCGGCCACTGCGCTTCAGCAGCGTTCCACGATCGCGACCAGCGCTTTCGCGGTTCTTGCGGTGACCGTGCTCGCGTTTTTTCACTTTCCGCTGCGCATGGAGTCCGGAAGCCTTCTTCTCATGCCAAACCTGTTCCTCTTCGGCAACTGGGCGGCGATAAGTATCGGAATCGTCTTTGTAGCGATCTATGACCGGCGGGTCTCTTCGGAGATCCAGGCGATGAACCAGGCGCTTCTGGCAACTCAGATGGCGCTCGCGCGCGAACAGAAGCTGACCGATCTCGGTGGTGTGGTTGCGGCGGCGGCACACGAGCTAGGCACACCGCTTGCTACGATCAAGCTATTGAGTTCAGAGATGATCGACGAACTCGACGACCGTCCCGAACTTCGCAGCGATGCTGAGCTGGTTCGGGACCAGGCCGACCGCTGCCACGACATACTGAGGTCAATGGGGCGTGCTGGAAAGGATGACCTGCACATGCGGCATATGCCGCTTGGTGAAGTGATTCGGGAGGCGGCAGAGCCTCATTCCGAGCGTGGCCGGAACTTAAAAATCGACCTTTCCGACGAAGCCCCCCAGCCAATTGTCGCTCGACGGCCGGAAATCATTCACGGGTTGCGCAACCTGGTCCAGAACGCAGTTGATTTCGCTGAAACCACTGTCTGGATCGATGCAGCCTGGACGGAGGAGCGTATCGAAATCCGGATAATCGATGACGGGCCCGGCTATCCGTACGATGTTCTCAGCCGCATCGGCGAGCCGTTCGTGCACCAGCGCGGGGCCGCTGGACACCGCGTGAACCGGAAAGAATATGAAGGTATGGGGCTGGGACTGTTCATCGCAAAGACGCTGCTGGAACGATCAGGCGCCGCGTTGAGTTTTGCCAACGGACAGGCTCCGACCACAGCCAGAAGGCGAAAGGGATCCAGGAGCGGCGCGATCGTCGAGGTCATGTGGCCACGCGACCTGATCAGTCAGGACAAGGATGGGCGAAGCGGGGGCCTGGGAGAAAACCGCCCGATCGAAGCATGAAATTCGCCCTGTTCAGGACTATTATTCCGGCGCAGATCCGGGTTCTCAGGAGACGCATTGACCGGTCTGCTCGATGAACAGCGCGTCTCTCGTCGCCTGCGTTTCCTCCCCGCTAAGATCGGCGTAGCGCGGTTCGATGCAGTCGGCTTGCTGGACCCTTTTCCAGTCCAGCAGCGCTTCCGTTTCTCCGCCCTTCCGAGCCCCTCATTCGGTCGCGCTGCGCAGGCGTCTGCATTTTGCCCGGCGAAGGGAGACCCTGGACGATTTGCCCTCGACGAGAACGTTCAGTTCATCAAGAACCCTGTCCGCTCTGTCAAGTGCTCCGTCATCGACCAAACGGTCGAACTTTGTGAACAATTCGTGGACCTCAGGATCCTGCTCCGGCGTATCCATGATTCCCGCAAGCACATAATTGGTATCGCGTCCTCTGGACGCGACCGGTTCCGTGACGTCGATGACGCCGGTTTCGTCGGAGGACAGAAGCCGCACGTGCCGTGCCGCGACGCTGCCAACGACCTGTGGGGAATGAGTGCTGACGACAAACTGGCATCGGGGAAACAGCAATTCCCGGTAGGACTTTTTATTGTTTAATATCAACAGCCTGCGAAGTTTTCGCGCTTTTCTTTTCGCAGAGTTTTTGCGCCAGATCGGCTATATTCCACCAAATGTCCGAAACGGTTTTTGCCTTGTTTTCAACTG
>JAJEAY010000183.1 GCA_022824145.1 Rhodobacter sp. | reverse complement strand
CCGCGCGATGCGCTGCGGTCCCGGCGTTCGGCCGGGAGGGGGGCGTCAGGCGGTAGGTCGGTTCCGGAAGCGGTCGCCCGGCACGCGCCGGACGCAGTCATGGCTTCGGCGCTCGGCGCTCGGCGCTCGGCGCTCGGCGCTAATTATACGTCCGGCGGAATCGCTGGCAAGCGCGGTCTCGCGCGCGCGAGGGCCTTCCTCGCAAAACTCGTCCGTCGGCAAGGCGTGGCGCATCGCGCCGTCCGCCTGCCCGCTCGCCGTCATCGTCGCCAGCTCCATGTTCCGTGCCTCCCTCAATTGCAGGTCTCCCCCGGCACTCCGTCCGGTGGCGGAGACGGCCCGCCATGAACAAGCCCCGAATCAACCGGATTGCCGAAAGGTTCGAGGCCGGGGCCGATTGTGCCCAAATGATGCACGCATGCAAGCGAATGTCCGGCAAAATGTCAATCTGGTTGCATTTTGGTCAGTTCCGGGGTGGCGTTTCATGCAGTGTCAATGTCTGAACTGTCTCATGTCGTGTTCCATTCGTCACGATCCGGCGAACGGATCCTGCGACGCACTCCGGACGGCAAGGCGCGGGACCGTGGCGAGCGCGGGGACCAAGAGCGGAATGCCGGCACCGCGCACGAGCGGCGGGAGACGCTGAGATTCCTGGGCGGCTGGCGGCGGACCTCGACGACGTGCCGGTCGTCCCGAAGCCGGATCACGGGCGACGATCACCCGGAACGGGCGGTGCCTTGCGGGCCGACCGCCCGAGCGTCTTCCGTTCCGGTTCCGGTTCCCGCCAGCGCCAGGGCGTTGCGCCGGAACGGGAACGGGAACGCGCATGCATCCTCCAAGCTGCATCGCCGGCCGGGCCACGGCCGGGGCAGGATGCCCGCCCGCTGCGTCCCTCACGGTCCAGCTTGTGCAACATTCTGCCGATAGCCGCATTGCTTGCGGCAACGCGCTGCCTGCACGGTGCCCGCGATATCAGCGCCCGCGCGCCGCGGCGCTCACTGCCTGCGGGCGTAACCCGTTACCGTCACCTCCATCCCTTGGGGTTCGAGGCGGTAACGGCTTTCGGTAACGCCTGTCTGCGGCCCTTGCCGTCGCCCATCAGCGCTGGGTTTGAACAGTGCTGAAACTCAAAGTGTCATCGCTTTCGCGTCTCCGCCTCGATTCAGCAACACGCGAGATCACGCCTGTCCAAGTGCGAAATCCACGTCGTCAGCGAAACCGGATGGAGCCAAGAGGAGCATTGGTCAAACGCGCCCATGATGTGCCCGTAGGTCGCACTATGCGTGTTGACAATCCGGGCGGAATCGCAACCGAGCGATGGATGTCCGGGGAATCATCAAGTCGCTCCAAAGTGCGCCATACATTTTCCACGGCCCCCATCACGAACTTTCCACGCGCTTGGACCCGAGACTGAATTTTGTGCAATATAGGACGACAGCCAAACTGGTTTTGACGTCCGCGTTTTGTCCCCAGGGCTGGTGATCGTATCTCGTCAACTGCCGTACGAGCGAACGCGGCCGGAAGGCGCGATACCGGCGTATCGTCATAGTCGCCAGATGCAGGAACGTGCCCAAAATCCCAATCGATGGAAGACTGGAATTGATTGATCAAACTTGTTTTAGCATCAGTGAGAACGGACTGCCACGACGCCCCAGTCCTTTCAATCCTCCTTCTGTCAAATTCAGCCTCTGAAGGAGATGGAACAGAAACGTGCAATTGCACGAATGACCCGCTGGCCGGGCTTTGGAATCAAAGACGGCCGGGGAGAACCTCCGAAGATCGGTCGAAGTCACTCTCTGGCCCCTGAATCTGTCAAAAGCTCGATACAGATCGGTCCAGTGTACGCGGATGCTCGAATTGCGCCTCCGATAGGTAATGGCATTCCCGCCTACGCTGAGGATCTGCGACGTTCCTCCTCCTGGATTGCCGAACGTGTAACCCGTCGGAAGAGCGGTCTTCGCCGCGCGGATGAATTCTTGTTCTGTCATCGGTCCAACATCTCCATCGCGTTGCAGCCTTCCGACCTGATAGTAAAATCCGAAAACATCGACAATGCTGCCTACAACCTTATGGATGTCACATCCGCACCGGATGCTCATTCAGGTATGTTGCTGCCGAAACCGGCCGGCCCCGCGATCGGGATCAGGCAGGTCGAGCCCCATGCTGAGGCCCTGTTACGCGAGACCGCTGAGGGCGAGCGCAAGATCGTTGAGCCCTAGAAGGCCGGGGCCGCCACCCTTTGCCTGGAGCTAGACGGCACCGGGCCCCCTGTGCGCAGGGAGGAGACCGGTGGCCAGCTCAGGAAGCATGCCAACGGTTTGGGAAAGTCGCGCTGCGCCGGGGTCCCTTCCCGGCAGTCGTTCTCCAACAGGATCGCGCCAAGTCGACTTGACACGCGACTCGAAGGCCAATGATCGAGACAGGAGTCAATGTTCCCGAACCAGAAAGTGACCGACGCGCCATTTCTCAATGTATTCGCGGACACCGTAACCTCGTACTAGGGATTCCACAGTATCTAATACGACATAAGTGTCGGAACCCTGTAGGGATGTCAAACTTCGGAGAATTATACTGGTAGCCTTTTCCCTTATCCCAGATTCTGACCCGATTCCCCAAAGCCCTTCCACAGCCGCGACAGCAACTTTAATGTGGGAAGGCATATCGGCATCGCGTTGCCCTAATAGGCTGCAATATTTTGTGAATCCTTCCTCTGAAAGCTCACCCTTTGAGAGCATTTCCGCCGCCATAAGAATTTGCTCCGCACTAGTACTAAGTGCATGCTCTCCCAACTCTTGAAGCTGGAGGGTGCAATTTATTGCTTCCCGCATCTCCAGGTGCCCAGTACCCTCAAGGTGGAACAACATCGCTTGAATCCATGCGCCTTTGACACCGAACAATTCACCAGCCCAACGTCGCAAGTGGAAATCCTCAGAAAGCAGCAGACGATCAGTGCCGTCGGCAGCAAAAATGTCGTCAAAGAACCGCCCGCCTACCTTCATCCGGAGGTGTATTACTTCATCACTCGGATCAGCCTTGGCGACAGCAGGAACCAGTACGCACTTTTCTTTGAGCCACTCCAAGTCCGAGTGCATAAGATCGAGCGTTGACTTGACTTCGCCTTCAGTCAACTCATTGAGAACAATTTTCCCGTCACGCACTGCAATGCTGCCTACCTTCCTCGTCCCAGATTCTTCGTCCAGAAAGTTCGAGCTCTCCAAATTCTGCAGTCTTCTCGCGAATATGTCGATGGTTTCTTGCGTTACGCCGATCTGACCAAATGCGCTTTCTATCGCATTTTCGATTCCTAAGCGTCGAATCAAGTAGCATGCGCTGGAGTCGGCAATTATTCCATTCTTTGATGCTTCCTTTAGTGCCGTTGAGGCATTGGCCTGATCTTCATGCAGACAAGACGAGACCTTCAGGGAGACGCCGCATTCC
Organism: Rhodobacter sp.; assembly: GCA_022824145.1. Lineage (GTDB taxonomy): Bacteria > Pseudomonadota > Alphaproteobacteria > Rhodobacterales > Rhodobacteraceae > JAPOUP01. Next base: position 801 of record JAJEAY010000183.1, on the reverse strand, counting down.
TGCTTCAGGCCCAGCAACGTTTCGATTGGATCAAGGCCAAGAAAAAAGCCGAGGATGTAGATGGGATAGGCTCCATCATGATACTCCTTCGCTTTCTCTTGAGCGTAATTAGCTCGTTGCCTCAACAGGGCTTTCATCTCATCAAGTCCGTCATCCTTCTCAAAGTTAACAGAGACTGACTTGAACCCCGATGCATCTGGAAATTGCTCCTCATATCTTTCAATTATCTGATGAAAGGCGGCCAAAGATTTATGCTTGACACTTACAATCCTTGCCGTTCCTTTGGCTTTCAACGGCCAATCGAACTCTTCATCACAGCTTTTGCCGAGTGCGGCTACAGCAACAGGATGGTCGAGTTTGATGTTGCCGTCCCGCAAGGCAAACAATTCTTCATTGGTCTCAATTGTGAATGTCTGCTTCGATCCATCCGGTTTCCGCACCTCAAATGTCGAGTTTTCCTGGATGCTCGTCACATGTAGATCATCCTTGGCGCCCGGCGGACTACCGACGGCAAGAACGCTGGCACTTAAGCCCATCCACGCACGATGATCATTTTGATTTTGGGTAACTGCTCACCCCCTTGTTCTGGAACGATGTCGGGGTGACATCCGGCGGGATTTCTGAAGGCGCTGACTGGCCAGGGCCTGCTGGACGGGACGCCGTTGGCGAGGGGAGTTGACACCGTAGATGGTTCCGGTTATCGGCGGTTCCCGTGAGCAACGGGGACCGCCGATGGGATGGTTCGGATCCAAGGCCGCGAGCGGGCTGTGCCAGATGCTTCTGGGACTCCAGCCCCCGCAC
>JAJEAY010000161.1 GCA_022824145.1 Rhodobacter sp. | reverse complement strand
AAAAATTTTTTCGGAATTCGGTTGAATATTCCCTATTTGTTCTCAATTTTGAAGAGAACGTAATGCGAACAAATGCAGTAATTGCCGTAGGGCAGACGCTGTGGAATAAGGAGACCCAACCATGGCTAAGGCGGAACTGATTTCGATGGAAGGCAAGCGCAAAGGCGACAGGCTGAAGGCCCTTGACTCGGCTCTCTCCCAGATTGAGCGGCAGTTTGGCAAGGGATCGATAATGAAACTCGGCGGCGAAAAACCGTTGGCCGGGATGGAAGTCACCTCGACCGGTTCTCTTGGCCTGGACATCGCGCTGGGAGTCGGCGGGTTGCCGAAAGGGCGGATCGTCGAAATCTTCGGTCCTGAGTCATCCGGAAAGACCACGCTGGCGCTCCATTGCGTGGCAGAAGAACAAAAGAATGGCGGCGTATGCGCATTTGTTGACGCGGAGCACGCGCTGGACCCGCAATATGCGAAGAAGTTGGGTGTCGATCTTGACGAGCTTCTGATCAGCCAGCCGGATGCCGGCGAACAGGCGCTTGAGATCACCGATACGCTCGTGCGCTCGGGAGCGGTCAACATTGTCGTGGTCGATTCGGTTGCCGCGCTCACCCCTCGCTCCGAACTGGAGGGTGACATGGGTGATTCGTCGGTCGGTGTTCAGGCCCGTCTGATGAGCCAGGCTATGCGCAAGCTCACCGGCTCCATCTCGCGCAGCAACTGCATAGTGGTCTTCATCAACCAGATCAGGATGAAAATCGGCGTGATGTTTGGATCTCCCGAAACCACAACCGGCGGTAACGCATTGAAATTCTACAGTTCCGTGCGCCTCGACATCCGCCGGATCGGAGCGATCAAGGACCGTGATGAAGTGATCGGCAACCAGACACGCGTGAAGGTCGTCAAGAACAAGGTGGCGCCGCCGTTCAAGCAGGTCGAATTCGACATCATGTATGGCGAAGGGATTTCCAAAACCGGCGAGCTTCTGGATCTTGGAGTCAAGGCCGGTGTGGTCGAGAAATCCGGTGCCTGGTTCTCCTACGGGGATGAACGCATCGGCCAAGGACGCGAAAACGCCAAGAATTTCCTCAGGGAAAACGTGACTCGAGCGGAAGAGATCGAGCAAAGAATTCGCGCTTTTCATGGTCTGGATTCGGACCAGGCGCAGGATGTGGGGGAGGGGGCCGCCGCGGTAGGCGGCTAACCGGTCGGAACTCTCGAACGCTCGCCTGCTGCCCGGCGGGACTCGGGATCCACTGCGTCCGGTTGAAGGGTGCGGCGAACGCCGCACCCTTCTCCTTACTGGAGCGACCTGACTTTTTCCGGAGCCGCTGCCAACCTTACTTCCGTCACTGTGGACAAGGCGGGTTCGCGTGGATAAGTCGGGTCGGCGTCCGAGCAACCGTGAAAACCGCAAGATGACCAGCCTGAACGATATCAGAACGACTTTCCTCGACTATTTCCGCCGCAACGGTCACGAAATTGTCGCCTCGTCACCACTCGTGCCGAGAAACGATCCCACGCTTATGTTCGTCAATTCGGGCATGGTGCAGTTCAAGAACCTCTTTACCGGCGTTGAGCGCCGCGACTATTCGCGGGCCGCGACCGCACAGAAATGCGTGCGCGCGGGGGGAAAACACAACGACCTCGACAATGTCGGCTATACCGCAAGGCACCATACTTTTTTCGAGATGTTGGGCAATTTCTCATTCGGTGACTATTTCAAGGATGCCGCCATACCCTTTGCATGGGAACTTCTTACCAACGATTTCGGAGTTGACAGAAAAAGGCTGTTGGTCACGGTTTACCACACGGACGATGAAGCTGCCGAAATCTGGAAGAAGGTTGGCGTTCCGGAGGACCGGATCATCCCCATCGCTACGCATGACAATTTCTGGCAGATGGGCCCAACTGGACCCTGTGGTCCCTGCACAGAGATATTCTACGATCATGGCGACCATGTATGGGGTGGCCCGCCGGGCAGCGCCGAAGAAGACGGTGACCGGTTCGTCGAAATCTGGAATATCGTATTCATGCAGAACGAACGGTTCGATGACGGGTCGATGGTCGATCTGGACATGCAGTCGATCGATACGGGCATGGGGCTGGAGAGGATCGGAGCGCTGCTGCAAGGAAAGCATGACAATTACGATACCGACACGATGCGCGCGCTCATTGCCGCAAGCGCGGATGCGACCGGTTCCGACCCATACGGTCCGCAGAACGTGCATCACCGTGTCATTTCAGATCACCTTAGGTCGACTGCGTTTCTGATTGCGGATGGCGTAACGCCCTCGAACGAGGGTCGCGGCAATGTGCTGCGGAGAATCATGCGGCGCGCCATGCGCCACGCGCATCTTGCCGGTGCCCGGGAACCGGTGATGCATCGACTGGTACCCACGCTGGCGAACGAAATGGGGCGCGCCTATCCTGAGCTCAACCGGGCGCTTCCGATGATTGAAGAGACGCTCAGGATGGAGGAAACGCGGTTTTTGAAGACACTTGAGCGCGGGCTGCGGCTTCTCGACGACGAAGTGTCCAAACTCCCCGACGGCGCAGACCTTCCCGGTAACGCTGCATTCAGGCTTTACGACACTTACGGATTTCCGCTTGACCTGACCCGGGACGCACTTCGGGAACAGGGGCGCGGAGTCGATGTGGCCGGATTCGATGCGGAGATGGAGCGTCAAAGAGCCGAGGCTCGGAGGGCTTGGTCAGGTACGGGCGACTTAAGCGTCGCTGCGATCTGGTTTGATCTGGCGGAGGCTCATGGCGCCACCGAATTCCTCGGATACGAGGCTGAAAGTGCCGAGGGTCAGGTAACGGCAATAGTGATTGACGGAGGGAAAGCGGACGCACTCGAGAAGAATGAGACCGGTTGGGTCGTTACCAACCAAACGCCGTTCTATGGAGAGGCTGGCGGTCAGGTGAGCGATCACGGATCGATCCAGACCGTGTCCGGGAAAGGATGCGTTGGCGCAGTCACCGATGTTCAGCGCTTCGCGGATGGACGGATTATCGCTCACCGAGTGGAAGTCACATCGGGTCGCCTGGAACTCGGCGAAGCGGTGTCGCTTGTGGTTGATCTCGTTCGCCGGAGTGCGGTCTGCGCCAATCACTCGGCTACGCATCTGCTGCACGAAGCATTGAGGCAGACGCTTGGCGAGCATGTTGCACAGCGTGGGTCGCTCAACGCTCCAGACCGGCTGAGGTTCGACTTCAGCCACAGTACGGCCCTAAGCAACGATGAACTCAAGGCTGTTGAAGGTGAGGTGAATGCCCATATCCGGCAAAATTCGCCGGTTGTGACGAGAATCATGACACCTGAGGACGCTCGTAGCATCGGAGCGCAGGCTTTGTTCGGAGAGAAGTACGGAACCGAAGTCCGCGTTGTCTCCATGGGTAGATCGACGGCCGGAAAGGGAGTGGACGGAAACACTTATTCGATTGAATTATGCGGCGGTACCCATGTGAAACGGACGGGTGACATCGGGCTTTGCGTCGTGCTGGGCGACAGCGCGTCGAGCGCTGGCGTACGCCGTGTCGAGGCGCTTACCGGGAAGGCGGCGCTTCAGCATTTGAATTCACAGGTGGCGACAGTTGCTGAGCTAGCGGACATGCTCAGAACCCGGCCTAAGGATCTGGTTGAACGTGTTCGCTTATTGGTTGACGAAAGGAAGAAATTCTCGACTGAAGTCGCACAGCTGCGCCGCGAACTTGCAATGACCGACCGAAGTGCCGGCCCCCAGGCAGGCGGGGAGAGCCGCAACGTGGGCGGAACCGCATTTGTCGCCCAGGTGCTAAACGGCGTTAGCGGAAAGGATCTACCCAGCTTGGTCGACGAGCATAAGGCACGGATCGGAACTGGAGCCATCCTGCTTATCGCGGACGCGGGGGGCAAGGCCGCGGTGGCCGCCGGGGTGACAGACGATCTTACGGATCGGATAAGTGCCGTTGAGATTGTGCGTGCGGCGGTGTTGGAACTTGGTGGCAAGGGTGGCGGCGGCCGTCGTGACATGGCTCAGGGTGGTGGCAGGAACGTCGAACGGGCGGATGCCGCAATTCGGGCCGCAGAAACTGTACTGGAAGGAGTGGCGCAATGAGTGCTTTATGGATTGCACATGTAACGGTTACCGACAAAGAGGCTTATGCAAAGTATGCGGCGTTGGCGACAAAGGCGATCGAGCAGGGTGGTGGGCAGATTCTCGCACGTGGCGGCAGATACGTTCAGTTCGAAGGCGTTGACCGGTCACGCAACGTAGTGATCCGCTATCCCAGCGTCGAGGCGGCTGAAGCAGTCTACAATTCGGATCTGTACCAGCAGGCGCTGCGGCACGCGAAGGGCGCGTCAGAGCGTGAGGTCGTGATTGTCGAGGAACTATGATCCCCAATGACGATCCACCGATGACTTTGAGGGGGCAAAGATCTGGTGGATGGCGATGAGGAAACAGCGGGTCGGGGATCACAGACATCCGATTGAATGCATTGTTTCGATACGACGCCCAGTTTAACCCTTGGAAATTCCAACAGACATAGACCGGGGTATGTCTGCACTCGTGGAGAGACACCAGCGCCGCAGTCTTCCGGCAACCCCTCATGCCGATCCAAAGTGGATGGAAGATGAAGAACGAGAGCCTTTTGAAATTGGACTGGTCTTCCATTCCAAAACCAGCGGACGACGGTTCTGCAGAGCACTTGGAAGGTGCCGTCATACCGAGTTTGGAACTGCCTTCTACGGGAGGTGGCATGGTGGATCTAGGCAATCTGCCGGATTGGAGCGCTCTTTACTTCTATCCAATGACGGGTCGGCCCGGCAGACCGCTTCCGGAGGGCTGGGATGCTATTCCGGGAGCGAGGGGCTGCACACCCCAGGCATGTGCGTTCCGTGATCTGTTTCTGGAATTTGCGGAATGCGGCGTGTCCTCCGTCTTCGGGATTTCGACGCAGAAGCCGACGGACCAAAAGGAAGCGTCTGAGCGACTTGGTCTGCCTTATCCGCTTCTTTCGGATAGTCGCCTCGAACTGACGAATGCACTCGCCCTTCCCACGTTTGAGGTCGAAGGGAGAGCCTTGATCAAAAGGCTTACGCTGATCGTTGAAGGCAATCGCGTCGCAAAGGTGTTCTTTCCGGTATTCCCTCCCGACGGAAACCCTCGGGATGTACTCGAATTCATGAATAGCCGCCGACATCAGACCGGCGGAGGCAGGGTGACGCTTTAGTGGATGCTCAAAGCGTTCCGGTTTCTGTCGGATTTCCTGTCCGCTGCCGAGTCATTGACCCGGATCTGGAAACCGTGAACGAGCTGCCGCGGTTCGATATCAAGTGACGGTTCCGCCTGCGGGGTTGACCAGCGAGTGTGCGCCAGCCTCGGTTCAGGCATGTATTCCGGTTCGTTTTTCCGACACGCCGCTTCAACGCCTCAGGGTCTACTATGCGGAAACACTGAATTTCGGCCTGCGCCTGTCGCCTGTCAGCTTAAACATGTGCATGACAGAGACCGTCGCAAACAGGCAGCAAGAATCCTTCTGGCAAACGGGCTGATTGAAAGTGTCCAGCGGGCGCGCGATCGATCCTGCGGCGGCTAGACAGTGACTCCCGTTGGCTGTCATGCCTTCTCCCGTGAATTCCGCGTCGCCCGTCATTAACATATCCGCTCCGTGCCGCCGCACAGCTTGGCCGGCCGGTCCTCGCGACGTATCACCGTACAATATCGGAGTTCGCCCAAGCACTGGAACCGCGTGCCATCCACGACGCCACCCGCCGAACGGTGCCAGTGGCCGAAGATCCAGAGATCCGGTCGGTGGAGTTCGAGCATCGCGTTCAGCGCCTGCGTTGTCCGCGACATGGGC
>JAJEAY010000143.1 GCA_022824145.1 Rhodobacter sp. | reverse complement strand
TGGCGACTGGATCCGTGGCGGCCGGCGGCACGCTTGGCATCCTGATCCCGCCCTCGACAGGATTTGTGCTCTACGCGATTCTGACCGAGGAAAGCATCGGGAAGCTCTTCATCGCCGGCATCCTGCCCGGCGTGATTCTCGCCTTGCTGTTCGTTGCCGTCATTTTCATCGTCACTACGCTGCGCCCCTCCGAAGGCCCTTCTGGCCCAAAGACAACCGGCCGGGAAAAGCTGGTGGCGAGCCTGAAATCCCTTCCCTTGATCGGCGTCATTCTTGTGTCGATCGGCGGAATTTACCTCGGTGTCTTCACTCCGGTCGAGGCTGCGGGAATCGGAGCGACCCTGGTGACCGCGATGGCGCTTGCGACAGGTGCGGCACGAGTCTCGGCGCTGCCTGGCATCCTTATTGAAACGGTGACCATGACGGCCATGCTTTTCATGATCGTCATCGGCGCCCATGTGTTCGGCCCGTTCCTGGCGCTCACCCACATTCCGGCAACGCTTGCATCGGAACTGCACGGCTTCGGACTTGGCCCGTACGGTACTCTGGCTCTCATTCTGGCAGGCTATATCGTTCTGGGCATGTTCTTCGACGGCCTCGCAATGCTGGTTGTGACCATGCCAGTGGTCTTTCCCATCATAACTGGCCAAGGTTTCGATCCGATCTGGTTCGGAGTCATCTGCGTTATCGTGATCGAGATGGGACTGATCACGCCGCCGGTTGGAATCAACGTTTTTGTTGTCAAGGGCGTGGCAAAGGACGTTCCCATGGGAACGGTGTTCCGCGGCGTCGCCCCCTTCTGGCTCGCGATGGCGGTCTGCCTGGCGCTTCTGGTGCTGTTCCCCCAGATCGCACTTTTCCTGCCAGACACAATGAAGTAGCGAATGGATTCATCAGGGAGGAACCAATGGGAAAATTCGTTGTCGCGCCGCATATGCGCCTGCATGAATGGATTGCGGTTGAGAAAGGATATTTCGACGAAGTCGGCCTCGACTGCGTGCTTGAGGACCAACTGATGTCAGCCAGCGGCGCGCGCCACGACCTTGGAAACCGTGTCGGCGCTTACCAGACGTTCGAAAAGGGCCGCACCTGCGACGTCAGTTCCGCCTGCCACTGGACAGTCAATGTCGCCGCAGCCTCCGGTCACGGAAAGCTCTACGCCAATGCCTATTCGGTCTCGCCGTGCGGGATCTTCGTCCCGGTGGATTCCGGCATCGAACGGCCCGAGGATCTTGCCAACGTGCCGATCTCGGTTGGCTACCAATCCGGCAGCCACTATTCGACCATCCAGGCGCTTGAGCCGTTTCTGTCCCGGGATGAAATCAATCTTTCCTTTGCGGACGGGCTTCTTTTCAAGCGCATGGAACATCTGATCGACGGCAATGTCCCGGCTGCCGGCCTCTTCAGCGGTCCTTACTACTTTATGGAGCAGCTTGGATTCCGCAAGGTGCTCGACACCTCGTTCATGATGGCGGCGATGGTCGCTGAGGATGCGGACCTTGACGATGTCGAAAAATACTTCAGCGCTCTGCGCATGGCGCAGAAGGATATCGATCTGCGGCAGGAGCTTTACACCCACTACTACCGCAACGAGTTCCCTGAGCGCTTCCGCGACCAGATGGACACACGCCTCTTCGGGCCCGGCGAACGCATCGTGTTCGAACCGTATTCCCGCGAGATTTTCGAAGAATCGCGTGAATGGATCGCGGAACGCGGAATCTTTGAAGACGGTCTGGGAGACCTGCCTTATGAGCAGGCGGTGGTTGCGCCTGAATTCGCCTGACTGACCAAAAAAAAGCGTTCTGAATAGGGATACGCAGCGTTCGGGCTGGCCGTTCCCCACACTTCGGGCAGTTGCCTGAAGCCGAGAGTCTGGTTTCGGGGTGGGATTGGAATCAAGGCTTGAGAAATCTGCGGCAAGCCAGGGAGTATCCTTCCCCAGCCGCCGTCCGGAACACGGACGGCCTGCATAGATCAGGCAGTCAGTATCCAACCTCAGGCCACATGACTTCCTTCCGGGCAGGGACAGGACAATGCCAGAAGGCTTGCATCGCTCAACCATCATGATCCTGCTGCGCCTTCCGGCAAACGCCGAAAATGGCGCAGCTTTGGATGATGTGGAGCCTCTATGCGGCAGAACGAGCATGAGTGCTTCAGCGTGACCCAGATGCCTCAGTCGACAACGGGATAGAACGGCCGTCCCCAACCTGCCTCCGGATTGTCCATCATTATGTCCACAAACACGGGCACCAAAACGCTCAGGATTGCGGCGCCGTCACGTACCTGAGTGCGATTGACCGAACTGTTCCAGGTCGAGCCTCCATGCATCACCTGATTGCGCAGCACGTACAGCCGATCAAACACAAAACTCAGGATTCGCGCACTGTTCTGGTCGCGCAATGCACGAGCGAAACTCCGCTTCGACGCAGCGAATCGGTCTTCCCAATTCTCGAATCCTTCGATTCCGTTGTGGTGTTTCCAAAAGTCACTGAAAACGAACTTATTGTTCATCAGCAGGCGAATTGGGCCGGAAAAGCTCTGCCAAACCGCATCGTAGATCCGCCGGTCGGCGTCGAGCGCCACAGCCTTGTGAAAAAACGCTTCGAAAGATGCCCGCTCGCTCGATCGAATCGTCTGAAAGTCGTCTTCGTGCGCATAAGCGGCATTGAAGGCGATCCAAAGGAACAGAAACTGTGCATCCCGGTCTTCGCAGGCCGCCTCAGCGCGTCCGATCCAGCTGATGGACCGGTGGACCCGTAACCCCATCGTTTCAGGGAATCTCTCTCGTAGCGCCCGTTGCTTTTCTTTCAGATAAGTGTGGTCAAGGCTTTCTTGCATTCGCTGCCTCACCATTCCCGGGAGGTCTCCGGAATTGACATGGATTCGTGATCGGTAACAGCCGATTCCCAAAGATGGATCACCAGTTGCTGTCAGTCATATTGCGGGACACGGGAGTAGCCAAGACTTAGACGGCATTTCCCCATTGGTGGAGCAATGGAATTCGGATAAGGATTCCTTCCGTTCGGATAAGAAAACCCCCGCGCTTCGGGCTGTTACCGGAAGCCGGGGGCCTTGTTTCGGGTCTGTCTGCGGTGTCAGGCGGCGGTCTGCCTGGTCCACCTGCTCCTTGGCTGTTTCGACCGCCTTTCGCATCTGCGTCCGGGCCTCTCGCGCTGGACGCAGCGCGAGCGGCCGGCCATGATCCGCCTGACGGATTCCGCGACCGCCTGGCTCTGCCTGAGGAACATGGCCCCGGTCTCCTTTCCGACGAGGCGCAGGCCGTTCCTGAAGTTGGCGCGCATGGCCGGGAGGTCTCCGTCTCTGTTGTTGAATCCCACATTGTCTTGTCCTGAGACCCCGGTTCTGTGCCGGATTATCCTGTCCGCGATTTCGGGCGTGGCCGGATCATTGCGGAACAGTACCGAGCATTCCGCCGCCTGGCCGGGTGGCCTGACCCTTTCCTTCCAAGCAGTACGGGCTTTCCGAGGCGGCCGGGATCCCGCCCGGCCTTGCAATGGCATTCGGATAAGGATTCCTGCCGTTCGGATAAGAAAACCCCCGCGCTTCGGGCGTGTGCCGGAAGCCGGGGGTCCTGTTTCGGGTCTGTCTGCGGTGTCAGGCGGCGGTCTGTCTGGTCCACTTGCTCCTTGGCTGTTTCGACCGCCTTTCGTAGCTTCTTCCCGGCCTTTCGCGCTGGACGCAGCGCGACAGGCCGGCCATGATCCGCCTGACGGATTCCGCGACCGCCTGGCTCTGCTTCAGGAACATGGCCTCGA
>JAJEAY010000181.1 GCA_022824145.1 Rhodobacter sp. | reverse complement strand
GGATGTGGAGAGAACCCTGGAAAGCTCCCTGGCCTGGGTCCAGCTGGCCGCCTGCCGGTTCCTGATGCGACGTGTGGCGCGGGAGATAACGCCATGAATTATTATAATATAATTGAATCAATGAGTTATGATTCAGCCTCTCAGGATTGCAGGAATGATGGGGCGCAGCTTTCGGAGAAGGCCGTAGATGATCAACTGCGAGAGAAGTCTATTGGAAAGGATCGTGCGCCAGATGCGTCCACACATATCAAAAGCGTAACGGTCCTCGAATAAAGGGGTTTCCACGGTACGTATGTGTTCCGCCCGTGCCGCCGCTACGAGTTCGGCGGTTTTGCTCGGTCGGGCCTTTCTGTTTTCACTTGTGCGCATGTGGTTCCTCCTTTGCTCAGTGTTTGGCAAGATTATGCCCAAATGCAATCCTTATCCAGTTCCGGCACCGCTTCGGAAATCCTGCGGTTGCGCGGGATGTCGCCATCCCTTCACCTGTTCACCTAGGTGCCTTGAATGCGTCAATGATGGGATGGTCAACTACCGAATCGGTGTTGTCATGCACCAGAGTCTGGATTCGGAGAAGGATCCGTCGATTCGTAAGGATACACTGGTCATTGACGGAAAAAACGCTCAGTTGCGTCTCCCGGTTGCCGCATCGCCGAAACAAAGCTGGTTCGGTTGATATCGGCGAGACTGTCTGCGAGCGGCGACTGGCAGCGTCAGACCACATCGGCCTGGGTGGTTTCGACTGTTGCGGGAAAACCGGAACTCCATTCGGGTAAGGGTTCGGTTTGTGGCGGCACTGGATAATCGGAAAGCCTCCGATGCGCGCCTTGCGCCGGATGCCTCCCCATTGCCCTTTGCTTCAGCGGTTCGAGTTAGGCCGTCGATTGAGGCCGCGCCCCGGGGATCCACAGAAAATGCCGTCAAGGATCTGAATTGCCGGTGCCGTGTGCTACGGCCGCTCATGCCAGCACTGACAGTCGACATCTGGACCCGATTGCAGCCGACGTGTCAGAACCGTTCGGTCCAAGGCCGGAGGGTCAGCTCGCTGGACCAGGCACTGCGGTGCTGGCGAACCAACTGACGGTAGGCATGTGCGATGGCGTCGGGATCCAGCATCGAATCCGGGCTGTCGGCGCTGTCCATCCGTTCAGGCCGCGAAGGATTGCGGATCCCGCCATCGATATTGATCCAGGCAACGTGGATTCCACGCGGATGAAGCTCCCGCGCCATCGACTGTGCAAGGCCGCGCTGAGCGAACTTGCCCATTGCGAAAGGTGCCGACTGCGGAAATCCTTTCACGCCCGCGGAAGCGCCGGTGAACAGAATTGTGCCGCGAACGCCGTCTACCGGCGCTGCCTCCAGCATCGTGCGGGCTGCCGCCTGTCCCATAAGGAACGCACCGAACGCGGTGACTTCAATGGACTTAAGGACTTTGCGCGCTTCAAGTTCTGTCACAGGGCCCCGCAGTCGGTATGAGGGATTGTAGACGGCGATGCGCGGTGGTGCCTCCAGCCCGTCAAACAGAGAAGCCATTTCCTCTGGGTCGCTGGCGTCCATTGCTACGGCGCGAGCGCCGGTCTCGCCGCAGAGACCGGACAGTTTCCTTGTGTCCCTCGCTGCCAGAACCAGATCATGATCCGCTGCAAGCAGGCGGGCCAGCGATGCCGAAAGACCGTTTCCAACCCCGACAATAACCGCCACAGGCCTGTTCATGCTTTTCCGTTCGTGATCCGGTGACATTGATTTCGTCCCTTTCCAACAATGTTGAATTTTGGGAACTATATCCCTCGCTTCACCTGCAGCCAATTCCGGAAATCCTGCCCAACGCCACTGACGTCATCGTCCCGTATCCTGCTTCCGTTCCCGTCAGCCGCTTTCTGACCGCTTGGCCACCGCGGAAATACTGGTTTGTTCCGAAGGCTGACGTCCGCCTCATCCGGGACGCCTTGATGGGCCGGCGCCGTGGTCTCGGCATCCTCTGGCTGGCGCGCCCGATTGTCAGGAGCCGGTGTCCGGTATCGAATGGTGCCTTCAACTGAACCTCAAGAAGTTGCCTGCCAGGGATTCCCCAAGATGTCAGCGGGTTACGGACGGATCCGGCGGAGTCGGCCTGCCATTTACATGGCAACACCCGATACCGGATCGAATTCCACCGACCGAAAGCCCTGCCGAGCATCGTCGCGACCGCTTGTCGAGACGCGCGTCAACCGCAATGCGGTGCGGAGGGTCCAAGGTTCGGGTTCGAACGGATTGTAGCCGCAGGCGGCGCCTCTTGAGAATTCCCGGAAGCAAGCCAACGGGGTCGAAGCAGGGTTTCGTCAGTTGTGATCCACGCTCCTTGATCCGATCTCTCCCACAAACTCAGCAATATGGTGCACTAGCTTCTGTTTGGACAGCTCTGCCACAGCCTTTGGCAGATTCCGGAGCTCTCCCTTTCGGGCAACCACCGTAAGTGTTCGTGAGAGTCCGGCGACCGGCAACTCTATCAACCGCAGCCTCATGTTTTCGACCATGCCGTCGATCAGCAGTGTTGGTGTCAGCAAGCTGAATCCCTGACCGGCGGAAACGCAGGAAGTTACCATGCTTGAACGGTCGGCTTGGATGACCTTGTCCGGCTCGAACCGCAATCGCCGCAAATGCTGGGCAATCTGACGGCCGGCGTTTGTCGTGTTCCCGAACCGGACCAGCGGCAGGTTTCTCTGGATCGCTTCAAGGTTATCCATAGGACCGTCATAGTCACCCGGTAGAACCAGCAGAAAGTCTTCCTTGAGGATGTGATGGCGCTCCAGCCCATCCATGTCCAGAAAGGGATTGGACGTAATGGCAAGATCCGCCTGTTTAGTGCGCAGCAGATGTTCATGATTGCCGCTTTGCCCGGCGTGAAGCGTTATGTCCTCCACCCCGAATTCATCCTGTGTCAGGGTTACAAGCGATGGTGTCAGGGTGGTGGCGATCGAGGCCTGAATCCCCACGCGCAGCAGGCTGATCGAGGTCTGCCCGACATGGCGCAGCTCGGACTCCATGTCCGACAGGGCATGCAGGATCCTTTGTGCTCTATTGTGTAGCCGCATGCCTGCATGCGTCAGGCGCACGGGTCGAACGCTTCGGTCGATCAACCGTGTGCCGAACGTCTTTTCCAGCGCTGCGATTTGTTGCGAGGCCGCCGGTTGCGACAAACCCAGCATACGGGCGCCCGAGCGCATCTGCCCGGTTTCGGCGACAGCGGTAAAGACTTCCAGAGAACGGATGAGGCCTGGTGACAGGATGGAGCGGTCGGGCATGATATTATCATCGGAATAAGAATTTCTAATAGTGTGAAGTTCCGTTTGGAGACTGTCAATTATCCTGCGACGCTGAACGGATGAAACGTCAGCGCAGACACAGACGCCGTGGCGATGCGGCCCGCAATCCGGCGGCGGAGCCTCGTTCGCCTTTCATCCTGCGTAAACTGTCGACGTACAATGTGCTGAGCCAGGCGGGGCTAGAGCAGACCGAAGCCAATGCCGACCGAATCCTGGCCGAGACGGGCATGGAATTTCACGGTGATCCCGAAATTCTGGCGATCTTTGACGATGCGGGCTGCGACGTGGCGGGCACCCGTGTACGATTTGCTCCGGGGTTTTGCCGCAAGACGATTGCGGCTGCCGCTCCGGCTCAGTTCATGCAGCATGCGCGCAACCCGGCCAACAACGTGCAGCTTGGCGGTGATGCGACGGTACTTTGCCCCTCCTGGGGTCCGCCATTCGTGCATGATCTTGATAGAGGGCGGCGCTATGCAGGCTACCAGGATTTCACTGACCTAGTGAAACTGCATCACAGTCTGCCATGGCTGCACCATTCCGGCGGGGTGGTGTGCGAACCGGTGGATCTGCCCGCCAACAAACGCCATCTGGATATGCTCTACGCCCATATCCGCCATTCCGACCGCGCTTTCATGGGCGCCTTTATCGGAGCCGAACGAGCAGGTCATGCAATTGACATGGCGCGCATCCTGTTTGGCGCGGAATTCGTGGCCGAAAACCCGGTGCTCTATTGCGTGTCCAACACCAACGCGCCGCTGGTGATGGACAGTCATATGTCCGGTGCCTTGAAAACCTATGCGCGTGCCGGTCAGCCAGTCGCCTGCGCTCCCTGGGTGCTGACCGGGGCGATGTCCCCTGCCACAGTGGCCGGAACGCTGGCACAGGTGCTGGCCGAATCCATGGCGGCGATGACGCTGGTCCAGCTTATCGCTCCCGGTGCGCCCTGCCTGATGGGCAGTTTCGCCTCGACGATGTCGATGAAATCAGGCGCGCCGACCTTTGGAACGCCCGAGGCTGGCCTTATGGTGCTGGCCGCGGGGCAGTTGGCGAGGCGGCTCGGCGTACCGCTGCATACTGTCGGCACGCTCAGCTCGTCTAAACTCTCTGATGCCCAAAGCCAGCAGGAGGCGGCTTGGGGCCTGATGATGTCCATGTTCGCGGGCGCGAACCTGATCAACCACGCTACCGGCTGGCTGGAAGGTGGATTGGTTACATCGTTTGAGAAGACGATCATCGACCACGACCTATGCGGCAAGGCGGCACGGTTCTTTGATGGAATCGACCTGAGCGAGAACGCCCAAGCGATGGAGGCAATTGCCGCCACCGGGCCGGGGCAGCACTTCCTTGGGTCCGAACACACGCAGGCCAATTTCATGACCGCGCTCTTTCGCCCCTGGACACCGGACGACAGTTCGTTCGAGCAATGGGATGCCGCTGGGGCGAAAGATGCTGCCTCGCGGGCGAATGCGATCTGGAAAGAGCGGTTGAAGGGCTACGAGGATCCGGGTCTTGACCCCGACATTGACGCCGCGCTGCGGGACTATATTGCACAGCGCAAAGCCGAACAGCCCGATCAGGACTATTTCTGATGGGCCTTGGTTTCTGCGATATCGCGCATTTCATTGTAGACCGGCGTGTGGAGGGTGGCGCAATCCCAAATATGCGCGCCAGGCTTGGATTGATGAACGGCAGCATCGATGCGCTCCGACCGTTGTATCGCATCGCTCTGCAATACCTCGCTGTGGCGCCCCGGAACCGATCGCCAGCCCCGCAGCACCCGATCATCCCGGGCAAAGGCATGGGCAGCAGGAGCGTGAAGTCTCGTTTCAGAAGGCCAGTCGCAGGCAATGACCGCGGTCAACGGAGGATTGATTGAGCCGGGTTCTGATCATCGGTGGCGGAGCCGTAGGGCTGAGCGTGGCGTGGCATCTGACCAAACGCGGAGCGAATGAAGTGGCGCTGCTGGAGCGCAACCGGATCACAGCGGGCACCTCATGGCACGCCGCCGGAATCGTTGGGCCGTTGCGCGCTACACCGAATATGACACGGTTGGCAATGGCTGCGCTTGAGGTGTTTCCAGAGTTGGAAACTGAGACCGGTATGCCCACAGGTTACAGACGCACCGGCGGTTATTGGCTGGCGCGTGAGACCGCTCGGTTGGACGAGCTGCACCGGATCGCCGATCTGGGAGTCGTTCTGGGTCTGTCCCCACGTGTGATTGGCACGGAGGAAGTTCCGCTCCCGATGCTGGATCTCTCGGCCCATGCCGGGGTGCTCCATGTGTCGGAAGACGCCAATGTGAACCCGGTCGATCTGTGTATGGCCTATGCCCGGGGCGCCCGCGACCGGGGCGCTGCGATCTGCGAAGGTGCGCGTGTGAGGCGGCTGTTGACGGAACGGGGACGGATCATGGGTGTCGTCCTGGCCGATGGCTCGCAGATCGAATCTGACAGCGTAGTGATTGCCTCGGGCGCATGGTCGCGCGAGTTGGCGGCGACGGCGGGCGTGCCGCTGCCCTTGCAGGCGGTCGAGCACATGTATGTGGTCACCGAATCCATGCCGGACCTGCCCGATCCGTTCCCTGTGATCCGCGATCTCGACAGAGGCATCTATATCAAGGGCGATGCGGGCAAGCTGGTCATCGGCGGGTTCGAGCCGGATGCCAAGTGCTGGGATCCCTACGGTCCCGAGGGTGACCGTGCCTTTCTGGAGATGGCGGAAGACTGGGACCAGTTCACACCCTTCATGGAATCCGCTCTCGAACTGTACCCGACTCTCGAGAGCGTCGGCATCCAGCACTTCATGAACGGTCCTGAGAGCTTTACCGCCGATACAATGCCTCTGGTGGGGGAAACCCATGTCGATGGGCTCTTCGTGGCTGCGGGCATGAACTCGGTCGGTGTGATGTCCTCTGCCGGGATCGGGCGGGCGCTGGCGGATTGGATCGTCGACGGCCATCCACCCATGGATATGTGGGAGGTCGATGTGGCCCGCGTTGACCCGCTCACCGCTGACCCCGCCCATATGCAGGCTCGTATGGAAGAGGCCGTATCGGACGTCTTCGCCCTGCATTGGCCCTACAGGCAACCCAAGGCCGGGCGGGGCCTGCGCAAATCCGCTCTGCATGATTGCTGGGCACAGGCAGGCGCCCATTTCGGCTCCACCTACGGGTGGGAGCGCGGGCTGTGGTATGGCGACGCGCAACCCTATTCGGTTGGCGCGCAGGGCTGGTGGCCGCTGGCAGCGGCCGAGGCGGCGACTATGTCGGAGGGCACAGCACTTATTGATCTCAGCCCGTTCACCAAGCTTGACATAAGAGGTCCGGGGGCGCTGGACGCGCTGACTCGGCTTTGCACCGCGCAGTTGGATGTGGCGTCGGATCGTGCCGTCTATACCCAGCTTCTGAATCCGCGCGGCGGGATCGAGATGGATGTAACCGTCACGCGGCTCGGAGAAGAGGCGTTTCGCCTGATTTCGGGCGCCGCAACCCGGGCGCGTGATCTAGCGTATCTGCGCCGCAGCCTGCCGGACAGTCTGTCGATAACGGATGTCACCGAGGATTTCTGCACCATTGGTGTCATGGGGGCAGGCAGCCGTGACTCGTTGAAGGCACTCGGGGATTTGCCGGACATCTCTTTCGGTCATGCCGCCGGGGCACGGATTGCCCGGATCGATTGTTTTGCCACCCGAGTTAGCTCTGTCGGCGAATTGGGCTGGGAACTGACGGTTGCCAATGCCGATGCACCAGCGCTCTTTGATGCCATGCGGGGCGTCGGCGCGGTGCCGGTGGGACATTTCGCGCTCGATGGATGCCGCCTGGAGAAAGGCTTCAAACATTGGGGCCATGAGTTGGGGCCGGAGGTCACGCCGCTGGAGGCGGGGCTGGGATTTGCCATTGACTGGAGCAAGGATTTCGTCGGCAAAGCCGCCTTGGAGCGTCAGCGGTTCGAAGGCGTGAAACAGCGCCTGGTTCTGATGCGGATCGAAGGGGAGGCGCTGATGCTGCATGACGAACCGGTCTATGAGGCTGGCCGTCACGTCGGGCTGACGACCTCCGGCGCACGTGGCCCGCGCACCGGTTTGAATCTGTGTTTTGCAATGGTCGAAACGGTGCCGGGGGAAACATTGACCCAAACCTGCAGGCGCAGCTTCGCCGTCAGAGTGGCCGGGCGGGACTATCCCGCAACACCCCTGCGTCGCCCGCCATTTGATCCCAATGGAATAAGGATGCGGGCGTGACCAGGGTACAGGTTCTGATCATCGGCGGCGGGGCGATGGGCGTTTCCCTGATGTATCATCTCGTGAAAGCTGGCTGGTCCGACGTGCTGCTTGCGGAGAAAAACGACCTCACCCATGGCTCGACCTGGCACGCGGCGGGGCTGTGCACGCATTTCGCCCATAACCCGACCATTCAGGAACTGCGGGCCACTTCCGTTCGGCTCTATCGCGATATCCTGCCACAGGAAACGGGGCGCAATTGCGGCTTTCACCGCTCGGGCGCGATGCGCATCACCCGCAGTCCCGATCGAATGGACGAGTTTCGGCACGTTGCGGGCCTGTCGGACTTCACCGGATACCCGTTGGAAGTGCTGACGCCGAAACGGATTTCCGAGCTGCATCCTCTGACCCGGCTCGATGGGCTGCTGGGTGGCATCCACGAGCCGGACGATGGCCATGTCGATCCGTCGCTGGCCACCAATGCCATGGCTGAGGTCGCCCGTCGCGGTGGTGCGCAGATCTGGCGCAACAGTGCGGTGACAGGCATCCGGCGCGAGGGCGAACACTGGTGCGTCGAGTTTGAGGGGGATTCGGTAGAGGCCGTCCATATCGTCAACGCCGCCGGCACCTGGGGCTGGGAAATCGGCCAAATGTTGGGGCTGAACATCCCTTCGGTCCCGGTTCTGCACCAGTATCTGGTCACCGATTCCGTGGGTGCCGTCACGGACCGCATTTCCGCCGGGCTGCCGGAGCTGCCCATCATCCGCGACCCGGAAGAAAGCTGGTACGTGCGCCAGGAGCGCGACGGGCTGATCCTTGGCCCGTATGAAAAAGAGGCGCAGGTCTGGTCCGTCGACGGTGTCCCGCCTGGCTTCGGCGCGGACCTGATGCCGCCCGACCTGGGCCGGGTCGAGCACATCATCATGAAGGCAATGGCGCGTATCCCGGCATTGGAAACCGGCGGGATCAAGTCAGTCATCAATGGGCCGATCACATTCACGCCCGATGCCAATCCTCTGATCGGCCCAGCCCACGGGCTGCAGAATGCATGGCTTATGACCGGATCCTCCATGGGCGTTATGGAAGGCGGCGGCGCGGGCTGGTTTCTGGCCCACTGGATGACCCACGGCGCGCCGCCGATGGATGGGCTGGCTGTGGACAGCCGACGTTTTGGCTTATGGGCTGACCGTGATTTTCGCGTGGCCAAGGCGATTGAGTGCTTCGGCCTGCAGTTCGGTGTGCATTATCCGCATGAAGAACGCCCCGCCGGGCGAGATCTGCGCCTGTCTCCGCTTCATGGCCTGATGGTTGAACGCGGCGCGGTGATGGGCGCGGCGCATGGGTGGGAACGGCCCAATTGGTTCTCGGACAATCCTGGCACACTCGCGGACAGGACGTTCCGCCGCGCCGACTGGTTTGAGCCTGTCGCTGCCGAGGTCGAGGCAGCGACCAGCCGCATAGCGATGGCCGATCTGTCCGTGTTTTCCAAGTTCGCCGTAAAAGGGCCGGATGTTGTGAACTTCCTTGAAGCGCTTGGCGCCAACCGCGCGCCCAAGCCCGGGCACATCAGGCTGACCCATGCGCTTACCGCCGCTGGCGGCGTTCTGTCTGAATTTACCGTCACGATGCTGGGGCTAGATCAAGCCTACCTGACCTCTGCAGCCGCGGCAGAGGAGATCGACTTCGATCTGTTGAGAGCGCGGGCGGAGGGCTTCGACGTACAGGTCGCAAACGTCACCGAGGATATCGCCGTGATCGCTGTCATGGGGCCAAAGGCGGCGGGCATATTGCCCGAACTGGCGGATATGCCCTGGCTGACCGTGCGCGAGACCATGATCGCCGATGTCCCGGTTAGAGCGTTACGGGTGTCTTACATTGGCGAGGCCGGTTGGGAGCTGCATGTTGGCACCGACACAGCCGTTCAGCTGTTCTCCTCGCTCGAACGGGACGCGCTGCCCCTCGGTCTCGGCTTCTATGGCGCATACGCAGCAAATTCCATGCGGCTTGAAAAAGGCTATCGCGGTTGGGGAAGTGATCTGACCACCGAACGGAGCCCGCTTGAGGCAGGCCTTGCGCCCTTCATCCGCCTCGACCTGCAGGACGCTCTTGCCCGCGGCAACCCTTGGAACATGGTCCTGCTCGAAATCGAAGCGGGTGAGGTGGATCCATTCTACGCCCATACGCTTTGGCAGGACGGGCGGCCCGTCGGCATCGTCACCTCGGGCGCCTATGGCCACCGCACAGGTAAAGTGCTGGCGCTTGCCTACCTGCGTGACCCATCCGCGCGCGAGCGCCTGACCGTCTCGATTCTGGGCACGCATCGCCGGGCGAGCGTCCTGCCAGAACCCCCCTTTGACCCAAAGAACACCCGCTTGAAACACGGAGCCCATTATGACCGACCATGCCCTCCACACTGATTGGGATTTTGATGCGACCGCCCAGCGGCGGGACAGGTATTACGCCGCCTCCCTGACCCGCTTCACGCCGTTTCGCGAGCCGATCGTGTTCCGAAAAGGCCTTGGCCAGTACCTGTGGGACACGGACGGGCGGCAATATACGGACATGCTGGGCATGAACGTCTGTATTTCGGTCGGCCATTCCCACCCGCGGGTGGTGAGTGCTGCCATGGAGCAGGCGCAGGAGCTGATCCATTGCACCACAATGTTCTATCACCCCACGCCCGCACATCTGGCCGAGGAACTGGCGGCCACCATGCCTGAAGGCCAGGACTGGGTGGTACATCTGACCAATTCGGGTTCCGAAGCCGTCGATCTGGCGATGACCATGGCGCGGACCTATTCAGGCAACCTTGACCTGCTAGCCCTGCGCACCGCCTATCACGGGCCCACCGCTGCGGCGCAATCGGTCACGGGCATATCCGGGTGGCGGCATCCGGGCCTGCCTGGCAATGTCGCCTTTGTACCCGAACCCAATCAGTATCGTGGCATCTTCGGTCCCGGTACGCGGCCGTATCTTGACGAAATCGACCGAACCATCGCCTCGGCCACGTCTGGCAAGATCGCCGGGATGATCGTCGAGAGTGTGCAGGGATATGGCGGGATCATCGAAATGCCGCCGGGTTATATGTCCGGTGCGGCCGAGCGCGTGCGCGCGGCGGGCGGACTTTACATTGCCGACGAGGTGCAGGCAGGCTTTGGTCGTACCGGCGCGCATTTCTGGGCGTTCGAGGCCGATGGCGTGGTGCCCGACATCGTGGTTATGGCCAAGGGTTTGGGCAATGGCTTCCCCATCGGGGCGGTGGTGTCAAAAAAGCACGTTGCGGCGCCCATGGCCGAGAAATTCATGTTCCACACCTACGGGGCCAACCCCACTTCCGCCGCCGCCGCCCGCACGGTTTTGGCCGTGATGCGCGACGAAGGTCTGCAGGAAAACGCCCGCACTGTCGGCGCCGCCCTGTTGGAGAGGTTGCACGACCTTAAGAACAGGCACGAGGCCATCGGAGATGTGCGTGGCAAGGGACTTATGCTGGCCATCGAACTGGTCAGCGACCGTGACGCCAAGACGCCTGACACGGACACGACGTCAGAGGTGTTCGAAGCCTGCCGCGATCAGGGGATCATCCTGTCGAAATCCGGGCCCTTTCAATCCTGCCTTCGTATGGTGCCGCCGCTTTGCCTGTCTTTGGATGACGTGGATTGCGTGGCAGACGGATTGGACCAGGCGTTTCGGAAAGCCGCGGGACGCGTAAATCGTTAGAGGACTGTTCGGGCATCGCACGATGGCAAAGGCGTGTCCGGAATGAAATCGGAGTCAACACGTTTGAGCGATTGACGCCTGCGGCATCGTCACGTGACCGGAAATGTCCGCAAAATCCTTCTTGCCGGTCACACACCGTGCAGCGGAAGTGTGGGAACATTATGAAGTGGCGGACAAGGCACCAGTCATGACAAGACACTGCTCGATGACGGATGGCGGTCGAAGGCGGTCTCCGACGCGACGGAGGCAAGCTCCTCCTGTGCCCTTAGGGAATCTGAAGCGTTTCGCGGGATCAAGCTCCGCTGTCTTCATCCTCAGCCTGGCTGTCCAGATGTCCATTCCGAACCGCGGCCAGCCATTTGCGTTTTGGGTGGCTGCCCGACGTCACCGAAACCTTCCAGGGAAACAGGCTCCCGGTCGGCAAACTCAACCATGAGGTTTAGCCTGCCGCCCATTGCCTCGACGTAACTGCGCAGTGTCGAGAGCATCAGGTCGCTGCGCTTCTCCGTCTGCGCGACGCTCGCCTGGCGGATGTTCAGCACCTCGGCCAGTTGCGTCTGGGTCAGTTTCCTGGCCTTGCGCAGATCCTGAAGCGCCAGGTATTCCGCGTAAAGGCGATCCGCCTCGGCGAGAATGCGCTTGCGCCGAGCCGCGGGAAGCGCGTTCAGTTTTTCTTTCAGAGACTTGCCCATCACTTTCTCCTTTTCCGCTGGGCAAGATGCTCGTCGAAACGTTCATCCACCTTGTCGATCGGCGTTCTGTAGAAACGCTTCTCGCTGACCCTTGATCTTATCACCGCCACCAGAAGAACAGCTTTCCGTTCGGGATCGAAGGCAAACGCGACCCGCCAAACGCCATCATCTGCATTGCACCTCAGTTCCTTCATGTTCGCGTGCCTTGGCCTGTTAAGAGTGTCCGCATTGGGGACGCTTCAGCCTGGGGCCGATTCGCTCCAAAAGGCTGACTCCGGCCAAATTGGCGTCCTGAACCGTTTCAGAGAGACTTCGAACTCTTCGTCGAAGGCGTCATGAAAGGTGATTTCCCCTTCCACAAATCCTTCTATCATGGACAAAATATAGGCCGTAAGCTATGTCTCTAGGCATTCATGCATTCGCGACTCCGAATAGTGCCGTAACTTTGTTGAACCGGCATCGGACCCGCGATGCATCCGGGTGCGCTCCCGCTGCCCCGGGCCTCAGGTGCCTACGGAAGTTCTGCCGCAGGAATGATCGGAAAGAACTCACCGCCCGACCAGAGACCGAACTGGTCCGTTCCGCCGATGTTTTCCACTGTTCCGATGTCAACAAGGCGATAGAAGCTCTTGCGGTCGATCAGCGCCTCAAGACGTGCCCTGACCAGCACATAGGGCGACGGCTCACCGCTTTCCTGATCGCGCTCGACCCGGATCGGGTGGTCCGGACCGGCAGCGACACTGTCGTCGACCTGGGTCGTGAAGGTCAGAATCTGATGCCGGCCCTCTCCCTGTGCCTCGAAATCAACCGCAACGAACGGTGCGTCGTCGACCGTGATTCCCACCTTTTCGACCGGCGTAACCAGAAAATAGTCATCGCCGTCACGGCGCAGGATCGACGAAAACAGCTTCACCAGCTCTTTCCGCCCGATCGGCGTGCCGAGGTAGAACCACGTCCCGTCGCGAGCGATCCGAATGTCAAGATCGCCGCAGAACGGCGGATTCCACAGATGAACCGGCGGCAGCCCCTTCCTGGATGCTGCCTTCGCCGCGCTGGCAAGGTTTTCCGCAGACGGTTTCACGATCATTTGTGCCGTTCCGTTCCTAGTCGTTTGTGCATCATGCATTTGTTCCGATAATAGCAGGTATAGCATGTGCAGGAGCGATGTCATGGAGGAAGCTGAAAACCTGGTCGCGGAGATTGAGGCACTGGGTTCTCGCCTGGTTGAGGCGGAGGACAGCATCACGAAGAGGTTCATTGGGCAGAAGCAGGTGGTGGATCTGGTGCTCAGCACCCTGCTTTGCGGTGGCCACGGGTTGCTTATTGGCCTGCCGGGCCTTGGAAAGACGCGGCTGGTGGAGACGTTGAGCACAGTAATGGGGCTGTCCGGATCCCGGGTACAGTTCACTCCGGACCTGATGCCCGCCGACATCATCGGCAGCGAGATACTGGAGACCGGCGCGGATGGAGGGCGGGGTTTCAAATTCATCGAAGGACCGGTCTTCTGCCAGCTCCTGATGGCAGACGAGGTGAACCGCGCCAGCCCTCGGACCCAGTCGGCACTTCTGCAGGCAATGCAGGAACAGTCGGTAACCATCGCCGGGCAGCTGCACAGGCTGCCGGAACCGTTCCATGTGCTGGCCACCCAAAACCCGATCGAACAGGAGGGCACATATCCTCTGCCTGAAGCGCAGCTGGACAGGTTTCTGCTTCGGATCGATGTCGACTATCCTGCACGTGATTCCGAGAGGGACATCCTGTTGGCAACCACCGGACTGGAAGACGCGCAGTCGCAGCAGGTGTTCACCGCTGAGGAACTTTTGGCGGCGCAAAGGCTGGTTCGGCGCATGCCCGTTGGCGATTCGGTGACGGAACTCATTCTTGACCTTGTACGCGCCTGCCGCCCGGGCGAGGTGGAAGCGCCGGACTTCGTCAGTGATTCGGTTGGCTGGGGTCCGGGACCAAGGGCGACGCAGGCGCTGATGCTGGCAGTTCGGGCCCGTGCGCTGCTGAAGGGGCGCCTGGTGCCGTCCGCCGAAGATGTAGTGGAGTTGGCCCAGCCGGTACTGAGCCATCGAATGGCCTTGAACTTCGCGGCTCGGGCGAGGGGCGAAAGTGTCGGTGGGCTCGTAAGTCGTGTTGCGGAGCACGTAACGCGGGTTGAGGCGGCGGCGTGACCGCTGGTCGCAATCTGGCCAGAACGGCAGGTCCGTTCTCATTGTATTTGGGCGGTGCCGGTTACAATGGACGGAACACATGATCGCCCGGGCCCGGCTCCGAGAGCGCGCCGAAGAGCTTGCCGCCCCGCTTCCGGACCTTCTTGCCGAGGCAGAGCATCTTGCACAGACCCTGCTGCTGGGTTCCCATGGACGAAGGCGTTCAGGTGTGGGCGACGAATTCTGGCAGTACCGTCCTGCGCGCGCGGGAGACGAGGCTCGGTTGATTGACTGGCGCCGCTCTGCAAGGTCGGATGTATTCTTCATTCGCGAAAAGGAGTGGCAGGCCGCTCAATCGGTGCTGGTCTGGGTCGATAGATCCCAGTCAATGAACTTCTCTTCCGATCGCAGCTATCCGACAAAACGCGACAGATCACGGCTGCTGGCATTGGCAGTCTGTGTGCTCCTGATCCGGGCGGGCGAGCGGGTTGCCTTGGCTGAACTCGGGACACCGCCGAGATCCTCGCAGCTGCAGCTTCTGAGCATCGCGGAGCATCTCTCGACCGAAAGTGCGGATGCGGACTACGGCGTCCCTGAAATCAATGTTCTACCACCGCATGCCCGGGCGCTGTTCATTTCCGACTTCATGGGAGATCCCGGCCCGGTGGCGGAACAGCTCGCGCGCGCTGCCGACAGGAATGTCAGGGGTGCGCTCCTCCAGGTGCTGGACCCGGCGGAGGAAGCGTTTCCCTATGACGGCCGCACGGTGTTCGAGTCCATGGGGGGAACGCTGAACCATGAAACCCTGAAAGCAAGGGATCTGCGCGACCGCTATCTCGACCGTCTTTCGGCACGTAAGGCCCGGCTCGAGGAGGTCGCCAGTGCTGCGGGCTGGCAGTATTCCTGCCATCGCACGGGAAGCACCGCCCAATCGGCGCTTCTGTGGATATATTCAGCGTTGGAGCGACGGCGGTAGATGTTTTCGATCGCTGGAATTGGATTTGCCGCACCATGGCTCCTCGCAGCGCTTGCAGGACTCCCGATACTCTGGCTTCTGCTGCGGGCCGTCCCGCCGGCTCCGATGCGCAGGCGCTTTCCAGGCGTGACACTGCTATTGGGGTTGGCGGATGACGAGACGCAGACCGATAGAACCCCTTGGTGGCTTCTTTTGCTGCGTATGGCTGCTGTGGCGTCACTCATTGTCGGATTCGCAGGGCCGGTCCTGAACCCGAGGAACGACAGCCCTCCGACCGGACCATTGCTGGTTCTTGTCGATGGAACCTGGGCGGATGCATCAGACTGGAATCGCCGTATCGAGCGAATTGAATCCGCATTGGCGGATGCTGCCCGTGCGGCGCGTCCGGTGGCGCTGGCGCTCCTTTCCGACCTGCCGGCCGGTGAACCTCGGTTTCAGGCAGCCGATGCGCTTGCGAAGCGGCTGCCAAACCTGCAGCCCAGTCCCTGGGAACCTGAACCGACTGCGCTTGCAGCCTGGACCGCGAACCTGAATGAACAGGATTTCGACACGCTGTGGGTTTCGGATGGGCTGAATCGTGAGTCACGTGCTGAACTCCTGCAAGCTCTCGAACTGCGTGGCGCCGTCACGGTGTTTGAGGCAGACCGGCCGGTCGTCGCTCTTCGTCCTGCTGAATTCGGCCCGGACGGAATAACCGTCTCGGCCATTCGAAGCGGTCCTGACGGAAGTGCCGTCATGACCGTCATCGCAAGGGGGCTGGATCCCGGCGGTGTTGAACGCCAGCTGTCCTCCGTAGAGCTTGAGTTTACGGACTCATCGACTGATGCCGAGGCCACGCTGTCGCTCCCGGCCGAGCTCCGCAACCGCATCTCACGATTCGAAATTGCAGGAGTCCGTTCCGCTGGTGCGGTGACGCTGACGGATGACGCGCTCAAGCGTAGGGAAGTCGCCTTGGTCGAGGTCGGCGGAGACCGGGAAGGTCCTGAACTTATGTCACCGTTTCACTACCTGGAACGGGCGCTTCTGCCTAGTGTGGATCTGATCAAGGGCGCACTGCCCGATTTGCTTCCCGCCAATCCGGACGTGATTGTGCTTGCCGATTTGGCAGCGGTCAGCGAGGCTGAGCGGCGGCCTGTCCTTGAATGGATTGAGCGCGGCGGAATGCTGCTACGGTTCGCCGGCCCGAGACTGGCCGCGAGCGATGTCAGCCGCGGAGAGCAGGATCCTTTGATGCCCGTACGTCTGCGGGCCGGTGGACGAACCATTGGTGGCGCAATGAGTTGGGGAGAACCGAAGGCGCTTCGCGAATTTGCCCCGGGTTCGCCGTTCTTTGGCCTGTCGGTTCGAGACGATGTGCGCGTTTCCAGTCAGGTTATGGCGCAGCCCGATCCGGATCTTGCCGAACGAGTCATTGCATCCTTGGCGGATGGAACGCCGCTTGTGACCCGCAGGCGGATCGGATTGGGGCAGGTGGTGCTGTTCCATGTCACCGCCAACGCCGAGTGGTCGACACTGCCGCTTTCGGGCCTGTTCGTTCAGATGCTGGAGCGCCTTGCCGTTTCCACCCGGCCAACCGACCGGGAATCGGAGATCCTGTCTGGAACAGTCTGGTCTGCCGACGCGGTGCTGGATGCGTTTGGTGCGGTCACAGAAGCATCGGGACTGGCAGGCGTTTCCGGCGACAGGGTTGCGGAGGGCAGGTTAGGCCGTGACATGCCGCCGGGACTTTATTCGTCGGAAGACCGGCGCATTGCGATGAATGTGATCGATTCCGGCAAGTCATTGTCTCCGGCCGACTGGCCTGAGCGCATTGAAGTCTCAGGTCTTGAAGCTTCGCGGGAAACGCTGCTGAAAGGTTGGTTCATTGCTGCGGCAGTCGTGCTGCTTGCCTTGGACGTCGCAGGTTCGCTTTGGCTGACCGGACGGCTTGCCTTGGTTCCACACCGAACGGTCACCGCGCTTGGCCTAACGCTTTTGGTTGGGATTCAGGCGGAGGCGCAGTCTTCGGACGGGACGGTCATAGAGGCGGCTTCCAAAGTGTCGCTTGGTTACATCGTCACCGGCGACACCCGTGTCGATTCAATAGCTAGAGCAGGATTGAAAGGTCTTTCGGACGTGCTTCTGAACCGCACTTCGGTGGAACCGGGAGAACCTGTATCGGTGGACCTGGAAATCAACGAACTGAGCGTGTTCCCGCTGCTCTACTGGCCGGTTACACCTCTTCAGGCATTGCCGTCGGACGCGGCGTTCGAAAGACTCAACCGCTTCCTGCGCGGTGGAGGCATGATACTGTTCGACACTCTCGACGCTGACATCGCCTCTTACGGACAGGCAAGCCCGAACAGGCGCATGCTGAGGGAGCTCACGCTTCCTCTGGACGTTCCTCCATTGGAGCCGTTGCCTGTCGATCATGTGCTGACCCGCACCTTCTATCTCCTGCAGGATTTTCCCGGTCGGCATGCAGGCAACGAGATCTGGGTCGAGGCAGCGCCGGCCGACGCCGAGAAAATCGAGGGGATGCCATTCCGGAATCTAAACGACAACGTGACGCCGGTCCTGATCGGCGGGAACGACTGGGCTTCCGCTTGGGCCGTTGACGATGCCGGAAATGAAATGTTCCAGGTGGGCCGCGGGTTGGCAGGGGAAAGGCAGCGGGAACTCGCAAGGCGTTTCGGCGTGAACCTTGTCATGCATGTGCTTACAGGCAACTACAAATCCGATCAGGTGCATGTGCCGGCGCTTCTGGACAGGCTCGGGCAATGACGCGCGCAGGAGACGGATCTGCGTCTGAAGGCAGATGGCCATACCATCGGTGGTGGCCTAAAGCCAGTTCCGAGGAAATGTGGGGATGACTGGTACTGTTACATTCGACCCGCTTCTGGAATGGCCGCTGGTATGGGCGGTTCTCGGGCTGATCGCGCTCTATGTCCTGATGGCGTTCATGCGCGGTCTTTCCGGATGGTGGCTGCGCGGGCTTGCGGGAATGCTTCTTCTGCTGGCGCTCGTAAACCCGTCACTGCAGCGTGAGGAGCGGGCGCCACTGGCTGACATAACCATTCTGGTTGTGGACGGCAGCGCGAGCCAAAGCGTCGCTGACCGGCCGCAGCAGGTCCAGCGCGCGCTAGCCGCGATCGAGTCGGAGATCGCTGGACTCGGTGAAACCGAACTCAGGACGGTGACCGTCGGTGACGGTGAGGACAATCAGGGAACGCTGCTTATGAGTGCGCTGTCGGAAGCCATTGCGGAAGTCCCGCAGGCCCGGCTTGCCGGAGCGTTCCTGCTGTCGGACGGGCTGCTGCATGACCCGGACCGAATACCTGACATCAGCGTGCCCCTGCACCTGTTGATGACCGGACGGGAAGGCGATTGGGACCGGCGGCTCCGGGTCGTGAACGCGCCGGCGTTCGCGATTCTCGGGGAGCCGGTGAAACTCCGGCTGCGGATCGAAGACCAGGGCGCCGTTCCTGAAACAGTGAACGGCTTGGCAGAGCTGCTGATAGCTGTGGATGGGGGAGAAGCTGACAGCTATTCCGTGCCGGTCGGAGAGGATCTGGATCTCTCGGTGACGCTCGCACATGGTGGCATCAACGTGATCCAGTTCATCCTCCCGGAAGCTGAAGGTGAGCTTACGGACCGGAACAACGCCGCGGTGGTGCAGATCAATGGCGTTCGCGATCGGCTGCGTGTCCTGCTGGTCAGCGGCGAGCCTCATCCCGGCGAGCGCACTTGGCGGAATCTCCTGAAGTCAGACAGTTCGGTCGATCTTGTGCATTTCACCATCCTTCGTCCCCCCGGCAAACAGGACGGAACTCCGGTGAGCGAGCTTTCGCTCATTTCGTTTCCGACGCGTGAACTGTTCATCGATAAAATCGAGGAATTCGATCTCATCATATTCGACCGCTACAAAAGGCGCGGAATCCTCCCGACTCTATATCTGGAAAACGTCCGGAGATATGTAGAAGACGGTGGTGCTGTGCTGTTAGCCGCTGGCCCGGACTTCGCTCAGGCGAGCAGCCTCTATCGGACGCCGCTGGGGGAAATCATGCCTGCCCGGCCCACATCCATCGTGCTTGAGGACGGTTACCTGCCTGAAATCACGGAACTGGGACAGCGCCATCCGGTCACGGCAGGACTGGAGTCCTATGCGGCGGGCGATGAGGCCGGTCCCGGCTGGGGTCGGTGGCTCAGGCTCATTGATCTTGAGGCGACCGGCGGCACGACAGTAATGCGCGGAATGGAGGACCGGCCGCTGCTGGTTCTTGACCGCGTGGGTGACGGGCGGTTCGCGTTGCTGGGCTCGGATCATGCGTGGCTATGGACCCGAGGTTTCGAAGGAGGAGGTCCCCAGCTGGAGCTGCTGCGGCGTTTGGCTCATTGGATGATGAAGGAGCCGGATCTTGAGGAAGAAGCGCTTACAGCAGCAGCCGAAGGTCAAACAATGACAGTCGTCAGGCGCACGCTGGGCGACGGCGTCGGCAACGTTGAAGTGACGGCGCCCGACGGCACGGTCGTTTCGGTTCCGCTGAAGGAGAGTCGTCCCGGACGGTTCGAAGCCATCGTGGAAGGGCAGGAGCTCGGGCTCTATCGGCTGAAGGAGGGTGATGAGGAGGCTGTGGTCGTTCTTGGACCGGCGGCGCCGCGTGAGTTTGAACAGACCGTCGCAAGTTCTTCGGAATTGGCTTCCGTAATCAAGGCCACTCGCGGCGGCGTCGCCCGTCTCGAGGATGGCATTCCAGATCTTCGCAGGGTGCGTACTGGACGCCCGGCAGCGGGACGGGGCTGGCTCGGAATCACACCGCGTGAGGCGTATGTGACAACGGATGTGACGGTTCTTCCGCTTGCGCCTGCATGGCTGTTCCTCCTGATGGGATCGCTCCTTGTCATCGGCGCATGGCTGCGTGAGGGAAGGCGGTGAAGACCGCTGCGAATGTGCCGCAAGATGTTCGACAGGTGAGGTCAGACCGGTGACTCCGATGATCCTTCGGCGTCCGGTTTGCATTCAAATTGGTTCGAACCGGAGGCGGTTACCTCAGTTCCGGACATAACAGCATTCAACTCCAATCCATCGCCTGTGCGCAAACGTAGTACGTGCAAGGTCAGGGGCACCGGCAGTCAAACGCGGTTTCGTATCTGGAATTGGTTTCGGCTGCAAAGCCAGTAAGCCGCCGTTCGGTGGAGTGGAAAACGCGAATTGGATGCCGGATTCCGGGAAACGACAATGACCGAACTCCGCTGCAGCTTGCGCCAGAATTGAATCGAGAATATCCGTTTTCAGGTCAGGAGGACGGCCAGGTGGAAATGCCAAGACCAAATGCTGTCGTGCTCGCAAACAAAGCGCGGATCGTGACGCGGTTGAGGGAGGCTTTGTCGGCCGATGCCGTGATCGATGATGAAATGGAAACCCGCGCCTATGAGTGCGACGCATTGACTGCCTACCGGTGCCCGCCGCTTGCGGTGGTGCTGCCGGCATCCACGACAGAGGTCTCGGCTGTCGTGCGCATCTGCAGCGAAGAGGGCGTTCCGGTCGTGCCACGGGGTTCTGGAACTTCCCTTGCGGGCGGGGCCCTGCCAACCGCCGACTGCGTTATTCTTGGTGTGGCCCGGATGAACGAAGTTCTTGAGATTGACCGCGAGAACCGATTCATCCGTGTTCAGGCCGGGCGGACCAACCTTTCCGTCACCGCCGCTGTTGAGGACGAGGGCTTCTTCTATGCGCCTGATCCATCATCCCAGCTCGCCTGTGCGATTGGCGGCAACATCGCTATGAATTCAGGAGGTGCGCACTGCCTGAAGTACGGCGTCACCACAAACAACCTCCTTGGCGTCACGATGGTGCTGATGGATGGTGAGGTTGCTGAGATCGGCGGCGAGCATCTCGATGCTGGCGGCTTGGACCTTCTGGCGCTCGTCTGTGGTTCCGAGGGCCAGCTCGGTGTCGTGACTGAAGCGACACTGCGTATTCTTCCCAAACCAGAGGGTGCGCGGCCGGTTCTGATGGGATATGATTCCATTGAAGCCGCTGGGGAAGTGGTAAGCGACATTATCAAGGCTGGCGTGCTGCCCGTGGCGATTGAGTTCATGGACCGTCCCTGCATCCAGGCAACCGAAGCCTTCGCTGGTGCCGGATATCCGGACTGCGAGGCTCTGCTGATCGTTGAAGTCGAGGGCAGCGAGGCTGAAATCGACGAGCAGTTGGGGTTCATCATGCAGATTGCAAGAAGGCGCGACCCAGTTGAACTGCGCGAGGCAGCGAGCGCCGATGAGGCGGCACGCATCTGGCTCGGACGCAAATCCGCGTTTGGGGCGATGGGACAGATCAACGACTACATATGTCTTGATGGCACGATTCCGGTAAACAAACTGCCGTATGTGCTGAAAAGGATCGGGGAACTCTCCGCGAAATATGGATTGGATGTGGCAAACGTATTCCATGCGGGTGATGGCAACATGCACCCGCTGATTCTCTTTGACGCCAACCGGCCGGGCGATCTGGAGACCTGCGAAGCGTTTGGAGCGGAGATTCTTAAACTCTGCGTCGAGGTCGGCGG
The DNA here is from genome assembly GCA_022824145.1 of Rhodobacter sp. Taxonomy (GTDB): domain Bacteria; phylum Pseudomonadota; class Alphaproteobacteria; order Rhodobacterales; family Rhodobacteraceae; genus JAPOUP01. Next base: position 22,263 of record JAJEAY010000181.1, on the reverse strand, counting down.
TTGCCTCACCGGCGAGCATGGGGTTGGAATCGAGAAGCGGGATCTGATGTATGATCAATACGCGCCAGCGGATCTGGAGGCGCAGATGCGGGTAAAGGATGTTTTCGATCCTGATTGGCTTCTGAATCCGGCGAAGGTGTTTCCGCTGAACGCGTCGGAAACGCGCAGGAGCAATGCGGCCTGACGAACTCGGAACACGGGGGAATTCCTGCGCCACGCATTGGATCCTGAGACGGCGCCTGTGCCGGTGCCTGACAGCGTAAGCCGGACGGGGAGAGACACTTTGGATGATCGATTGATGATACGCTCGTTTGCAAAGCTCAGTTCGAGGTTCAGGTAGTGATCGCTCCGGGTAGCGAGGCTGAACTTGCTGAGGTTCTAGCTGCCTCAGTTGATCCGCTTCAGATCGTCGGAGGCGGGACGCGCCCCGTGGGCAGGCCGGTTTCCGGCGAAATCCTCTCTATGTCCGGATTGCGGGGCATCGTTCTGCATGAGCCGGGCGCATTGACACTTGTGGCCCGGGCAGGGACGCCCATGTCTGAGATAGATGCGGATTTGGCGAAGGAAGGCCAGTGCCTTCCATTTGAGCCGATGGACCATCGTGGGCTCCTGGGAACGTCCGGAGATCCCACGATCGGGGGCGTGGTCGCGGCGAATGTTTCCGGCCCCCGGCGGGTTCAGGCAGGCGCCTGCAGGGATTTCCTGCTTGGCGTCCGATTCGTTGACGGTTGTGGTACGGTTATCAAGAGCGGTGGCCGGGTCATGAAGAATGTCACTGGCTATGACCTTGCCAGGCTGATGGCGGGAGCACGCGGCACGCTCGGCGTTCTAAGCGAGGTATCGCTGAAGGTTCTGCCACGAACGGCTTCAACGGGAGTCCTGCTGCTGGAGGGGTTGGCCGATACAGATGCGGTGCAGGCGATGTCGATGGCGCTTGGCTCGCCGTTTGAAGTTACCGGCGCGGCACACACAGCAAGCGGTGTTGACGGAGCGCCGGTGACGATGATTAGAGTCGAGGGATTCGAGACCCAGGTTGCTTACCGGACCGAACGGCTTCGCGCGCTGCTGGCGGAGTTCGGAGCTTGGAACATCGAAATGAATCCCGACCGAACCAAGGCGGGCTGGACCTGGGTCCGCGACGTTGAGGCGTTTCATGGAACGGCTGGAGATGTCTGGCGGTTGTCAGTCAAACCTTCCGATGCGCCAGATGTGGCCGCGCGGGCCGACGCTGACGGTTTGCTCTATGATTGGGGTGGTGGGCTTGTCTGGATCCTGGTGCCGGAAGGCACGGACCTTCGGGCGCGGATTGGTGATTTCGTTGGCCATGCAACGCTTGTGCGCGCCAGTGAGACAACCCGGTTGACGTTAGACGTGTTTCAGCCTGAGGCTGCTCGGGTGGCCGCGCTCAGCAGGGGTCTTCGCGAACGCTTCGATCCACGCGGGATCCTGAATCCGGGTTTGATGGGATGAGTCAGAAGGTTCTCCCGACGGTAGCCGGGTCGCATTACGCCGATCATTGGGATGTCACTTCGTTGCCTTTGGGGCGACTGACAGGCCAGAAGCGGAAGGACCACCGGAAGAGTCCGCGCTTTTGCCTTGGTTCTGGCAGTTCCGATTCTGATGGATGTGGCGGTTCCGGCCCCGAGTGTTGACTCGCTGCGGATTGAGGACGGGAACAGATGCAGACGAATTTCACGGAAGAGCAGCTCAGGGATCCGGACGTCGCCCGCTCAAACCGAATTCTGCGGACATGCGTACATTGCGGATTCTGCACAGCGACCTGTCCGACATATCAGGTGCTGGGTGACGAACTCGATTCGCCGCGGGGCAGGATCTACCTGATCAAGGACATGCTGGAGAACGATCGTGCGGCGGATGAGAGGACAGTCCTGCATATCGACCGGTGCCTGTCATGCCTTGCCTGCATGACAACCTGCCCTTCAGGTGTCCATTACATGCATCTGGTCGACCACGCCCGTGCCCATATCGAGAAGACTTACAAACGGCCGCTAATCGACAGATTGCTGCGATGGGCATTGGCGAAAATCATTCCGTATCCGGGACGTTTCAGGCTGGCTCTTTTCGGCGCCAAGATCGGACGGCCCTTCGCGTTTCTGGTGCCGGAGCCGCGTGTTCGGGCCATGCTCCGCATGGCTCCAAAGCGTCTTCCGCCAGTCAGCCGCAACGACGACCCGCAGGTGTTCCCGGCGGTCGGCGTTCGGAAAATGCGTGTGGCTCTGATGACCGGCTGCGCACAGAAAGCCCTAAATACGGATATCAACGATGCGACGGTTCGGCTGTTGCGGCGCCTTGGCTGTGAAGTTGTGATTGCCTCCGGCATGGCATGCTGCGGTGCATTGGCGCATCACATGGGCAAGGCTGACGCGAGCCATGGACAGGCAGCGCGCAACATCCGTGCCTGGATGTACGAAGCGAACGGGGAAGGGCTCGACGCGGTCGTAATCAACGCCAGCGGCTGCGGTACTACCGTTAAGGACTACGGACATATGTTCCGCAATGACATGCTGGCAGCCGACGCCGCCCGGGTGTCGAAACTCGCGGTCGACGTAAGCGAACTGCTGACGAAACTCGACCTGCCAAAGGGACCAGGCAGAGAATTGCGGGTGGCCTATCACGCAGCCTGCTCGCTTCAGCATGGCCAGCAGATAAAGTCCGCTCCCAAAGATCTTCTCCGCCGCGTCGGCTTTGAGGTGGTGGAGCCTTCCGACAGTCACCTTTGCTGCGGTTCGGCCGGGACTTACAACCTCCTTCAGCCCGAGATTTCCACAAAGCTGAAGGACAGAAAGGTCAGGGCACTTGAGGCCAAACGGCCAGATGTCATCGCGACGGGCAACATCGGCTGCATGGTCCAGATTGCTGGAGGAACCGAGATTCCAGTGGTCCATACCGTCGAACTTCTCGACTGGGCTTCCGGTGGGCCACAGCCTCCGGCATTGAACCGATCGGACCGATATCCACAACGGGTCGCCCGAACTGGGAGAACCGTTTCGGGCTAACCGCAAAAGTTGCCGTCCAGGTCTTGAAACGGCGCATTCGACTACCCAAGTCAATTTGGCCGGATGCCAAAGTCGGGTCCGGCTTGACCAAGCGGACCGTCCCGAACGGGAGGGCCAAACTTCAGTTATCGCTCAAAGGAGGATGACCAATGCACAATCTCGACTTTTCCCCGCTTTTCCGGGCCACAGTTGGATTCGACCGAATCGCTGACATGATGGACCGGGTTCTTTCCGCCGATGTCGCGGAGCCGACCTATCCACCTTACAACATCGAGAAGACGGCAGGTGATGCCTACCGCATCTCGCTGGCTGTGGCTGGGTTTGCTGAAGATGAGCTGTCGATCGAGCTGCGCGAGAATGCGCTGATCGTTTCAGCGAAGAAGAGTGCCGACGAGAACGGGCGCACCTATCTTCACCGTGGTATCGCCACCCGTGCGTTCGAGCGGAGGTTCCAGCTTGCCGATCATATCCGGGTGACGGGTGCGGCTCATGAAAACGGCATGCTTCACATCGATCTGGTCCGGGAGATTCCGGAGGCGCTGAAGCCGCGCCGGATCGAGATCAGCCGTGGCCAGACGGTGGACGTAAAGTCCGTCGAGTCAGATCCGGCGAACACCTCGGCAAAAGCTGCCTGAGTCTCGGCAAGTCCTGAAGCCTGTGGCGCGCGTCGGTTGATGCGCGCCTCTTATGCCGGGGTTAACGCCTACGCGTCGAAAACCGTCAAGATCGCGCTCGCCGACCGATCGTGCGTGCCATTGGACGATATAGTTGGAATTTTATCGGTGTTTGCGGCTTGAACAAACGTAGACACCAAACGGTTTCCAGAATATTTCCTGCTGATGGGCCTGTCGTGCCATTCTCGAATTGCAATTTCGAACGCCCCGATCTCGAGAGTAATACTGCCAAACTTCACGAACCTGTTTCGCGGTTCCGGCCCAGTCTGCGGGTAGCTCATAAACCATTCGCAGGCTGGTTCCATGGGAAGAGCGTCTGTGTCTGGTTGAGGTCACCCAGCGACCCCTTGATGGCTGCGTCCCTCGCGCTTTTGATGCTTCGGAGTTCGCCCGCCTGCAGGATGACGCGTTCCGGATTCGGGATTATGTCGGAAGCCGATTGGAACAGCGCAGCGAGGGTTCGGTTGGGACGCTGCTTCACTCCATTCGCGCTGGCGACGGCCAGCGTCAACCGGATCCCTGCGCGGAACGCGACCATCCGGACTATACCGGGCAGCAGCCTCTTGCCGGACTGCAGCGCGCTGGATCTCCCGTTCCTGCCGGGCATGGCCATCCTGACGTGCCTCTGGATTTCGCGAGTTTCGGCACAATGAAACATTGCCATTGCGGATCTAAACACAAATGAAATCTCATGGACAGAAACATCATCCAAAATATAGTGAACTCCTAGAGAGAACACGTTGTGGCAAAAGACTTGCAATTGTTCTGGAGTCCCTTGTCCACATGCGCGTCGCTTCTGACTTTGCATCCAATCAAGGATTCTTATGAAAGATCATCCGACACTCATTTTTCTGGGTTTAAACGTGAATTGAGTGAAATACTTGATCATAAACGTAATCGAGACACTCGACACATCAAATTCATGGATCAATTGATTATTGGTCGGGAAGAACGAGAAGAAAGCGGAGTGTCCCACGTTGCAAGGAGTTTCAGGCAATGACCGTCAACGGACGTCATCCCACGATATTGGTTCTTGGGACATTAACAGGATGACCTTCTGAATCCGGCGCGCCATTTCAGAAAAGCGCTGATCTTCCTCTGGTCTGAGCGGACGGCCTCGGATGGAATGCTCGCGGTAAGAGAGCCATTTCTTGAGAGCCTGGTAGCGGCCGAGACGGTAGTTCCAGACGGTCTTGGGCACGTTGCGCCAGAAAGCATTGGCGTTCAGGTAGATATCGGATTTCCTCTCACCGAGCACGGAGGACGCGCGTCCAGAGCTGCGCGCTCCGTCGGTTAGCAGCTCTCATGGTTGTGCGACCAGGCCTGATCATGAACACCACCGGGCCGACGTCCGACTGCATTGCCGATTCCCATCGCTTCTACGCACTTTATTCATGCATCTCGGAGCGAACCGGGGGATACAGATGCTTTGCGGCCTGCGACGGGCGCATGGGACGGCCTGGCCGCGGCGTGTATTCCCTTTCTGAGTCAGGCGAACCCCGAAGCGACCCCGCCTGTGGGCTGCGCGTAGTGCGGATCGGCACCCATGCGCTGGAGGTGGCGTCCGGAACATCCTTATGGACTCGACTCTCGCAGCACCGGGGCAGTTCCCGATCCCGCCTCGGCAATCACCGCGGGTCGATATTTCGGCTGATCGTTGGCGCGGCGCTTGCGCGCCGTGCCGACTCTTGATTGCCGCAGAGCTGGGGAGTCGGCTCGGACGGCGCAGCCGCCGGCAAACTCGGCTGGAACCGAACGACGGTGAAGCGCGAAGAGGCCGATATCGAGCGACGGGTCAGCGAGTGCATTGACCAAATGCCATCCTTTGGCTCGGCGTCGATGACCCATCGGATCGATGGTTGGGTGGGTTCAGCGATCGACAGATGGTGCGTGCGTCCGGAACGTGGAACAACCAACATGGCGCAGCGCCTCACGATCCTTCGTTTCTGGACGAGATGGCAGCTCTAGTGAACCAATGGTGCAAGTGAATTCTTTCTGGCGCGATGTGCAGACTTCGAACGAAATCAGGTCCATTTGCCCTGTTGCGCGGTCAATTCACTGACAGAGATCCATTTCTGACGACTCTTGCAAGGGGTTCTTTGCCCGCTTCGCCTCGGCTTGGAGGCTCTTGCCCTATGATTCACCATACGAATTATTGCCGCTCGTGGTCGCAGGCTGCTTCGGCTGTTGCGGAACGATACCCGCATTGCTGGCTTTCGCCAGCAAACTGCGGGTTGCGGTCAAAGAGAAGTGCGTGATTCAACGCCCGCATAGTGCCTTTCTGGCTGATAGGAGTTCGGCGTCCTGGCGTGGAAGAAACGCCATTCTTGCAGCTGCCTGAGGGACGGATCCGCTCAGACGCTGAGACAGACGTATTTCATTTCCAGGTAATCCTCGATGCCATGGCGGGAGCCTTCCCGGCCAAGCCCGGACTGCTTGACACCTCCAAACGGCGCGATCTCGGTTGAGATGATCCCGGTGTTCACTCCTACAATTCCGTATTCCAGCGCTTCCTGAATCCGAGTGATTCGCGAAATGTCCAAAGCATAGAAATAGGCCGCCAAGCCGAAGACCGTGTCGTTTGCCATTGCCACGACCTCGGCCTCCGTCTCAAACTTAAAGAGCGGCGCAAGCGGACCGAAGGTCTCTTCCTGCGCGACGGCCATTTCCTGTGTGACGCCCGTGATTATCGTAGGCTCGAAAAAGAGGCTGCCAAGATCGTGCGGACTGCCGCCCAGCGCAACCGTTGCGCCTTTGGCTGTCGCATCGCTGATGTGATCCTGCACCTTTGTCACCGCCGCGGAGTCAATCAGCGGTCCCAGCACGGTGTCTTGGTCCAAGCCGTCGCCCACTTTCATGTTTCTGACGGTTGCTGAAAGCCGCTCCGCGAATGCGTCGTAGATGCCTGACTGCACATAGATTCGGTTGGCGCAGACGCAGGTCTGGCCGTTGTTGCGGAATTTGCACGCGATGGCGCCTTCAACTGCCGCGTCGATATCCGCGTCGTCGAACACGATGAAAGGCGCGTTTCCGCCAAGCTCCATCGAGCATTTCATGACTTGGTCCGACGCTTGACGCAGCAGAATGCGTCCCACTTCCGTGGAGCCTGTGAAACTTAGCTTCCGCACCGCAGGGTTTTCACAGAACTCCTTTCCGATGCCTGAAGAATCAGTCGATGGGATTATTGAAAGCACGCCCTTTGGAATGCCGGCGCGCGTTGCCAGCACACCGAGAGCAAGAGCCGAAAGCGGAGTGAGCGAGGGCGGGCGGACGATGATCGAGCAGCCAGCGGCTAGGGCCGGGCCAACCTTTCGCGTGATCATCGCGTTGGGAAAGTTCCACGGTGTGATCGCGGCGCAGACACCGATCGGCTGCTTCAGCACTGTAATCCGCTTGTCCGGCTGGTGACCCGGAATTGTCTCACCGTAAATTCGTTTGGCTTCCTCAGCAAACCATTCGATGAAGCTCGCTCCATAGATTATCTCGCCCTTTGCTTCCGCGAGCGGCTTGCCTTGCTCGGCTGTCAGAATGACTGCAAGGTCGTCGGCATTCTCGATCATAAGGTTGAACCAGGACCGCAATACGTTTGAGCGCTCCTTTGCGGTGCGTTCGGCCCATCCCTTCATTGCCTCTTCCGCTGATGCGATCGCGCGGGCTGTCTCGGTGCGGCCCAGATCGGCCACCTGTGCAATGACGTCTCCCCGTGCGGGATTCACGACATCGAACGTGATGGATTCATCTCCGTCCGACCATTCGCCAGCGAGATATGCTCTTGCCTCCAGCAGCGAAGGATCGTTGAGGAGTGCGGACAGGTCGGTCGAGGTGTCAAGCATCTTAGTTCTCCAAACATATGAGCGTGGAGCAGAATTGATGCGATGTCATCGGCAACTTCAAGGGCGGGAACACGCGATGGTTGAATTTAGCGTCTAATTGTCTCAAACAATGCCCAAAATTGCCTATGTACGTGACTTACCATCGGCAACCGACGCTAGTCAGCATACTGCTTGGGGGTGTCCGTTACCAAAGTTGGCTTGGCCCGCCACATAGAGGCTCACTGCATTAAGCCATGAATGCGGCACATTGGCCAAGCCGCTCGCCTCTGTGTATTGAACAGTCGATCCGATTTCCACGGCTCCGCCGCTCAGTGCGTCCATTCAGATTTCCGCGCGCAAAGACAAAGGCGCTCCGTTGCTGAAGCGCGTGCTTTGGGCTCCGTTCGGTCCGAAACATGCCCGTCAATTCTGCATAGCACGGCATTCCGGCACCAGCGTCACGGCTTTGCCGGTTGTATGGAACCGGATGAGATTGTCTACGGCGAGATCTCCCATCGCGTCCCGGGTTTCCTTTGTTCCGCTGGCGACATGGGGCAGCAACGTTGCATTCTCGAGAGACAGCAGCTCCGAAGGAACCTCCGGCTCGTTTGCGAACACGTCAAGTCCTGCCTTGCCGAGGCGTCCTACCTTCAGCGCTGCGATCAGTTCAGGCTCGTCCACGATCGAGCCGCGACCCACGTTGATCAGGATTCCATTGGGGCCCAGGGCATCAATAACACTTCTGTTGACGATTCCGCGTGTTGTCTCGCCTCCCGGTGCCACGCAGACAAGGATATCGCAGTCACGCGCCATCTCCACGAGTTCGCGGTAATGCCTGTAAGGGACATCGCGCTGACGCCGGTTGTGATAGGCAATCTCGACTCCGAATACCGAAAGCTTTTGCGCAATGGCGGAGCCGATGCGTCCAAGTCCCAGAATGCCAACCGTCTTGCCACGAACCGCGCTGGAAAGCGGTGCTTCGCCCTCGGTCGGCCATCGACCCGCCCTGATATAGGCATTGTCGGAAAGAAAGTTTCTCGAGGTGGCCAGCATCAGAAGGATAGCTGTATTGGCGACGTCATCGTTCAGGACGTCCGGGGTATGGGTCACAACAATTCCGCGCTTCACCGCGGTTTCGACATCCACATTATCATACCCGACGCCGTAATTCGAAATGATGCGAAGCCTTGGAAGCGCCCTGATCAGTTTCTCTGGCACGCCGCCATGGCAGTTGACATAGGCATACTCGACTATCGACCATTCTTCCGCAGGAAACGATTCGAGGCCGCCGGGCATGTGGCGGATGTCGAACACCTCCGCCAGCCGGTCCAGCATCCGTTCCGATGCGGGACCGATCATTAACAGCAGGGGGCCGCTCACGGATCCTCGCACACGGTCTGGGTCTGCTGCCCCAGACCCTCGATCCAGACATCCATGCGGTCGCTGGCCTTAAGGTAGGTTGGATTGGCCATCCCAAGGGCGACACCGGGGGGCGTACCAGTGGAAATCACGTCACCCGGATGCAGGGTCATCAGCTGCGAAAGATGCGATACGATCTGAGCGACGCTGAAGATCATTGTCCTCGTGTTGCCGGACTGCATGCGCTTTCCGTTCACGTCGAGCCACATGTCCAGGTTCTGCGGATCCGGGATTTCGTCGCGGGTCACCAGCCAGGGGCCGATCGGGCCGAACGTGTCGCAGGATTTGCCTTTGGTCCACTGCCCTGAAATCTTGGCCTGGAAGTGGCGTTCGCTCACGTCATTGCAGACGCAGTAACCAGCGACATAGTTCAACGCATCCGATTCAGATACGTATTTTGCCGTCGTGCCGATGACAGCGCCGAGTTCCACTTCCCAGTCCGTATGTGTCGAACCGCGCGGCATCACGACGTCGTCATTTGGACCGGAGATGGCTGAATTCGCCTTCATGAACAGGATTGGATGGTCCGGCGGCGTGGCGCCCGTCTCAGCGGCGTGATCTGAATAGTTGAGGCCAATGCACATGAATTTACCGACATCGGCGACGCAGGGACCTAAACGGGGGCTGCCCGGGACCGCCCTGAGCGAAGACACATCAATCCCGCGCAGTCTGTCAAGGCTGGCGTCGTCCAGCATCTCACCGGATATGTCGGCGACATGGTCGCTGAGGTCGTGGATCAGGCCGTTCCCGTCGATCAGCCCGGGAGCCTCCTGGCCTGGTTCTCCATAGCGAACGAGTTTCATTCAGTCTCTCCTCAGTGGTTGTCCCGCGGCGTATGCCGGTTTGCGATATCCTTGAAGGCGTCAGCGCCTCTCAACGTCATGCCGTCACTGAAGGGTTGCGCGAGGCTGCGGAAAATCTCCTGCCACGGGGTCTGGCTTTCGGGAATGTCCGGCATGGTGCGCTCACTGCGCCGCCGATCGATTTCATTTTCGTCAATGAGAATGTCGGCGGTGCATTTCTTCAGATCGATCCTTAGCCTGTCACCGGTCTTTACCAGCGCAAGACCACCGTCGGTCGCCGCCTCCGGTGAAGCGTTGAGAATGGACGGCGATCCGGAAGTTCCCGACTGTCGACCGTCTCCGACGCAGGGCAGTGCATGGATCCCCCTTTTCAGGAGATAGGCCGGTGGCCGCATATTCACAACTTCTGCGCCGCCCGGATATCCGATTGGTCCAGTGCCCCGCATAACCAGAATCGAGGTTTCTTGAACCCCAAGGCTTTCATCGTCAATGGTGGCATGGAAGTGCTCGGGACCGTCAAAGACAACGGCACTGCCCTCGAACGCCATTGGATCATCGGGATTCTCAAGATAGCGTTTGCGGAACTCGTCGCTGATGACGCTTGTCTTCATGATCGCGCTGTCGAAAAGGTTGCCACTGAGGTTCAGGAATCCGGCGTTCTCCAGAATGGGCCGGTTGGCCGGTCTGATGACGTCATGATTCTCGCTTCCAAGGTTGCCGCAGTTCTCGGCCATCGTCCTGCCGTTCACAGTAAGGGCATCAGGATGGGGCAGAAGCCCGGCGCGAAGAAGCTCTCCGATCACAGCCGGAACGCCTCCCGCACGATGATAGTCCTCACCCAGATATTCGCCGGCTGGCTGGAGGTTGACCAGGAGCGGGATATTATAGCCGATTTCCTGCCAGTCGTCGTTGTTGAGCGGCACGCCAAGATGGCGCGCGACGGCATTGAGGTGGATCGGAGCGTTGGTTGAGCCACCGATGGCAGAGTTCACCACAATGGCATTCTCGAACGCCTCGCGGGTCATTATCTGGGCCGGAGTGAGATCCGCGAGCACCGCCTCGACAATTCGAAGGCCGGTTCGGTAGGCCATCTGGCCGCGCTCCCTGTAAGGAGCGGGAATTGCCGCGGCGCCCGGGAGCTGCATGCCAAGTGTTTCGGCCAGCGAATTCATCGTCGTCGCTGTGCCCATCGTGTTGCAGAAACCGGTCGAAGGGGCGGAGGACGCCACCAGATCCATCATGCCTTCGTCATCTATCTCGCCTGCAGCGTGCAGCTCCCGCGCTTTCCAGACTATGGTTCCGGAGCCGGTGCGTTTGCCGCGGAACCAGCCGTTCAGCATTGGACCGACCGAGTGGGCGATCGCCGGAATTCCGACCGTGGCTGCGGCCATCAGCAGCGCGGGTGTGGTCTTGTCGCACCCGATGTTCAGCACGACGCCGTCGATGGGATAGCCGAACAGCGTCTCTACAAGGCTCAGATACGCGAGGTTTCGGTCCAGCATCGCAGTCGGGCGCTTGCCGGTTTCCTGAATGGGATGGACGGGTATCTCGATCACGGTGCCGCCCGCGGCGGTCACTCCGTCGCGGACGCGTTTTGCCAGTTCCAGATGGTGTCGGTTGCATGGGGCCAGATCACTTCCCGTCTGGGCGATTCCAATGATCGGTTTGCCGGATTGGAGCTCGTCGCGAGTCAGACCGTAGTTCAGGTAACGCTCGAGGTAGATCGCCGTCATTTCGGCGTTCTCGGGATTGTTGAACCAGATCTGGCTCCGGAGTTTGGGTCTGTCGGTCATGTGATTTGTCTGAAGCTGGTTGGTTAACGGGAAAACGGCGGAATGCCCTGGACCGGCAGTTTAGGCAAGACTGAAGCGAGCCGGTTTCGCTGAGCATTCATCCCGACCACCCGCCGTCGATGACATGCGGCTGTCCGGTTACAAACGCGCTTTCGTCGGATGCCAGATAGACGACAAGCGCGGCTATCTCCTCTGCGTTTGCTATACGGCCCATCGGCTGGCGGGCTATGAACTGCTTCAATGCCTCTTCGTAGCTGCCGATCTGTTCGCCGAGCGCGCGGACGCGCTCGTTCCAGCTGGGACTTTCCACGGTGCCGGGACAGATGCAGTTGCAGCGTATGCCTTGGGTGATGAAATCAACCGCTACCGACTTCGTCAGCCCAATGACGGCGGCTTTGGTGGTGCCGTAAACAAAACGGTCTGGAGCGCCGATTACGGAACTCGCGGCTGAGGACATGTTGACGATCGACCCGCCACCGCGCTCGATCATGCCAGGAAGCGCCGACCGAATTGTCCGGAACATCGAGCGTACGTTGAGGTCAAATGAAAAGTCCCAGTCTTCGTCGGAGCAGTCCAGGACTGAGCCGTGATGCACGAATCCAGCGCAGTTGAACAGAATGTCAGGCTGGGCTCGTTTGACGCCGGCCCTAATGCTTTCATCATCGCGCACGTCAAGCCGGAAAGTCTCGATATTCGGGTGATCCAGTTCGGCGAGAGCGGATTCGTTGACATCCGTCGCGCACACCAGTGCGCCCTCGTTGGCCATGGCGAGCGCCGAAGCCCGTCCAATCCCCTGGCCGGACGCGGTCGCGAGCACGCGCTTTCCTTCCAGCCTCATGTGCGGCATGGGTTATCCTCCCGACATTGCCAATCCGGCCACCGCGGCGACGCCGCTGTCTTTTTCCGAAAATCAGGACTATTGGACGGCGTTCGGAAAAGCTAGGGTCGTCTCGCATGCATACCGAAATTTTTGGGAGGACTTCGCTTTGCTGAAGGTGCTGGTGACCGGCGGGGGAGGCATGATTGGCCAGAAACTCGCCGCCCATCTGGGCGTGCATGGCCTGAACGGCAGTTCCGTCCTTCAGGTGACGCTTGCGGACATCGGTTTTCCCGATGACGGGGCGCCGGGGATCGAGACGGTGGCGAATGTGGCTGAAACTGGAACAATGTCGCGGCTTGCCGCTGGCTGTCCGGACGTAATCTTTCATCTTGCATCTGTGGTCTCCGGCGAGGCCGAACAGGATTACGCCAAGGGCTGGGACACCAATATGTCGCCCATGTGGGAGCTGCTGGAAGCATTGCGGGAGCGTCACGAAGCGAGCGGCGGCGAATATGTGCCGCGAGTCGTTTTTACGTCGTCGATCGCGGTCTTTGGCGGTCCGTTTCCGGACAGGATCGGCGACGGGTTCCTTACCGCCCCGCAGACCAGTTACGGCGCGCAGAAAGCGGTTTGCGAACTGATGCTCGGTGACGCCAGCCGCAAGGGATGGGTCGATGGCATTTCGATCCGGCTGCCAACGGTCTGCGTCCGCCCGGGAAAACCGAACCGGGCGGCAAGCGGTTTCTTTTCCGGGATCATCCGCGAGCCGCTGAACGGAGAGGAAGCGGTGCTCCCGGTTGAGGACACGGTTCGGCACTGGGTGTCGAGCCCCCGAGCGGCCGTCGGATTTCTCCTCCATGCAGCGAATCTGGATACGTCGCGGCTGGAGGGTCGGCGGTCGCTGAACATGCCTGGAATTTCCTGTACGGTCGCTGAACAGATCGAAGCGCTCGGACGCGCGGCGGGAGCGGACGCGGTTCGACTCGTCCGGCGTGAACCGGACCCGGAGATCATGAAGATTGTCTCCACCTGGCCACGGGACTTCGAGCCGACGCGGGCCATTAAACTGGGATTCCGGGCCGAGCGTGATTTTGACCAGATTATCCGAATCTATCTGGAAGATGACTACGTCATCCGATGATCTGCTGGACACGCCGGGAGAAATTTGCCTCAATCGCGAAAGACCCATATGGAGCGGCGCGGAATCGCACGGAGTCAGGCAATGCTGAATCAATGGCAGGTTGACGCATTCAGGAAGAATGGATTCCTCGTTGTCGAGGATGTGCTGGGAGAAAATGTCCTTGGACCGGTGCGCGAAGAATACGAATGTCTTCTCGATGGCCTTTATGCTGGGTGGCAGGACCAGGGACTGGTGGGCGAGCCAGTCACCGAGGACTTCTGGGGCAAGCTGCTCACTGGATACCGCGCTGGCTGCGACTGGTTCCAGCCAATGGACATCTCGCTGCCAGCAGACCGGATCCAGGCGGATACGCCAATGCATTTCGGTCCTGCTGTCTTTGATATGGTGACAGCGCCGCCTCTGCTTGATCTGGTTGAAACCCTGATTGGTTCGGAGATCACCAGCAACCCAATCCAGCATGTGCGCATCAAGCCGCCTGCGGACGACCTTCGCAGAGACGAGGTCCGTGCGCATATAACCGCTACTGACTGGCACCAGGACCGCGGCGTTGCCCATGCCGAGGCGGATGGGACGGATATGGTGACGGTGTGGCTGGCGGTTACGGACGCAACTGTCGAAAACGGCTGCCTTCAGGCGCTTCCCCTTGAACGCGGGCAGGAGATGCTGCCGCATTGTCCGAAGACCCAGACAGCGATCGCTGACGGCTTCGTCGATCACGAAAGGGCGGTCCCGCTGCCAGTCAAGGCAGGTGGCGCGGTCGTGTTCCACCCGCTGACTCCCCATGCCTCTTTGGCCAATCGGACGCAGGGATTCCGGTGGTCGTTTGACCTACGCTACAATGTCACCGGCCAGCCCACGGGAAGATCGCACTTTCCGGACTTTGTTGCCCGGTCGCGCCTTGCGCCGGAGACGGAGCTGCGTGACTGGTGCGCGTGGCGCGACATGTGGCACTTGGCGCGTTCGCATCTGTCGACCACACCACACATCGATATCCACCGCTGGAGCTCGGATGCGCCTTATTGCGCTTAACAGTGACTGGCCGAAATAATAGGTGACCCTTAATGGACTACGTTCGCCTTAGCCCCGACGACAATGTCGTCACAGCCACCCATTCGCTTCAGGCGGGACATGAAGTGGAGGGTGTGCGTACCCGGTCCCCGATCCCTTCGGGCCACAAGATTGCTACACGAGCCATCACCGACGGTGAGGAGGTGCGAAAATACGCCCAGTTCATAGGCCTTGCGCAGGAGAACATTCAGGCTGGGGACCATGTGCACACCCACAACCTTGGATTCCGCAATACGGATGTCGAATACCAGTTCGGCGGCGATCTCCGTCCGGTTGAGACGGTTGCTGCGGATCGAAGGGACATGTTCATGGGATACCGCCGCGACAGCGGGCGGGTGGGGACACGGAACTACATCGCAATCGTGACATCGGTGAACTGTTCCGCCACAGCGGCGCGGCGCATCGCGGATCACTTCACGCCGGAGCGGCTGGCCCCTTACCCGAACGTTGATGGAGTGGCCGCGTTCGTACATGGCACCGGCTGCGGCATGGCGGGGTCCGGCGAGGGATTCGAGGCGCTTCAGAGGGTGATGTGGGGATATGCGCGCCACCCGAACAACGCGGCGGTGCTGATGGTTGGCCTCGGTTGCGAGATGAACCAGATCGATTGGCTGCTGGAGGCGTTCGGGCTTGAACAGGGGCCGCTGTTCCAGGTGATGAACATACAGGATGTGGCGGGCCTGAGACGCACCGTTGAACTTGGGATCCAGAAAGTCGAAGCGATGCTTCCCTTGGCCAACCAAGCGCGGCGCGAGCGGTGTTCGGCGTCCGATCTGACCGTGGCTCTGCAATGCGGCGGTTCGGATGCGTGGTCAGGTGTCACCGCGAATCCGGCACTGGGCCATGCCTGCGACCTGCTGGTGGCACAGGGCGGAACCGGCGTTCTGGCGGAGACCCCGGAGATCTACGGCGCCGAACACCTTCTGACCAGGCGATCGGTCAGCCGTGAAGTGGGCGAGCGTCTTGTTGGCATTGTTGAATGGTGGAAGGGCTATACGGAGCGCAACAGCGGCAGCATGGACAACAACCCCAGCCCCGGCAACAAGAAGGGTGGGCTAACCACGATTCTCGAGAAGTCGCTGGGCGCCGCCGCGAAAGGCGGAACCACCCCGCTGATGGGGGTTTACCGATATGCAGAAGAGGTGACGGAGAAAGGATTCACCTTCATGGATTCGCCTGGATACGATCCAGCAAGCGTTACGGGGCAGATCGCGGGTGGCTGCAACATTGTCGTGTTCACGACGGGCCGCGGGTCCGCGTTCGGCTCAAAGCCAGCGCCGACGATAAAGGTCGCGACAAACACCGGAATGTACTCCCGTATGTCTGAGGACATGGACATCGATACCGGAGACATGCTTGCCGGAACAGCCGAACTGGAGACCAAAGGGCGTGAGATCTACGACCTGATCCTTCGTGTCGCAAGTGGCAAGCCTTCAAAGTCCGAAGCACAGGGCCTCGGGGACTTTGAATTCGTACCTTGGCAGATCGGTGCCGTGATGTGACTGCAGTAGACTTAGATCCGGGAGCGCCGGGGATCCGAGTGGCTGCGAAGTTCTCGTTTGACAGCCCGAACGAAGTTTTTTGCGCCGGACGCGACCTGAATCCTGATTGAGCCTTATCCTCCGCTTCGTTTGCTTCGATCGTTTGCTTCGACTCGTATGTCTCAAGATCATTGATTGATCCGGAAGACCTCGCGCACCGGGGTGCCTTCCTTTGCTCCATTTCAGTCCTCCGCGCGAAACAGGACTTTCCCGCGCTGGGAAATCAGC
This sequence comes from Rhodobacter sp., assembly GCA_022824145.1. Lineage (GTDB taxonomy): Bacteria > Pseudomonadota > Alphaproteobacteria > Rhodobacterales > Rhodobacteraceae > JAPOUP01. Next base: position 5,947 of record JAJEAY010000181.1, on the reverse strand, counting down.
TGCGCGGCGCCGGTTACCGGATGGAAATATCCTTCGACCCTTCGGTTTTCGGAATCGGTGCCATAGACCTCCCAGCATCCGCCGTCTTCCTTGATGAACCGGACGTTCCAGCCATCTTCCTCAAGTATGGCCGTCAGTTCACTCTTGGTCATCCATGAGTTTTCGTCGGTAGGTTCGCATCTGTAGGTGCCGGTAGCGGCTGCGACGGTTGGGGCCATCACGAGCAGCGCGGCGGCGATCATTGCCCGGGTCATTCGTGGGGTCATTCGTGTCTCCTGCGGTGGAACTGGATCATCCGAGCACCTGACTTCGTCGCAGGCTGTTCCGGATTCGATAGAATTCAAGCGCGGCGAGAGGCGCAAAGTGCACCAGAGCGGGACCGAAACCGTTATGAACGAATATCCAATGCAGGAGCGTCGCGACCGAGGCGACGTAAACTGTCCGGTGGAGAGTTTTCCAGGCCGGGCCCAATAGGCGCACGGAATAATCGTTGGAGGACAGCGCCAGCGGCAGGAAGACGAACATTGCGAGCCACCCGGTCCAGATGCCTAGCAGCAGAAATTCACCGAGAATCGCGCTCAGCGTTCCCATGTCGATGACGTAAAGGACGGTATGGAGGGCTGCGTATCCAAACGCCGCGACTCCAAAGTACCTGCGTCGCTTTACCATCCAGCGCACGAATCCGGATCGCGGGAACAGCATCCACAACGGTGTCAGAATCATGGATATGATCAGGAACCGTGCTGCGAATTCGCCTGTCGGATGCAGCAGATACTCGGTCATCGGTTCGCCGTTGGGGCCCGTATGGCCTGACGCAAGTTCACTTACCATCGGAACCGATGGAAGGGCGAGTAAGGCCCATATGAAATAAGGGTGATCAATCAATCGTTTGAGCATTCTGCTATCCAATTCGCTCCCATCCCGTCACTTCAGGTGGAAATAGTACGCTGCAGAGGAGTAATTCCGTCGAAGTCACGACTTCCGGAGTCCGAACGTTAGTTAACACTGCGATCAGGTGCTTTTGAGTATCCAGTTTGAGTCCAGCATTCATGAGCGCCTTCGCTTCGGCCGGGCATGGACCGTCGGTTCGGCCCGAGCCGGGTCTTCTGGCCATGGATGTTTGGGATAGCGACCCCTCATGTCCTTTCGGACTTCGCGATAGGCACCCTTCCAGAAGCCGGGCAGATCCGTAGTCACCGCAAGCGCCCGTCCTGCAGGAGAAAGCAGGGTCAATCGAATCGGGGTTCGGTCCTGGCCTATCGATGGATGGCGGATCACTCCGAACAATGCCTGTAGCCGAACCTTTATCGCGGGGATACCGTCGCTGTAGTCGATAGGCGCCAGCTTTCCGAGTGGGGTCCTGAAGAATTCCGGCGCGAGCCTTTCGACAGTTTTCATTCCTTGATGGCCAAGCCGTGCCCGCAATGCTTCCGTTAGATCGAGCCTCTTAAGATCGTCTGCGTTTTGAACTCCTGCAAGCCAGGCAACAAGCCAGTCCTCAAGCGACGCCATGAGTCCCTGTTCGGAACAGTCCGGCAGTTCGGCTCCCCGTATCCGCAGGAGTTCAGCGCGTGCCTGCAGTCTTCTTGAGTTGTCTGACCAAGGCAGGCCGAGGTCTCGAACGCCGTCGATCATCGCCTCGGCTAGCGCCTCGGTTGGTACGCTGACCCATCGCCGGTCATCCAGAACCAGTGCTGCGAACCGCTCCTGACGCCGGGCCACAACCTCGCGTCTGCGTTTCGACCACTGGCAGACATTCGCCCAGTTGATGCGGTCCGAATGAACGGCACGCAGCTCGGCTTCCGAGATCGCAACTGCTTGCCTGGTTCGGGCCTCGCGACCGCCTCCGCCTAAATCCGTCGCAACGATCAGGCGACAGCCTGCGAGCGGATCTGTTTCGTCCATGGTGGCACCCGAACCCCCAGACAGGATCCAGCGAGCGGCGGTGCCTTCGCGGCGCAGGCCGATGCGGTCGGGATAGGCAAGCGCGGCCTGTTGAGGGAGAGTAAGGGAGGTGCCGTTCTGTTCAGTCAAACGCCGAAGCCGTCGCGCTTCGGCGGCTATCTGCTCCAGGTTTCGACGTGCGGAGGGGTGACGACCAGGTTCTTTCAGGGCAGCGATTCTGAGCCTGATGTCCGCGCCCGCATCGCGAATCGGGTCACTGTCGTTCAGGAGTGCCGCCAGATCCGCAGCCGCGGATCCTGCGATCGACAGCATGTGTGCAATTCTTGGATGCAGCGGAAGGGCGGCTATGGACCGCCCATGATCTGTGATTCGCCCTGCATCGTCCAACGCACCGAGGCTTCGCAATAACTCCTGAGCAGAAGTCCAGGCGCCGCCCGGCGGCGGAGTGAGGAAAGCCATACCCTCGGGTTTCACCGTGCCCCAGAGGGCCAGTTCCAGCACGAGTCCGCAAAGGTCCGCCGCGGCGATTTCAGGTGGCGGAAAGGGATGCATGCCACGTTCCTCGCCTTTGGTCCAAAGGCGGTGACAGATTCCCGGTCCCACTCGACCTGCCCGACCTGTTCGCTGATCTGCTTCGGCTCTTGTGACCCGTTCGGTGATCAGCCGCGACATTCCGCGTCCTGGATCGTACCGCGCTCTTCTGGCGAGACCGCAGTCGATAACCGTGCGGACATCTTCTATTGTCAGCGCTGTTTCTGCGATGGCGGTCGCAATTACCACCTTGCGTCCGCTATTGGCAGGAGCGACGGCGGTGCGTTGCCGAGCGAAGGGCAGGGCGCCGTAGAGCATGTGCACCGACACGTCCCCGGTCAGGTCTCCGAGTTGATTGGCAAGCTGGCGAATCTCGCGCTCGCCGGGAAGAAATACCAGAATTCCACCGTCCGTTTCATCCAGGGCGTCGCGAATCGAATTTGCCGCGGAGCCGATCATGGATGCTTTTCGAACCGGACGATGCAGCCATCGGACGTCTACCGGAAAACTGCGTCCTTTGGAGACAATCAGGGGTGCACCGTCCAGCAGCTCCGCAATTGGCTTGGTGTCTAGCGTCGCGGACATGACGAGTAGCCGAAGATCTTCCCGCAGAGCACAGCGCGCTTCCCAAGCAAGAGCCAGACCGAGATCCCCGTTGAGCGAGCGTTCATGGAATTCGTCAAAAATCAGGACTCCGACGCCTTGAAGCGTTGGGTCGGATTGGATCATTCGCGTCAGGATGCCTTCCGTGACCACTTCTATGCGGGTGCTTCCAGACACCTTTGTCTCGCCGCGCATTCTGTAGCCAACAGTCTGTCCAACAGCCTCGCGGAGAGTTTCCGCCATGCGTTCCGCAGCGGCTCGTGCAGCTAGCCGGCGGGGTTCCAGCATCAGGATACGGTCATTGGAAAGACCTGTGCGCAGGATGGCCAATGGTACCCGCGTGGTCTTTCCGGCACCGGGAGGTGCCTGCAGGACTGCGCGACCTTCGCGCTTCAGCGCTTCCATTAATTCAGGAAGGGATTCGTCGATGGGTAACGGATCGGTCACTCAGTGATTATCGTGGAAGGCCGGAGACGACTCCATAGGTGTTAAGGTGCCTAAGCCCGTTCATATCCGGCTTTCCTGCATCGGTCGGGGCTGGTCATGGGACGTCAGCATCATGACTTCAGCAGCGAGAACCGTCGCGACGGAATCGCTTCCGCAAGCGATTCGGGCTGGACAAATTCGGGATCGATTGGGCATGACTGAGCACTGACCCGCGGCCGGATCAGTGCCGCCAATGGTATGGAACTGGATACATGGTCGAATCCTGCGACTCGGACCTCGCCCAGCGGATCGCATCCGGAGACCGTCGCGCTTTGGCCCAAGCTATCACTCTGGTTGAAAGCAGTCGTTCCGATCATCGAGCAACGGCGCTTTCATTGCTGGAACAGCTGACGTCTGTAAGGCGCGAAGCCCTGCGCATCGGACTCTCTGGCGCACCGGGTGTAGGCAAATCTACATTTATTGAAGCATTCGGGTCAATGCTGATTGAAGCAGGGCTTCGGGTGGCAGTGCTCGCGGTCGATCCAAGCTCGTCGCGTTCCGGTGGTTCGATCCTTGGCGACAAGACCCGAATGGAACAGCTGAGCCGCAACCCAAATGCTTTCATTCGTCCTTCGCCGAGCCAAACCCGGCTCGGTGGAGTGGCCCGCCGTACGCACGAGGCCGCCGTGCTCTGCGAAGCAGCCGGCTTCGATGCCGTTCTGATCGAAACGGTCGGTGTTGGCCAGTCCGAAACGCTAGTGGCGGAGATGTCCGATCTGTTTGTTCTGCTCATTGCACCTGGTGGCGGTGACGAGCTCCAGGGCATCAAGCGCGGAATCATGGAAATCGCCGACATCATTCTTGTGAACAAGGCGGACGGAAACCTGAAGTCGGCCGCCGTCCGAACATGCGCCGATTACGCGCAGGCACTTCGGCTGCTGCGGCCGCGCCAGCAGGATCCTGAAGGATTCCCCAAGGCCATGGCGGTTTCCGCGCTGAATGAAGAAGGCCTCAAGGAAGCCTGGTCTGAAATAAGTGCGCTGGACGGGTGGCGGCGCAGATATGGGTTCAGGCACCGTCGCCGGGCGGACCAGGCGCGGAAATGGTTCGAGAACGAGATTCACCGGGGATTGGTGGAACAGGTCACCGCTGACCGCACGGTTCGGAACAGCATGGCTGAATTGGGTGCCCTTGTCGCTGAAGGAAAACTGTTTCCGGCAAATGCCGCCGCAAAGCTGCTGCGCCAGATTTCCGCAAGGCTAGCGCAATAGAGCCGGCAAGCTGTGCGCTGTGTAGAGGAATTTCGATACACCGCGGGCCTCCAGAGACAATACTATTGTTCCGGTGGCTGCGGCGCTTCCGCGGAGCCGTCAGGCGGCTCTGGAGCGGCCTCCGGCCGGATTCCGGCCCTGTAGTGCGGCAGGAGTCTGTAGGCGGGAGGTCCGGCGGTCTGCCTAACGAACATATTTCTGTTCAGAACATCGTGTTCCGGCTACCTTACCGGGTCGGCCGTGGACACGCACTAACAGCCGACCCGGAAGGCTCTCACTGGTCCCGGTAGCTTTGACCGCCTCAGGGACATCCTCGTCTCGGAGGCGTTTCCGAGTCGCGCAGCGGCCTGTTGTCGGCGCTTGCTGCCGTGCTTGCCGCAGGCTAGTTCCGCTGCGGTGCTAGGTTCCGCTGCAGGTATTCCAGCATATCTCTGATTTCGATAGCAACAGCCTCCAGCCAGTCGTCATTCCGGAGAGTTCGCGCGGCCGCATCCGGGGGCACAAAGTCTCCCAGCGCCTCCTTGATCCCCTTGGAACGGACAAGCCCGGGTGCCTCCCTGACCGCAACGGCAAGACGATGATCGAAGTTCTCGATACGGTAATTCGCTGCCTTCGTACGAACCAGTTCGGCATCAATGCCGACACCGCGCCTGCGCAGCCAGTACATGTCCCAGATGTCCCGCCACCGCACGTAGGTCGTCAGCATCGCTGGAAACGCAACTAGTTTGTCCGCCAAGATGCCTTCCCTGGTCTAAACCCTGACTACGGTGTCCCCATACCCGTCGGGAATGACGTCGTAGTTCCGCGTCAGCGAACGTGGTTCGTTAGTCGGAACTTGGCACGGGGAATTTTCGCGTATGCCATTGACACTGAACGGGAATCCGTCCATTCAGGGATGCCGAACCTGGATTTCCGTTCCCATAGCATCCGCGCGAAGTTTTTTAGCGAAAGCCCTTGACTCTATAGCGAACCGCCCTGTCCTTGAGGCCGGAATGTTCCCATAACCGGTGACCGCCATGGCCTTCAGCATCGAATCCGTCCCCAACCAGGCCGGAAAGCCCGCCATCCTTCTGCGCGAGGCGTGGCGGGAGGGCCGCAGGATCCAGAAGAGGACCGTCGCCAACCTGTCGAGCCTGCCGCCCGAGGCCGTCGAGGGGTTCCGGGCGGTGCTGAAGGGCGCCGTCGCGGTCAGCGACATCAGCGAGCTCATG
>JAJEAY010000133.1 GCA_022824145.1 Rhodobacter sp. | reverse complement strand
GGGTTAGAGTACGTAGCGGCTTATATCCACTGATCGCGCCAGTTCCCCAAGGTTTGCCTCTACAAAGTCCCCGTCCACGATCACCTTGTCCCCCTCCCGATCCGGCGCATCGAAAGAAAGCTCTTCGAACACACGCTCCATCACAGTATAAAGCCGCCGCGCACCAATGTTTTCCACGCTTTGGTTGACTTCAGCGGCGATCTTGGCAAGTGCCGCAATACCGCAATCCGTAAAGGACAATCCGACACCTTCAGTTTCCATCAAAGCGGAATACTGCAGAGTCAGGGCGTTGTCTGTCTCGGTGAGGATACGCACGAAATCCCGTTCCGTCAGTGCCCTTAGCTCAACGCGAATTGGCAGGCGACCCTGAAGTTCGGGAAGAAGATCGGACGGCTTTGCAATATGGAAAGCCCCCGACGCTATGAACAGAACATGGTCCGTCTTCACCGACCCGTGCTTCGTGGAAACCGTCGTTCCCTCGATGAGAGGCAGGAGATCCCGCTGAACCCCTTCCCGGCTGACCTCGCCGCCACGCTGGTCCTGTCGGGCGCAGACCTTGTCGATCTCGTCCAGAAACACGATCCCATTCTGCTCTGCTGTCTCCAGAGCTTCCTGAGTTACCGATTCGTCGTCCAGCAGCTTGTCCGCTTCCTCGCTGACCAGAACGTCATAGCTCTCGGCTACTGTCATCGTCCGCGACACGGTGCGCATTCCGAACATTTTTCCAAACATATCGGACAGATTCAGCATTCCGACACTTGCGCCTGGCTGGCCGGGAATTTCCATCATTGGCATAGGATTGGAACTGTCCATTACATCAAGCTCGATCATCTCGTCATCGAGCTCTCCGTTTCTCAGCCGTTCCCGGAATTTCTCCCGGGTTCCCTGCCGGGCGCCCTCTCCGGCGATAGCCTCGATCACACGGTCTTCGGCGGCAGTCTTGGCAACGGCCTGAACCTCTTCGCGCATCCGCTCACGGGTCATCGCGATCGAAACGTCGACCAGATCGCGCATGATCTGCTCCACGTCCCGTCCAACATAACCTACTTCGGTGAATTTGGTCGCCTCAACCTTCAGGAACGGCGCTTTGGCCAGGCGTGCAAGCCTGCGGCTGATTTCGGTCTTTCCCACCCCGGTGGGGCCAATCATCAGGATGTTCTTGGGAAATACTTCTTCGCGAAGCGAGTCAGGCAGCTGCCTGCGTCGCCAGCGATTGCGCAGCGCAACCGCAACAGCACGCTTTGCGTCCTTCTGGCCAATGATGAACCGATCAAGCTCACCAACGATCTCGCGGGGTGTCAGTGTGGTCAACCGCTGATCCTTTCCACAGTTATGCTGCCATTTGTGTAAACGCAGATGTCGGCCGCGATCGCCATCGCCTTACGCGCGATTTCCTCGGCGCCAAAGTCGCCGTCCATTAGCGCCCTCGCTGCCGCAAGAGCGTAGTTGCCGCCGGAGCCGATGGCTGTCACGTCATGTTCCGGCTCCAGTACGTCGCCGGCGCCGGTTATCACATAAAGGCTGCTGCCGTCACTGACGATGAGCATCGCCTCCAGCTTCTGCAGGAACTTGTCGGTTCTCCAATCCTTTGCCAACTCGACAGCGGCGCGTTGAAGCTGTCCCGGTGTCGCCTCAAGTTTGGTCTCCAGCCGCTCCAAAAGGGTGAACGCATCGGCAGTGGAGCCGGCGAAACCAACCAGCACGTCGAAACCGCCCGGTGAAAGCCGGCGCACTTTGCGTGCGGTGCCCTTGATTACGGTTTGGCCCAAGCTGACCTGACCGTCGCCGGCGATCACAACCTCACCGCCCTTCTTGACGCCGATGACTGTGGTGCCATGCCAGCCCGGAAAAGCGTCGTCCACCATTCAGCCCTCCTTCGCATCCGCGCCTATATGGACACCGATATGCCGGGTGGCAACCCACCATTGCCCGGTGTGTGACACGATCTCTTTGGATAGATGGCCCCATTCCGGCTATCCTTCCCGCAAGTCAACACAAAGCGAGATTATTGGCCGAAATGCACCAACCGGCAGTCAGAATGGAGCAACGCACCACGGCCCCCATTCGTGAGTTGACTGGAAATGGCCGGTTTCGGAGCCCGAATCCGGTTCGGGCAAAAACCAGACGGCGCAACGTCCGAACATAGCCTTTTGCAAAGACTTGGCGGTCCTGCCAAGCGCAATGTGGCGCGGGATGCTGCGAATCGGCCAGGCAGCGGTGACAGCACCGGCGCCTTAATCAGCAGACTGCCATGCGGAAGATCTTCCGCTAGCTCACCGATGATGAGAGATTCTGGATTCGCTCGTCGAGAAAAACGACAAGCGGCTCACAGGTCTCTACAGAGCTGTCTCGGTTTCGGTCAGTCCCGGTTCACGCTGGCAGGTCGCCAGAATCGATGTGGAGAGGATTTGTGGCGCAACGTTTCGGTATGGCCGCCTCTTGCTGGAACCGATCCGGATCCTTGGCGACACTCCGTACAGCAACAGCAATTCCCGGTACGATTTCTTATTGTTTAATATCAGCAGTTTGCGAAGTTTCCGCTCTTTTCTTTTCGTAGATTACTTGCGCCAAGTCGGCTACATTCCACAGAAGGTTCCAAAAGGTTTTTGCCATGTTTTCAACTGTTTCGTGCTGAGATGACTGTCTGTTGGCCAAGGTCAGACCTGGCGGGAACTGCTGGTGCAGCAAACTGTGATCTTGCAAACCTTCGGGATTTCCCGTTAATCTTTGCAAGCGTATGCAGTGACGCGCCGCCAGCGCCTGCCGCACCGTCCTTCGGGGTGGTTCGGTTCCGTGTTTGTCGGCGGCAACGGGCGCTCCCTGCGCACAGCCTGGCACCGCGTGGCAGGTGAAACTTGGACACTCTCAGGAGGGAAAGGATCCCATGGGTATCATGAAAAAACTGGCGGCCGGAACCGCTCTCGCAATCTGTGCTGGCAGTGCGGCCTATGCCGACTGCGGCATCGCAGGCGGCAACATCAGCGTACTGGCCAACGACTTCCCCGCGCTTCATGCGGTTGTGAACAAGGCCGAAGAGTGTGCCAGCGACAGTGTCACCTTTGCGAAGAACCACACTGCACAGCACCGTGACATCCAGGTAGCGGCGCTGACCGCGGAACCAGCTGAATACACGACGGCCATCGTTGCGAACTCCTCGATCGTTCCGCTGATGAACGGCGGATTGATCCGCCCGCTCAACGACCTGGTTGCCAAACATGGCCAGCACCTCAAGAAAAACCAGTTGATCACCATCGACGGCGAGGTGATGGCTGTCGCATTCATGGCCAATGCCCAGCACCTGGTCGTGCGCAAGGACATCCTGGATCAGGTCGGAATGGAGATCCCGTCCACCTATGAAGAGGTGCTCGCCGCTGCGAAAGCGATCAAGGACGCAGGAATCCTCGAGCATCCATTCACGATGCTGACCAAGTCCGACTGGAATCTCGGCGAGGAGTTCGTCAACATGTACCTTGGTCATGACGGCCAGTTCTTCAAGCCGGGCACGGCTGAGCCGAATGTTAACAACGAGACCGGCGTTGCGACGCTCAACATGCTCAAAGCACTTACGGAATACTCCAATCCGGACTTCCTAACCTACAACACAGCGACAGTCGCTCCGATCTGGGAAGCCGGCAATCTGGCCATCGCCCAGATGTGGGGATCGTCCATGGGCCAGCTGCTTGATGATGAGGGTTCGACAGAAGAAGTCGTCGCGAACACCGTTCCGGTGGGAGCAATGACGGTCGGCGGAGGCACTTCCCCGGCTTCGAGTCTATGGTGGGACGGCTTCACCATCGCCGCGAACATTTCCGACGAGGATGCGGAGGCGACCTTCATCGCCATGGTGAACGGAGTTTCCGACGAGATGGTCATGGAAGGCGACAACAATGACAAAGCTGTCTGGCTGATGGACGCATACCAACCGGGCATGGCCGCCGAAGGCATCTCCGCCACGGCCGCAGCCGGTGCGGAACCCTATCCGATGCTGCCGTATATGGGACTCCTGCATGCCGCTTTCTCTGCGGAACTGCCGGACTTCCTGCAAGGCAACGAGAGCGCCGAGCAGACTCTCGCCGACATCGAGGCCGCTTACGTCACTTCGGCCAAGGAAGCGGGCTTCCTGCAGTAATTTCGAGCAAGCGGGGCCGAACTTCGGCCCCGCTCCCGAAAATTCGACTTCGCAGGCATAAGGTTCTGCGTGACCAAACCGACAGGCCACCCGCGTGAAGCACAAGACCTTTTTCTGGTTCATACTTCCGTCGCTCGCCGCGATGGTGCTGTTCATTGCTTTGCCGGTCGTTTCGATCGCGCTGCAGTCCCTGTTCGTCGAGCACGATCAGGTGATGATCGAGGTGGAAAACTGCACGCCCTTCAAGTGCGAAACTTCCCTGGCCGTGGACCGCGAGGCGACGGCGGCGCTGCGCGAGGAACGTCCGCTGGGCCGATTCAACGGCCTCGGCACCTACATCAACCGCAGCCACCTGGCTTTCACCGAAGTCGGCGAGGCGTGGGAAGCGTCTTCCGGACTAAGGGACTTCGGCTCCCGGCTGATGAACTTTCCGTTCTACAGGGCGCTGGCGTTTACGCTCACTTACACCGGCGTTGTAACGCCCTTTGTAATCGCTCTTGGACTCGCCATCGCGCTTGGCGTGAACGCACTTCCCCGAATTGCGAAGGGGCCGACAATCTTTGTGTCGCTCCTGCCGATGATCGTTACACCATTGATCGGCTCACTCATTCTGTTCTGGATGGTAGACGCGGACGGCATTATCGGCGCCACGCTGCAACGGATTGTCGGCGACGACCAGCTGTCGTTGAAGGCATCGCATTCGCTGACCTGGATCATGCTGATTGTATACGGAATCTGGCATTCAGCACCCTTCAGCTTCATCGTCTTCTATGCCGGACTTCAGACCGTCCCGACCGAGACTCTGGAGGCCGCACAGATCGACGGCGCCTCGCGCTGGCAGCAGGTGCGCCATGTTGTGGTGCCTTACATGATGCCGCTCGTGGTCTTCATCACGCTTATGCAGCTCATGGACAACTTCCGGGTCTTCGAACCGATCGTAGGGTTTTCCGCATCCTCCAAGGCAACGTCGCTGTCCTGGATCATCTTCAACGATCTGCGCAGCGGAGACGTGAAGCTGTTCGGCAGCGCCGCGGCGACCTCAATGCTCACCATTTTCGGGGTCATAATCCTGCTGGCGCCAGTTCTGGTCCGCACGTGGCGCGACTTCAACAGAAAGGTTGTCTGAGCCATGGCCTCCGCAGCACAGCGCCGCCCGTTTGGCCTCGCCTTCTTCGCCACCGCCTTTGTCGTGTTCTGGCTGATGATAGCCGCCGGGCCTTTCGTCTGGACGGTCTGGGGCTCGTTCAAGGTAGAGAGTGACTTTTTCTCGAAAGCCGACTGGCGTAATGCGGTATACGGCGTGCGAACCGTGGCGGAGACCGGCGATGCCTTCACGGGCGGCGGTTACTTCGGTGCCTGGATCCAGGAGAGTTTCTGGAACAATGCGCTCAACACCCTGATCGTTGTGGTCTTTACAGTGGTCATTTCGCTGACCTTCGGCACTCTCGGCGGCTATGCCTTGGCCCGTTCGGGTTTCCGCTACGCGTTCTGGCTTCTGATGGCGGCGCTCGTCTTCCGCGCGATGCCGCATATAACACTGGTCTCAGGCTATCTGCTGCCTTTCTTCCAGTGGAAGGTCTGGGGCCATCTGCCAACCACGATCGTCGTTCTCGTCGCGATCAACCAGCCCTTCACCCTTTGGATGCTGCATTCGTTCTTCCTGAACATTCCCAAGGATATGGACGAAAGCGCGATGGTCGATGGATGTACCCGGCTGCAGGCGTTCCGCCATGTGATCATCCCGGTCATGTGGCCGGGAGTCATCACCACGGGCCTTTTCAGCTTCCTTCTTGCCTACAATGATTTTGCAGTAACCTCGATGCTGCTCAGTCAGGAAAACCAGACCATGGTACCCAAAATCGCGAGTTTCCTTGGAACCGTCCGCCAGCAAGGCCAAGTCATGTTCGCGGTAGCCGCCGTGGTCTCGGCAATGGTGCCGCTGTTCTTCCTTGTTCTCTTCTTCCAACGCCAGATCGTCAGCGGGCTGACTGCCGGAGCCGTTAAGGGATAGGCCTCATGTCACGCAGTCACCATCCTGCCGCGCCGCTTTCAAGGCGGCATATGCCTGTCGGCTACGATATTTCGCTCCAGCGTTACACTGACGGAAGGAAGGTGCGCATCCCGGAAGACCGTGGCCTCACCCAGAGCCTCCGCGGCTTCGACGGCTACAGCAACATCGTCGACTACATTGTCCGAATTACCCACCGGATCTGGGAAAGCTCTGACCATCGCGGCGCCCCCCGCGATGTGGACTACATAGGTGCCTGCTACACTCCTGATTCGATGGTGTATGACGATTACGGGCTGCAGCTTGGCAACGCCAAGATCATTTCCGATACCCATCACACGACCGGCGCATTTCCCGACATCGTCCTTGACGCGGAAGAGGTGATCTGGGCCGGCGACGACGAAGTGGGCTTTCACACCTCCCATCTCACGCGAATCATCGGAACCAACACCGAACCGAGCCGTTACGGGCCTCCGAACGGAGCCAAGGTGAACGTCCTCGCGATGGCAAACTGCGTGGCGCTCGAGAATGACATCTTCCTTGAGCATGTCCTCTACAACACGTCGGCGATGCTGCAGCAGCTCGGTCTCGATCTTTGGGACGAGGCCGCAAGACTGGCGGCGGACCCTCCGCCGGGATGGCCGAGAAGCCAGGAAATCTGGAACGGGCTGCGCCTTGCTGCGGCGCCTCCACGTCCGTTGTACGAGGCCGAGCCCGTCACTGGCTTCGATCCCGATGCCTTCGCGCGCAGCGTCCATGACAGCATCTGGAATCAGGATCGATCGGCAATCGCTGCTCACTATGGCAGCAGCTTCAGCTTCGACGGAACAACCGACCGAAAATTCTCGGGAACGGAGGCATACCGCACCTATGTCGATGAACTGCGCACCTGCTTCCCCGACCTGACTCTGCAGGTCGATGAGGTCTACTGGATGGGAAACCAGGACGACGGCTGGCTGATCAGCACACGCTGGAGTGCCGAAGGCACCCATTCGGGCGGAACGCTCTATCGGGAACCGACGGGCTGCAGCTGCCAGATCTGGGGCATTACGCAGTGGCGGGTCGAGAACGGCAGAGTGACGCGGGAATGGCAGCTGTTCAACGAATTCGACCTAATGATGCAGATTGAGAGGACACGACATGGCTGATTCCCGTCTTCAGGCCGCAAAGCGTCTGGTGATCGAGCATTACCAAGCCGTAGATGCAGCGGGACCGAACGAAGCCGCTGCAGCCTTTGCCCGCCATACCGCTCCGGACATTCTGTGGCGTGGCATGCACCCATTCCATGAGCAGACGGGAGCCGATGCGGTCTCCGAGGCCTTCCTTGCACCGCTCAAGCACGCCATGGGACCGCTTCAGCGGCGGCCTGACATATTCTTTGCGGGCGAAAACCGGACTGAAGGAACAGGGCTCTGGGTGGTGCAGATGGGCCATCTTATGGGTCTTTGGGACGGCGAATTTCTTGGCCTTCCACCCAGCCGCCGGATCGCGTTCCTGCGATATGTGGATTTCCACCGCATCGAAAATGGCCGAATCGCGGAAACGGCCTGTTTCACCGATCTCATTTCCCTGATGTACCAGGGTGGCCTGCATCCGCTTCCTCCACAGACCGGGGCGGCGGTCCTCACTCCGGGGCCGCGAACCCATGACGGGCTGCTCTACGATGAGCAGGATCCGGCGGAAGGCCGGAAAACCATTGAGCTGATCATCGGTATGATCGACGAGCTAGTCGAACTGGATGTACGTTCACCTGTCGAGCACCTCGAACGTTGGTGGGTTCCTGACATGTGCTGGTTTGGACCGGGCGGGATCGGCGCCAGCGCCTTCTTCAAGGGCTACCATCGCGGCCATACCGACCCGTTTGAAGCGGGACTTGAGTTCATCAGCCATAATGGCCATGTCACCCGTCTCGCCGAAGGCCGCTTCGGCGGCTTCTTCGGATGGCCGAGCATGACAATGCGCGCCACGGGCGGCTTTATGGGCATGCCCGCCAGCGACCGGCCCGCAGACATGAGAATTGTTGACCTATACCGCCGTGACGGAGACAGGTTGGCGGAGAACTGGATATTCATCGACCTTCTGCATTTCTTCGCGATGCAGGGCCTCGACATTCTGGAACGCATGCGGGAGGTTCCCCGTACATGACCGATCTGCAGGGAAATATATCCAAGAGTTCCAATTTAGCCTGATTCCGGTGGCGAGATGAACTATCTTTTGGCCACATGGAAAGGAGACTCGCAGATGGCAAAGGCACGCGAGAAATGGGTTGATGTGCGTGCCGACATCACACCGGAAATGACCTACCTCGGTGCCGCAAGGACTGTAAGGATGATGCAAGCCGATGTTCAGCGACTCGGCAAACTCGATGTTGCCAACGCAGGGACATGAATCTCAATTTGCACAAAGACGGTGGCGCATGGATTGTCGTGCGCGCACGTTCGGTCGTATGAAGCGGCAAGACGATCAATGATAAGGATTCAGAGCATGAAACCAACTTTGTGTGCTTTGAATTCACGAATGACACAATCGGTGCGTAGCTGTGCGACGTCATGCGCTTGGACATTGAACCGCTCGGAAGCGCGTGAGTTACGTTTGGGAGCAGGAGTAATGACTAGAACAGTTTTCTTGATTGCCCTTTTCGTCACAGCTGGCTGCTTGCCCGCAACCGAACCTGTGATAGCCGATTTGGAAGAAAGCAAGGTGACCATACAGGCGACTGAGAGTAAAGCCGCCGAGGCGGTTTTTGCAAAGGCGACGGAGGGCTGTGCGATCCATCGGCGCATTCCGCTCTACCTAAGTACCGGTAGAAGCTGCGAGAGCATGTCGTGCTCCACTTACACATCGTACTACGGAGGAGGTAACACTTCATGCATTCCCACGGACTGTCACTATGAACATCTATTTGCCTGCGTCGCAGAATGAATGACTCCTGGAAAGTTGGCATGACAACTCCTCCTGAGAAAGCATCACGGCAAGCTGGGTGGTGCAAAATACGTTGCAGCTCGCCTAGAAAGCGCAAGGACGTTAATGGTCGCTAGGCAGCGTACAGGTGCGCCCATGAGCGCTCGTGGAATTGATGTAATGTGGGAACTATTTTAGAAATGTAACGCATTAATGAATGCGTACAACGCACATGCGAAGCCACAGTGACTGCTCTTTGAAGATGACTGACGACAATCAATGACTAAATTCGTTATGTGCGCGACGGCGGAAACGACCGCGTGAATGTTGAGCCAATGCTTGAGGGCGGAACGTACGTCACAGAGTGGCATCTGGTACAAGCACATACCGCGCTGGAATTCGTGGACTGTTTGGACCGCGTCATGGTGACGGCAAACGGAATTAGTGATCAATGACAGTAGGCAAGCGACTCAAGGATAGACAGACAGCGAGGAAACCCTGCAAGCATCAGGCACTGCCGAAGCCGGTGACGATCACGCTCTTGGGGAGTGACTTCAGCCGAGAAAGGCCAGTATGAAGCAAGAATATGACATGACATGCATTAATGACGAAGATCTACCGCGTATTCTTTCGTCCAATCAATAATAGGCGGGAGATGATCAAATGAATCCAGCCGCACTTGGAGTGCTCATACTGATTTCCTTGATCGCCACTGCGATTCCTGGTGTTACCCGAAATTTGACTATCATGAATGATTCATTGATCATGATCGGCGGAGACGTCATTCTGAGTGGAGCGGCTCTCGGCCTCATTGGCCTGCTCTTCACGTTCCTTTGGCAATTGAACCGTGAAAGACCATCGTACGTGAGCGGCTTGCGAAACGCGAAACGGACAAACCGTAAAGACTGTGACTTCTCGAATTAATCCCCATCTGCAGGACGCCAAAGCCGTCGTCCGCAGATTCTACGACGCTCTCGACCAGGCAGATCCGGATGGCTGTGCCGGGATCATGGCCAGCAATTGCGCCGAAGATCTTGTATGGAGAGGGTTCCATCCATTCAACGAACTTCACGGACCGGAAACGGTAGCGGAAGCGTTCTGGGCGCCTCTCAAAGCCGCACTCACCTCCATGCAGCGACGGCTCGACCTGTTTTTTGCCGGCCATAACCGGATCGACAGCGGCGAATCCGTCTGGGTCGGAACCATGGGCCATCTGATGGGTCTTCTCGACAATCCATGGATCGGAATTCGCCCCACGGGGAAAATCGCGATGCTCAGGTACGCAGCGTTCCACAAGGTGGAAAAGAACCGGATCGCAGAAACAGCGATGTTCTTTGACATCCCGCATCTGATGCTTCAGGCTGGAATGAACCCGTTCCCACCGCAGACCGGCGCGCACCTTGTCCAGCCCGGACCAATGACCCATGACGGTCTGCTCTTCGACCCGCAGCCTCCTGAAGAGGGTGAAGCCACTCAGGCCGCGATCGACTCGATGGTCCGCGACATCGCCAGCTGGAGCGGCGGGCGCACTGAATCACTGGTCGACGAACTTCGCCGCAGCTGGAACGAGGACATGATCTGGTGGGGACCTGCGGGAATCGGCGCCACCTACACAGTTCCGCGCTACGCCGAACAGCATTCCGGGCCGTTCCGAAAGGCGTTCGGCACACGGCGCTTCAACGGGCACATAGCGAGCATAACAGAAGGCCATTTCGGCGGTTTCTTCGGCTGGCCAAACCTGACGCTCAGCCATAGGGGCGGTTTCATGGGAATGCCTGCCAACAGTCAGGACTCGGACATGCGCGTGATCGACATGTACCGACGGGAAGGCGACAAGCTTACCGAGAACTGGATATTCATCGATCTCCTGCACTTCTGGAACCTGCAGGGTCTCGACGTCCTTGGCCGGATGAATGAAGTTCATTTTGGCGGCGAAGCCCGATAGCAACAGTCGGAACCGTGCACTGGGACGCGCCGGATACGGCCCCAGGAAAGGTCTCGCAAAAACAAATCCCGGCCAGGGATAACTCACCGCAATCTATTGCCGGTCCAGAGCCTCGGTGCCGTCTTGGATAACTTCCGCCGACGGACTTTCAGGATGCAGTGGCACCGGTGGGCCTTCTGTGCCACATGAGGCAAGGACTCCGCCAAACAGAATACACACGATAACATTCCTCATCCCAGAACCTCCTTCCAGCGCGCGATTTCCTCCCGCACCCGCACGGGCGCGGTTCCGCCCAAGCTCGTCCTGCTGGCCACCGACCTCTTTGGCTCCAGCACATCGAAGACGCCTTCGTCCATATCCGTATAGACCGACGCCATGTCCTCCATCGAAAGAGCAGGCAATCCGCACCGCTTCGATTCAGCAAGCGCAACCAGAGAGCCGGTAACGCGATGGGCCTCACGGAACGGCATGCCTCGCTCGCGGACCAGCCAGTCGGCAAGGTCGGTCGCAGTGGAAAATCCGGCCGCGGCGGCGGCTTCCAGTTCGGCGACATTCGCGCACATGTCCCGAACTATGCCCTCCATCGCCGCGATGGCGAGCATCAGGGAATCCGCTGCATCGAAGACCTGTTCCTTGTCTTCCTGCATGTCTTTCGAATAGGTCAGCGGCAATCCCTTCATCACCGTGAACAGGGAGACCGTCGCGCCCAGGACGCGCCCGGATTTCGCACGGACCAGTTCAGCGGCATCAGGGTTTCTCTTCTGCGGCATGATCGAAGAGCCGGTAGAGAACCGGTCCGACATCTCCACGAAACGGAACTGGGCCGTGGACCAGATCACCAGTTCCTCGGCCAGACGCGACAGGTGCACCGCGCAGATCGATGCCGCTGACAGAAATTCCATCGCGAAATCCCTGTCACTGACCGCGTCTATGGAATTGGCACATGGCCGATCAAATCCCAACGCCTCGGAGGTCATCTCTCTGTCAATAGGAAAGGACGTGCCGGCAAGGGCGGCGGCTCCAAGAGGGCACTCGTTCATGCGGGCACGCGCATCCGAGAATCGGCTCCTGTCACGGGCGAACATCTCGACATAGGCCAGCAAATGATGTCCCCAGGTGACTGGCTGTGCCACCTGAAGGTGCGTGAAGCCCGGCATTACCCAATCCGCTCCGGCCTCAGCCTGTGCAAGCAGCGCACGTGACAGGCCGGCAAGCGCCCCGTCCAGTGCATCAAGCTGGTCGCGCACCCACATCCGGAAGTCGGTAGCAACCTGGTCGTTGCGCGAGCGCGCCGTATGCAGCCGCCCGGCCGGCTCTCCGACGATCTCCTTCAACCGGGCCTCGACATTCATATGAATGTCCTCAAGTGCGGTCGAAAAGTCGAATTCGCCGCTTTCGATTTCTGACAAGACCGTGAGCAGGCCTTCCCGGATCGCCTGCGCATCGCTATCCGAAATTATGCCTTGGGCGGCGAGCATCGCGGCATGGGCACGGGAGCCGCGTATGTCATGTCCGGCAAGTCGCTGGTCGAACCCGATCGAGGCGTTTATGGCCTCCATGATGGCATCGGGGCCTTCGGCGAACCTGCCGCCCCACATTGCGTTCGGGCTGTCTTTGGACATTTTTTCTCCCCGGGAGGCACTTCTATGAACTGGATAAGCCGAGCCGTTCTCTACACCGCGCTGCTTCTTTGCGCAAACACCGGCCTGGCGGACACCGCCAGACTTGAGGCCCTGCGCCAAGGGGAGATGCGCAAGCTGCTCTTCCACGCCGAACCACAAACAGTTTCCGATGCTGCGTTTCTGGACGAAGCCGGGCAGGAGCTGACGCTTGACGCCTTCAGGGGACAGTACCTGCTGCTGAATTTCTGGGCCACCTGGTGTGCGCCTTGCCGCGAGGAAATGCCATCGCTTGACGCCCTTCAACAGGAATTCGGCGGTGAGATGTTTCAGGTTGTCACTATATCGACCGGCCGTGACCAGCCCGCGGCGATTCGGCGGTTCTTCGAAAGCGTTGGCGTCACCGCACTTCCCCAGTACCGGGACACGGGTCAGGCCCTGGCGCGCCAAATGGGCGTTCTTGGTCTTCCAGTCAGCGTAATTGTTGATACGGAAGGCAGGGAAATCGCCCGGCTTCGGGGAGGTGCGGACTGGTCGGCCCCCGAGGCCAAGGCCGTCGTTACCGCTCTGATTGGGGCTGAGTGATCGGAGTCCTGGAACCCGGTTCCGCCGACTCGCCGTCATTGACTCCCCGGACAGCGCCATCCCTTTGCCAGCGCCTGAACTTCTTTGTGGCGATAGCAGTCCACCAGATGGTCGTTGACCAGCCCGCAGGCCTGCATCCATGCGTAAACGATCGTCGGTCCACAGAATCGGAATCCAGCAGCCTTCAATGCCTTTGACAGTGCCCGCGACTCCGCTGTCTCAGAGGGAACCTCTGCCATGGAGGCGTAACGGTTCTGCACCGGCGATCCTCCAACGAAATTCCAGACAAACGGCGCGAATCCACGATCCGATTCAATCTTCTGCCAGGCTTTCGCGTTGCCGATGGTTGCCTCGATTTTGCCGCGATGGCGAACGATCCCGTCATCAGCGAGAAGCCGGGTCACCTCGGCCTCTCCCCAGCCCGCGATCACATCCGGATCGAAGCCCCTGAAGGCCGATCGGAAATTTTCGCGCTTGCGGAGAATCGTTATCCAGGAGAGTCCCGCCTGGAATCCGTCCAGAACGAGCTTCTCCCAGAGCGCCCTGCTGTCCGCTTCCGGTACGCCCCAATCCGAATCGTGGTAGGCGACGTAAAGCGGGTCGTCTCCGCACCAGTCACAGCGATTCTTCATCTATCCATTTTCCCGTTTGCCAGTGAATGTCCGAAGCCCGTCCCAAGTCTGGACCATTGCGCAGTCCCGGCCAGTGTTTCCGGTTTCCGTACCAAAGTCGATGGAATTCGCGCAGGAGGGAAAGAGGACAGATTGGGGATCCCTATCAGGGCTACCGCTCTCCCTTGCCACCTTCGGTGGCGCCATGACCAGCGAAATCCGTCATGAGGCAGTGTGTCACTTTGAATTGCTGCAGCGCAGAAACCATCGAAGTCACCGTAGACGGAGTCAGTGCCGGCCCGCTCCCGCGTCACATCACCGTTCTATGGACCCTCGTTGTCAGCAGCCATGCTGGGTCATGCCTGTCTGACCCTTTCGGCCGCTTCGGCGGCCTTGGCCTTATTCGCCAGACATGTGCTGGCGGCGTCGATTATGGCCTGCTCGGAAGCCACCTTGTCCAGAATATACTCGCTGGTCTCGACAGGTTCCGGGATAGGTTCGTCCTTCATTGAATCAAGCCAAGCTATCTGCTCGTCCGTGAGATCCTTAGCTCTTGGCGTCATCGTCAGTCCTCCAGAATCACATCTATTTTCCATACGTAGTCGAGCCGCGACGAGTCAGTCTCAGCGATTCTTCATCTATCCAATTTCCCGTTTGCCAGTGAAAGTCCGAAGCCCGTCCCAAGTCTGGTCTCAAGCCTTGACCATTGCGCAGTCCCGGCCAGTGTTCCCGGTTTCCGTACCAAGTCGATGGAATTCGGGCAGGAGGGAAAGAGGACAGTTTAGGGATCCCTCTCCAGGCTACCGCTCTCCCTTGCCGCCTTCGGCAGCGCCATGGCCAACGAAATCCGGCATGAGACAGTGTGTCACTTTGAATTGCTGCAGCGCAGAAACTATAGAAGTCACCGTAGATGGAGTCAGTTCCTGCCCGCTCCCGCGTCACATCACCTTACTATGGACCGGCTTCGCAGGAACTGAATTAGCGGATAGAGGAATATCATGACCAATGTCGTAATTGCATCGGCGGCGCGGACCGCCGTCGGAAGCTTCAACGGCTCATTTGCGGGCACACCAGCGCACGATCTCGGTTCGACTGCAATCAAAGCGGCGATCGAACGCGCTGGCATTGAACCCCAGGATGTCTCCGAGGTCATTCTCGGCCAGATCCTTTCCGCTGGACAAGGCCAGAATCCGGCCCGCCAGGCTTCGGTGAACGCCGGCGTTCCAGTAGAAAGTCCCGCATGGGGCATCAACCAGCTTTGCGGCTCCGGCCTTCGCGCGGTCGCGCTCGGCGCCCAGCACATTCAGCTTGGTGACGCAGGAATCGTTGTCGCCGGCGGGCAGGAAAGCATGTCCATGGCG
Organism: Rhodobacter sp.; assembly: GCA_022824145.1. Taxonomy (GTDB): domain Bacteria; phylum Pseudomonadota; class Alphaproteobacteria; order Rhodobacterales; family Rhodobacteraceae; genus JAPOUP01. The sequence continues at coordinate 9,775 of JAJEAY010000133.1, read as the reverse complement.
CCGCATTGCGCGCATCTTCGGTCAGGCATCAAAATGGGCGGCGCGGATTTTGCCGATACGATGATCAAGGACGCGCTGACGGACGCGTTCTACGGTTACCACATGGGCAACACCGCAGAGAACGTCGCCAGCAAATGGCAGCTTTCGAGGGACGAGCAGGACGCATTCGCAGTGGCCAGCCAGAACAAGGCCGAGGCGGCGCAGAAAGACGGAAGATTCGCTGACGAGATCGCCCCGCACACCGTCAAGGCCCGTAAGGGAGAGACAGTGGTGGATGCGGACGAGTACATCCGCCATGGCGCGACGATCGAGAACATGCGCAAGCTGAGACCCGCCTTCGACAAGGAAGGAACAGTGACTGCCGGAAACGCCTCGGGAATCAATGACGGCGCCGCTGCTGTTGTACTTATGAGCGTTGACGAAGCCGAAAGACGGGGCGTTGAGCCCATGGCCCGAATTGTCAGCTACGCCACGGCTGGCGTCGATCCCTCGATAATGGGAACCGGGCCGATTCCGGCTTCGCGCAAGGCACTTGAGAGAGCGGGCTGGAAGGTCGACGATCTTGATCTTGTCGAAGCCAATGAGGCCTTTGCCGCCCAAGCCTGCGCAGTGAACAAGGACATGGGCTGGAACACAGACATCGTGAACGTCAACGGGGGAGCAATCGCCATTGGCCATCCTGTCGGAGCGTCGGGCGCCCGTGTCCTGAACACGCTCCTGTTCGAAATGCAGCGACGCGACGCCAAGCGGGGTCTGGCCACACTCTGCATAGGCGGAGGCATGGGCGTCGCCATGTGCGTCGAGCGCCCATGAAGCACGGAGGCGCATGGTACAATCTGGCGGAGTCGGCCATGTCCGGCTCCGCGTTGCCTGCGCTTCGTTCCACCGCGGAGTGATTCCGCGAACTTTGACGAAACTGCACCTGAAGGAAATTGAACGATGGGACATGTAGCATTGGTTACTGGCGGCAGCCGCGGCATTGGAGAAGCAATTTCAAAGGCGCTGAGTGCGGCAGGCTGCAGTGTCGCGGCGACCTATGCCGGCAATGACGAGAAAGCCGCCGCCTTCACGGCTGAGACAGGGATCAAGACTTACAAGTGGAACGTCGCCGATTACGGAGAATCAAAGGACGGGATCGCTCGGGTCGAGGCCGATCTAGGTCCGATTGACATTGTGGTCGCCAATGCGGGAATCACGCGGGACGCCCCGTTTCACCGGATGACTCCCGACCAGTGGCAACAGGTCGTCGACACCAACCTCACGGGTGTATTCAATACCGTGCATCCCGTCTGGCCCGGCATGCGCGAGCGGAAATTCGGACGGGTCATTGTCATCAGTTCGGTCAACGGACAGAAGGGCCAGTTCGCTCAGGTGAACTATGCTGCCACCAAGGCCGGTGACATCGGCATCGTAAGGTCTCTGGCACAGGAAGGCGCCCGCAACGGCATTACGGCAAACGCTGTCTGCCCCGGTTACATCGCCACTGAAATGGTTATGGCCGTTCCCGAAAAGGTCCGGGAATCGATAATCGCGCAGATTCCCGCAGGTCGCCTAGGCGAGCCGGATGAAATCGCGCGCTGCGTGGCTTTCCTCGCATCGGAGGAAGCAGGTTTCATCAACGGATCGACAATCTCGGCCAACGGCGCGCAGTTCTTCGGATAGAAGGCAAAAACTGCGCACCGGCCCGAACGTTGCCCAGCTCCTGTAACGCGGAATCTTGATGACTTGGCGACCTTAAGAACGCCAAACGGCATTGGCGAAAGCGGACGCACACCAAACCAGGGCGTCTCCTGCACAAGGGTCGCTGCACACCGAATCCGGAACCGCTGATTTCGGTTCCGGGCACCCGTTTGCAGACACATCACGGATTGCCGACCGATACGGCAATCCACCCTGGAGTCTGGACTCAGGCCTCCGTCAGTCGGTGAATCTCTTCCTTGATTCGGAGTTTTTGCTTCTTTAGTTCGGTGAGACGCAACTGGTCGAAGCCAGGATGGCGCTGCGCGTCTTCCACCTCGGCTTTGAGACTCTCATGCTTCTTTTGAAGTTCCTCCAGATGCGAACTCAATGCCATCTTGTCCTCCTTGTTACTGTTCATTGCCAGTTCATCACAAAAGCCGCGGCATGTCACCGGAGTGTTGGACGAATCGGCAAACAAATACTGTCTTGATGATGCATGGAGCTTGGCTGACAAGGCAAGCCGTATGTTCCAGTGAAGGCGGACACGGCCGGGAATTCCTGCCAGACTCGGTGTCCTTGAACGAAGAACCGAACCGGGCCTCCTATGTCGCGGCCAGGCGCGCGGGCGATTGGAATCAAGTCTTGTGCGCATTCAGGCCCAGTCCACCTCCAGCTGCGCTCCATTGCGGAGGACCGCGTCAACTTCCCCGGAATATCCGTCACCGACAGATCCATGACTGTCGCCGCAATGCAGCACGATCGGCGCCAGCAGACGAAAACCTCCCTTGGCGCCTTTTCGAGCCCGGAGAACTACAAGCCTTGCTGGCTTTCCGCGTCTCGGAAGGAGGGGCAGCACACGCAGATCCCCCACCCTTCCGTTACAGGCCGACAGCAGTTCCGGAAGCCGTTCAGCACGCTGGATCAGGTGCAGCACTCCTTTCGGCAGAAGCCTCCGAACCCCCGCTCCGATCCAGTCCGCAAGTGGAATTGACTCGCCAAGCGCCGTCTCCCGGTCAGGGCATTCAGAGCGCATCCCCCGAGTACGGTCAAAATAGGGGGGATTCACGATTACATGATCGAATCCCTGGCCACGCAGCTCGTGCGGCATCGATCGAATGTCACCCTCGATCACGTTGACGTCCAGCCGGTTCTCAGACGCGTTGCGCCGAGCGAGAGCTGCGTAAACCGGCTGCAGTTCCAGACCTGTTATTCTCAGTCCCGGAACCCGTGCCGCAAGACTCAGGGACGCCACTCCGGCGCCGCATCCAAGATCAAGCACCGACTGCCCCGGAACGGCATCTGTTGCCGAAGCCAAAAGCACCGGATCAATGCCCGCACGGTATCCCCGTACAGGCTGCCAGATCTGCAGCCGTCCGCCAAGAAACGCGTCCCGGGTCAAGCCCAGGTCACAGTCCTGCATCAACACCGTTGTCGCGCAGAACCGCCTCGGCACGGAAGTGATCCCTGTCCGCGACCAGCAGTCGGCGCGGCAATATGCCTACGGAGCCTTCCAGGACGCTCATATGGACGTCCATCTGAAAGGACTGTATGTTCTCACCTTCTAGCAGGGCCGTGGCATAAGCGATCACCGTTGGGTCATTGCTGCGCAATAGTTCTTTCATGGTTCCGGTCTTAGAACAGGAACCACGGCATTGTCGAGAGTCATGGCAGGGCAATAATGGCACTGGATCGGTTGCAAACGAACCCGGTTGAGCGGCTGGCGACAGAGCTGGCGGGTGATATGGATGCCGTCAACGGACTTATCCGTGCACGGATGTCCTCTGAACATGCACCGCGAATTCCGGAAGTGACCGCGCATCTTGTCGAAGCCGGAGGCAAGCGAATCAGACCGATGCTGACGCTGGCGGCGGCGCGAATGCTCGGCTACCGTGGGATGAGTCATGTCAGTCTCGCGGCGACGGTGGAGTTCATTCACACTGCAACGCTGCTTCATGACGATGTGGTCGACGAAAGCGTCCAGCGCCGGGGAAGGCCCACGGCGAACCTGCTATGGGACAACAAGTCCAGCATCCTGGTCGGCGACTATCTTTTTTCCCGCGCCTTCCAGCTGATGGTGGAAACGGGATGCCTTCGCGTGCTTGACGTCCTCTCCAACGCCGCGGCCTTGATCGCGGAGGGGGAAGTCCTGCAGTTGACCGCTTCGCATGACCTGAAGACAGACGAGGAACTCTACCTCAGGATCATCCGAGGAAAGACGGCTGCCCTGTTTTCGGCGGCGACCGAATCGGGAGGCGTGATAGCAGGCGCAGACGAATCGCATATACGGGCATTGTTCGATTACGGAGACGCCTTGGGAATCGCATTCCAGATCGCTGACGACCTGCTTGACTACGAAGGGGACGCCGCAGCCACGGGAAAGAGCATCGGCGACGACTTCCGCGAGCGTAAGGTAACCCTGCCGGTCATAAAGGCCTTCGCGAAGGCCGACGAAAGCGAACGGTCGTTCTGGTCCAGAGCGATCGAGAGCGGCACCCAGCATAACGGAGACCTCGAACACGCGCTGCGGCTGCTGGCCCGACATGGCGCAATGGAAGAGGCGCGGCATGATGCCCTTTCATGGGCGTCCATGGCCAAGGAAGCGATCTCGAAGCTGCCGCCCCATGAACTCCGCAGCACACTTCATGATCTCGCCGACCACATGGTGGCGCGGCTCAGCTGAACCGCTTACCGACCGTTACCGTCTCGCGTACCCACCAGTGAGGGTGGGCCTTGGAGATTTCGACTGCCGCCCGCTTCGCTGCGTCCCGATCGGAATAGAGTCCGTAGCAGGACGTTCCCGATCCGGTCATTCGAGCCACCGTTGCGCTGGACAGTGCAGACAGGGCGTCTCCGATCTCAGGGGCGAGTTCGACGGCCACCTCTTCCAGATCGTTGCGTTGTTCACTGAGCCAGACCGCGAATCTGGCTGGGTCGGGCCAGTCAGGCAGAACTCCCATGCCTGAGCGGTTCTTCCAGCGAAGCGACCTGAATACCTCGCGGGTCGCGAGGGACAGGCCGGGATTGACCAAGACCAGGTGGCAGGCAGGTACCGCCGGCAGGGGATCCAAGACACCGCCGGCACCGCGCATTCTCTGCGGTTCCGCATTCAGACAGACCGGAACATCCGCACCGATCGATGCGGCCGCGTCGCAATGGCTGAACCGGCGGAGCACCACCGCGGCGTCAGCGGAGCCGCCGCCAAGGCCAGAGCCGTGGGGAATGTTCTTTTCCAACACGATGCGGCATCTGGCGCCTGCCGCGCTGGCCGCGCGCCATGCCAGATTGCGGCTGTCTCCCGGAACACCCTCGGCAAACGGCCCTGTGACTTCAATCGACAGTTCGCGCGCATCATGGAACCACAGGCGGTCGCCGATGTCGGCGAACACCACAAGTGAATCGAGTTGGTGATATCCGTCTGCCTGCTGACCAGTGACGTGAAGGGTCAGATTGACTTTCGCTGGCGCGAAAGCCTCAACCATCCTGGACCATTAACCCGAGCGGCGGCGCACCTTCTTCCTCGAGCACCGCATCCAGCCCGATCTCGAGTTTTCTGCGGATGCGCTCGGCATCCTCCTCCTCAGGATCGAACGACAGCGCCCGTCTCCACTGGAACTCCGCCTCGAAGCTGCGGCCGACGGCCCAGTAGGCATCGCCGAGATGGTCGTTGACGATTGGGTCAACAGGCCCTAGTTCAACCGCGCGCTCAAGGTTTGTCACCGCTTCGTCATACCATCCCATTCGGTATTGGGCCCAACCGAGACTGTCTACGATGTAGTAAGAGTCCGGGCTTGCAGCCACGGCCTCCTCAATCATTGCGAGGGCCTCGTCCAGATTAATGCCCATCTCGACAAAGCTATAGCCGAGATAGTTGAGAACATCCGGATGGCCGGGCTCGAGTTCAAGCGCTTTGCGGAAATCCGCTTCGGCCTGTTCCCAACGCTCTTCTCGCTCATGCGTGATGCCGCGAACGAAATACAGCCGCCAATGCACATCCTGTCCCGATTCCTCGTAGAGGGCTACTGCGGCGGCGTATGCCTCGCCCGCTTCGTCGTAGCGTTCCAGCCGACGGAGAGTGTCGCCAAGAGCGATCCGGACATGCGGCGCTTCCGGACGTACTTCCACTAACTGTTCAAATGCTTCCAAGGCGGCTTCGGTTCTGCCGGACTCACGGAGTGCCTCAGCGCGGCCGATTTCCGCAGTTGTGAACGAGTGATGGTCGCGTGGAACCCGATTGTAGCTTTCCGTCGCAAGTTCGAAGCGGTTCAGCGATCCTAACAGATCAGCGCTCAGCAGCATGGCGTCGACGCTGTCCGGATTCAGGTATTCGGCGATTCGGCTGTACCGCAGAACGTGATGGTCGGGGACGTTTCCGTCCAAAAGGCCTGCGATGAGCAGAAAGACCTCTGCCACTCCGTCGGTAGCGTTCCGAACGGCATCGAATCCGACGGCTGTTCCCTCGACCAACTGTGCTCTAAGCGTGTCCACTTCCGGATGCGGCGATGCGCCAATCCTTCGGTCGATCAGGTCAAGCGCGTCGGAGTTGCGATCCAGTTGGCTAAGCACCTGGACAAGGGTGATGACACCGTAGCGGTTCAGTTCGCCTCGCAGCTCGAGATCGGAAAGAATGGCCTCAGCGCCTTCAAAGTCGCCTACCAGCGCTTGGGCGAGCGCCTTGTGTGTAAGCGCAAATACCTCCATGCCCTGCCTGCCGATCGTTTCGTCGAAGCTCTCCAACGCCTCGGACATCCGGCCCTGCCCCAGATTGGCCCAAGCGATCAGAAGGCCATCGATTAAGGTTTCGGACCCGCTGGCCTCAAGATCCTCAAGCACCGCGTCGAAATCGCCCCGCTTAAGCGCTTCGGCGAGCAGGACCATACCTGCAATCGGATTCGAAGTGGACTGTCCCGCCAGTCCTCGCGCTGCGGCGGCGGCCCGGTCTACCTGGCCCAGCCCAAGATACGCCATTGCGGCGCGCTCCATCAGCACCGGATTCCGCGGATCCTCCGCCAAGGCAAGCGCATACCTCTCGGCCGCCGTTCGGTAGTCGGCGAAGAGGCAGGCATAATGTGCGGAGAGATATGTCCCGGCGGCGACCTGTGAGGATTCCGTTTCATCCAGTTCCAGACCGGCAGCCTCAGCGTCAGGATAATCGCAGTCGCTTCTTGACACCGGACCAGGTCCGATCTGGCCCTGCACGGGAACGGCAATGCCAATGCCGAGTGCGGCGAGAGCGAGGGAAAACAGGAGGGATCGCGTCTGCATAGATATGCCCAATCGTTCCGTGTGCCGTGCTACCTACACCGCATTCCGGCTTCAGGCAATGCGGCGCGGTTTCACGAATGTGCTGCGGAACCGGCAAGTCCCGGCAACCGCATCACATATTTGGATAGTTTGGGCCGTCTCCACCCTGTGGCACGGTCCAGGTGATGTTCCGGCTCGGATCCTTGATATCGCAGGTCTTGCAGTGGACACAGTTCTGGAAATTGATCACGAAACGAGGCTCCTTGCCGTCCTCCTCAACCACTTCGTACACTCCCGCCGGGCAATAGCGCTGCGCCGGCTCGGCATATTGAGGAAGATTGACGCCAATCGGCGTGCTGCTGTCCGAAAGCCGAAGGTGCGCGGGCTGGTGTTCCTCGTGATTCGTCATTGAGAAACTGACATTGGTAAGCCGGTCGAAACTCAGTTTTCCATCAGGCTTGGGATAGTCGACCGGCCTGTGATTCGACGCCAGCTCAGTTGACTGCGCATCGTCCTTTCCGTGACCTAGGGTACCGAACAGCGAGAATCCGAAAAGGGTCTGAAACCACATGTCGAATCCTCCGAGTCCCATCCCGGCCAGAGGTCCCATTCTGGCATTGAGGGGCGCGACGTTGCGGACCCGCCTTAGGTCTTTGCCTACGGGACCGGACCGCAATGCGCCGTCATAGTCCACCAGGGTGTCTCCTGACCTGCCATCGCTGATCGCAGCATGAACGGCTTCCGCAGCTTCGATTCCAGAATGCATCGCATTGTGGTTGCCCTTTATCCGCGGCAGATTCACCAGCCCTGCCGAACAGCCGAGCAGGCAGCCGCCGGGAAACGCCGCTTTCGGAATCGATTGATGTCCTCCCTTGGTCACGACCCTCGCGCCGTAGGCAACGCGCCGGCCGCCTTCCAGGAGAGAGGCGACTTTCGGGTGATGCTTGAAGCGCTGGAACTCCATATAGGGGTAGAGATACGGGTTTCTGTAGTTCAGATCGACGATGTAGCCGACGTAGACCTGGTTTCGGTCGATGTGATACACGAAGCTGCCGCCGGAATCCTTCCAGCCGAGCGGCCAGCCCAGCGAATGGAAAACTTCCCCTTCACGATGTTTCTCCGGGTCGACTTCCCAGATCTCTTTCATTCCAATGCCGAATTTCGGAACGTCGCAGTCGGCGTCGAGTCCATACCGGGCGATCACCTGCTTGGACAGCGAACCGCGCGCGCCCTCGCCGAACAGAACGAATTTCCCGTGGAGTTCCATTCCCGGTTCGTATCCCGCCCCAAGGGTTCCGTCCGGGTTCTTTCCGAACTCACCTGCGACGACGCCTTTCACCTCTCCGTCACTGCCGAATACGACTTCCGAACATGCCATTCCCGGAAATATTTCCACGCCAAGCGCCTCCGCCTGCTCCGCCATCCAGCGACAGACATTGCCCATTGAAACGATGTAGTTTCCGTGGTTGCTCATGAGCGGCGGCAACATCCAGTTTGGAAGCCGGATCTGCCCTGCTTCGCCGAGAATGTAGAAACTGTCTTTCCGTACTGGCACGTTCACGGGAGCGCCCCGCTCTTTCCAGTCCGGGAAAAGCCGTGTCAGGCCTTCCGGATCCAGCACCGCGCCTGAAAGAATATGAGCGCCGACTTCGCTGCCTTTTTCCAGAACCACTACCTGTAGATCCGGGTCGAGCTGTTTGAGTCGGATTGCCGCACTCAGTCCCGCCGGTCCCGCGCCGACGATCACGACATCATATTCCATGGATTCGCGTTCAGTTGCCGCCATGTCCACTCTCCCGGATAGGTGCTCGCGCGACGTTGGTCGGTTGGGTCTACCTGTCGCAATAGAAGGCGTCAATTACCCCACGACGCCGTGGCGTCGCCTTGTTCATCGATCTACCGAGGGATCGGCAGCCTGCGTTCAGCGTTGAGTTGAGGTATTTGCCAATCCGAGGATACGGCCGGTCATCCCAGCGGCTGATTGCGGTGTCTGACAGGCATTGGCGTTACATGGAGCCAAGTTGATCCATGATTTCGTCTGTTGTCTCAAAATTGGACGTAACCCGCTGGACGTCATCGTCGTCCTCGAGAAACTCGATCAGGCGCAACAGCTTCTGGGCTCCTTCCAGATCCAGTTCGGTCGTCGTGGTTGGTTTCCAGATAAGCCTGGTCGATTCCGCCTCTCCGAGCGCTGTCTCCATTGCTGCGGAGACGTCGTTCAGGTCAGCATCTTCGCAATAGATGACGTGTCCGTCTTCCGAGCTTTCAACATCCTCCGCCCCCGCGTCGATGGCGGCTTCCATGACGGTGTCCTCGTCACCTGCATCGGCTGTATAGATTACTTCACCCTTGCGTTCGAACATAAAGCCAACCGAGCCGGTCTCGCCGAGGCTCCCGCCATGCTTTCCGAAAGCCGATCTTACGGTACTGGCGGTCCGGTTCCGGTTGTCAGTCATCGCTTCGACGATCAGGGCAACACCACCCGGTCCATATCCTTCGTAGCGAATTTCCTCATATTCGTCGCCCTCGCCGGCCTGCGACTTTGATATCGCCCGCTCGATTACGTCCTTTGGAACCGAGTTTGACTTGGCTTCCTTGATCGCAAGCCGAAGGCGGGGATTCTTTTCCGGGTCCGGATCGCCGATTTTCGCCGCGACGGTGATCTCCTTGGACAGCTTTGAAAAAAGCTTCGAGCGGGCGGCGTCCTGGCGTCCTTTGCGATGCTGAATGTTGGCCCATTTCGAATGGCCGGCCATTGTGTTCTCCTGATCGTCCTGTCCGGGGTCTAGCGGGCATTTACGGCATGCCAGCGGCCTTCTTCAAGTCGGTTGCATTGTCGCGCCATACTCCCAAA
>JAJEAY010000017.1 GCA_022824145.1 Rhodobacter sp. | reverse complement strand
CAGTTCGTTGCCACGGTCGATCATGTCTTGGGGTCGTTTTCCCCATTGCCCCCTCATGTCGGAGTCCTGAGGAACCTTAGCTTCGAGGGCCGGTTCCGGCGGCGGAATATGACAATCCGTCGCGTATCCGACTATCACGTGTTCGAGCGGATCCCATTCGTTCCAACTGTTTACCTGCGTCCTTTCCGGTGACCATTTCACGGTTTTCATCCTGTTCAAGCGACCTGCAAGGTCGCGTCCGTTCCCGACGATCGATTCGGCGGCGGCCGCCGAACTTCGCAACCGCATGGCGAATCGCCAATCTGCGGAATCCGATCATGAAACATTTGGCGGCCACTCCGGCAACAGTCAACAGCATCGGACTTCGCACGTGACTGCAATCGGTGAAACGACCGAATCAGTCAGCGGGAGCAGGGCACGGGATCTGGATTACGCATTCGAGTATATCCCGGTACTCGATGCCGGGTCGGCGTCCGTTGACGGAGCAATAGACCGTGCCGCTGAAGCGGCTCGGATCCACGAACATCTCCGCCAGCAGCACCCCGCGGCCGTGCGCCGCCAGCCAGTCGTCGGACAGCCGACGGGTCATCCGCGCGAGGAAGAGGGAGGCTAGGTTCGGGAACACCCCGGGCTCCGCCAGCACCAGGAACCGGGTGTTGTTCGCCACCATCCCGAGCCGCCGGAACTGCTCCTCCGGCTTCCAGCCGGTCCACCTGTCGCGGGGCCCGCACTTGAAGGCGCCGTTCTGCCACGCCGCAAGGCCCGGCCAGCGGTCTCTGAAAGTCGCGACGTAGCGCAGCCCGCGGCCCGCCAGCCGGCAGAAACCGAGATAGTGGCGCTCGCCTATCAGCGCGTCCCACAGCGGGCGCTCCTCGGGACGGCCAAGGCAAACCTCGACCTCGGACAGGGAAAAGCCTTCCGGAGGCTGCCGCAGGACCGGGCAGGATTCCATGCGCTTGCGAACCGGCATGCCCGGAGCACCGCCCATGAAGCGAGGGAATGTCAGAGGAAATCGCGGTCATGTCCGAGCGTGGGCGTCCGCAACGCGGCGATGCCCGCTGTCAACAGGAATCAGTCGAATCTAGCGTTGGAATGTCTTGGTGAAAATGGAAAAACGCATCGACACCAAAAAAACTCACATAACATGCATTCTCAGATAAGGGTTCGATGCAAATATGACTCTTTAAGGATTTGAGTGAAGCTTACCGAGGGCGTGAAAGGTGGAAAGCACTATTTGGTTGTCCTATGATCTAGGGGTAAGCGGAGATTACGAAGGCATGTATGCATGGCTGGAAAACCATGGAGCAAAAGAGTGCGGATCAAACATTGCGTTCCTAAAGAAATATGAATTCGAAGACGATCTTTTGAATTACCTAAAGGCAGATATTGAAGAGGCAGTTGCGTTGAATAAACGTTCGCGAATTTATGTGATTTTTAAGGATGAGGGTCGGTCTCGAGGCAAATACCTGGCCGGGCGGAGGAAGGCTCCGCCATGGACAGGCTACGGCGATGATCCTGAAGTGGAGTTCGACGAAGACTGATGGTTGGCGCTGGACGAGTATTGATCGACACCGGATTCTTCATTGCTCTATTTAATAGACGTGATCAACACCATGCGTCTGCCCGCCAGATGGAAGAATGGCTCGATACGATACCAATCCTTTTGCCGTGGCCGATTCTGCATGAGACCATGAATACTCGCCTCGTTCGTCGCCCCGAGAGTCTTGCGAGATTTGGTGCATTTACCAGATCCACAGAGATGATGCTGCTTGATGATACACTATATCGGGAAGAGTCACTTTCTGCGCTGCTCTCACCGAATTCGGCTAAGGGCTCGTTAAGTTTGGTCGATGCAGTTCTGTGCAGCATAATTGAAGACGTAAATGTGCCGATATCGGCGATGCTGACATTCAACGAGCGGGATTTTCTGACAGTATGTGCCCAAAACAATGTCGAGTTGATCAGTGTCGTCTGATTTGAGTATGAACTAGTCGAGGTGTCTAGTTATCCGGCAACGTCCGTTGGAAGTTACGGTCTGGTCTTGCGAAAGGACGGTCTTTGAATGCCTCGTGCGGCGTTGTGATGGAACGGTGTGCACAAGGTCGACCATGGGTTTAGGCAGCGCCGCGTTTTCGAGGATTTCTGGAATCCAGTGGTACACTTGATTGGCATTATTGAAGCAGTTGTATCTTGTTATGATCCTCCGACATGGCGCTATTTTCAACTAGCAGTCACGCTGACCGGCATGTTGTTTGGTGAGATATGAACCAAATCGTGTGTACGAAGCACATCGGCTCAAACACCTTGACTTTCTCGGTTGCGTTCTTGTCCGCCCACCACGGGCTTCGATATGGGAGTCCAAGGTAAACGGCAGTTCCATTTACCTCAAGCTTAGCTTTCACGCTGTGGTTAACAAAACTGCCGCCGTCCCTTCCGTTAGCAATGAGAACCGTGCTGGTGCCACCCCATCAAAATCACGCGAAGTCGCCGCTCATTCTCAATCCAAGGTCACATATGAGAGAACAGCTTTCGGCAAATGGAATCCTTCTCGAAGTACGTCATCATAATCGACTCAAAGACCCAGATTCTGTCGGTTCTCGCTCCCGTGATCACGCAGATGTAGCGAACGATCTTTCGGGATTCATCGCAAACTCAAATGCTCTTCGGTGCCAATGAAAATTGTGGACAGAGAGGTGGTTGCTGCTTCATTGTGCCGGGGTGGTTAGCGTTTGGATGCCAGCTGCGGAATACCGAGAGCTATCACCTTGGGAAGAGGTTTTAGATAGTCGGCCATCATTCGATCAATTGCTCGAACCAGAGGATCGCTGCCTCACCTTCCTTTCGCGTGATTTCGTTCACGTCGCGGCTGTGGCGGATTCCGTTGCGGAGATCCGCGAGCTGTCCAAAGCGCCTTCCTAGCGTCTCCTTGTTTGCAAAACGCCCCTCGAAACGGCACCAAAGCCCTTTGTTTGTGATCGTATCCTGCAGCTCGCGTAAATCGGAATATTCAAGCTTACCGTCCAACGACACGTAACGCTCACCATCAAGTGTAGCGTCCTTCCTCGCGGCTATCTGCAATCGCTCCGCGATCTTTTGCTGGACACGTTGTGGAAGCAAGGTGGGATCACTTCGCAATGCCTCCGCGATGTGGAGGCGAAGGGCTAGCTCTACTGACTCGACCCTTGCATCCAGCTCACGCAGTTGAGGCGGCAGATCTCGGCGTTCCAGCACCGCTCGAAGTCTGAAACTTTGGGGATAAGGATCTCCTTACGCAGCGAACCATCGGACTCGCGCACCTTCTTCGCCTGGCAAGGGAGCAGATAGTAGAGATACTTGGGCGAGCAGTAGGTCTGGAGCAAAATGGACATTACTTGGAGCAATTAGACGTTCATCCTTCGGTATTGACAAACTCAAGCAGCGGCGCGGCCTCACGCCATAGATGCTTGAGCTGGAGGCCTTTCGGTTTTAGCATCGCGTTGATTAGATCAAGTACGTCGAGGCGGATCCCGCGACTGTTGATCTGGGTGAAAATGTCACAGACTTTGTCGATATCGAGGTCCAGCTCAATGTAGCAGATCTGGTACTTCTCTGTGATGGCCTTGAGGTGCTCTCCAAAGGCATTGGCCGCACGCACGCACCGAGCGGCATTCCGCGCCGCTTCTTGGTCTCCGTCCGCCTCGGCGGTGCTCTCCTTGCGACTCCAGTACTTCTCGTAGCCTTGTATCCAGTTTGGCAGTTCCCACCCACCCTTGCCTACTACCGAAACGGGAAACATATGGTTCTCGAACTGTGCGGTCGAATCCTCGAGAAGGTTCACGCCTCGCTGCGTCCAGTCGTACATGAATGCTTCATCATAGGCTTCCTCCATGAATCGGTCGACATGTATGAAGTAAAGAAAGCGTTTCGAGCGGTTGGGATGCGGGTCGTCGGGCGCGAGGAAGACATAGTGCATCGCCGTCAAGCGCTGCTGGCCGTCCAAGACGACATGTACCGGGTCGCCTTTGCCTCGGTATCCGTAAATGTCCTCGCAGGCAAGCGCAGCGAAACTCTCAGACTTGCCGTTCCACAGTAGTAGGCTTCCGATGTAGTAATCGAGGAAGATCGACCGCACAAGCTCACGGATATCCCACGGCTTCCACTCGAACTCGCGCTGGAAGTCTGGGATGACAAAGCGGCCTTCGCCGAGGCGACGGATGAGGGTCGTTAAGCTGACATGGTCGGGCTTCTGTGCGTCCTTCATCAGGTCGTTCCTATAATGTCGTAAGGACGACCTTTAACGCCGTAGTCAATGCCATTTCTTCTCTCAGGGGAATCCGAACTGGGTTCACAGACGATTGTGTCATTGATATCGTATGGCCTCCCGCCGATACTTCAGCGGCATACCTTGCCACCGCTCGAACTCGATTTTGTTGCACATCCAAGAATCGCACGACCGACGTTTGGTCCACAGTCCACAGAACCAGACTGAAGGCGAGCCGAACGGCGCAATCGAATTAGCGGCACCCTACGGGGAACGCAGCCCCGCGAAGTGCTGACAGAAATCGCCAAGATGAACAAAATGGGCGACAAACTCCCAAAAGACATCCGATTTTAGGAAAAAACCTGCTTGAACGCGGAGTATTGCAAGAGGCTTTGCGGCAAGACTCTTTCGAAATGCACCAAATGGCAAAGCTCAGGACCGCATCCACCCTCCATGGAAATGGAATTGACCCTACCAAAGCCTGGGAGTTACGGAGATAGAGACTCCATATCGCAGTCCTGCCATTCGACAGACTTTGTTCGGGAATGACAAACCGCTAGAATGCCAGCTGAATCGGAGGACGCACCATGAGACTGCAGGGAAAGACGGCGATCATAACCGGCGGCGGTTCGGGATTCGGAGCGGGAATCGCAAGGAAGTTCACCGCGGAAGGCGCACGGGTGATGGTTGCGGACATCAATCACGAGGCCGCCATGCGCATAGCCGGAGAAACTGGCGGACTCGCACAAACGGTCGATGTCGCCGACGCCGACAGCGTCGCCGAAATGGCGGCAGTCGCGCTTAGCGAATTCGGACATGTAGACATACTGGTCAACAATGCAGGAATCACGCACTCGCCAATGCCGATGGAGAATGTCACCGAAGACCAGTTTGACCGAATATTCGCCGTAAACTCGAAATCCGTTTACCTGACCGCGAAGAGGCTGGTGCCACATATGAAATCCCGCGCAATCGGCGCAATACTCAATATAGCGTCAACCGCCGGTGTCTCGCCAAGGCCAAACCTCAGCTGGTACAACGCTACCAAGGG
The DNA here is from genome assembly GCA_022824145.1 of Rhodobacter sp. Classification (GTDB taxonomy): domain Bacteria; phylum Pseudomonadota; class Alphaproteobacteria; order Rhodobacterales; family Rhodobacteraceae; genus JAPOUP01. The sequence continues at coordinate 13,865 of JAJEAY010000017.1, read as the reverse complement.
ATGGATGATCACGGCGACCAAGACCATGGCGGTCGAACTTGCTCCGGCAGGAATACGGGTAAACGCGCTGTGCCCGGTCGCCGGCGAAACACCACTGCTTGCCAGCTTCTTGGGAGAAGACACGCCGGAACGGCGGGCCAGCTTCCTGGCAACCATTCCAATCGGAAGATTCTCAACGCCGGAGGATATGGGAAACGCGGCCTGCTATCTCTGTTCGGACGAAGCCAGCATGGTCACAGGTGTCGCGCTGGAAGTCGATGGCGGCCGCTGTATCTGACTCCAGCCCGGAGTCAGGTCACGCCAATGACCGTCCGGACACTGTCCAAGCGCGGTCGCCATTCTATCCGAACACATCCCTGAACATTCCGATGCACTCCCGGAAACCGGTCTCGAAATCTCCGTTTCCCGGATGAAAGACCGACTCGAGCGAAACCACGCCGTCGTAGCCATCGGCGCACATCGCATCCGCCATCGGGACGAACAGATCCGAGAGCTGGCCCTCGCCCATCCGTCTCACCTCCAGCGTCGCCCGCGGAGTGTCGACCAGCACGTCCTTAATGTGCACATGACCCAAATAGCCACCACGAAGACTGTCGTATCCGTCGGGAACAGCGAGTTCGTGACACCAGCAGCTGTTGGCCGGATCCCAGAGCACCTTCAGCGCGTCACTGGCATCAAGGTCGTCGATCAGCTTACGGCCCGTGAAGCAGGAATTCACCATCGTACCGTTCCCGGTTTCAACAACCAGCGTCACGCCTTCGGCACGGGCAAGTTCCACTGCCGGTGCGATCAGAGCCAGGGTTGCTTCCCAAGCGCCTTCCTGGACATTCCAGACCTCCGCTCCGCCGCTGCCCCAAAGAATCTGCTCTTTCCTGTTCGTCATGATCCGCACCAGCGGGCATTCAAGTTCATGCGCCATGGCGATGACCCGCCGGAGCGCATCCATATGGCGCGTATGCGCCCCGTCCCCGGGTCTGTCAGCCGCTGTGAGCCCTGCAAATACATGTCGGCTCAGGCAGGGAACGGATTTGCCGTGACCGTTCAGAAGTGACCGGATCTCCCCAATCTCTTTGGGAGAGTGATCGCCGACCTCGCTGCCCCATACGAACTGAAGTTCGGCATGATCCAGCCCGAATTCGTCCATTACATTCAGGCAGTATCCAAGATCCCGGCTGATACCGTCGCAGATTACCCCGAGCTTCACGGTTTCAGCGCCGCGCCTGCGGCCTCCTCTATGGCCCGGGCTGCGGACTGGTTGTCTCCGGAGGGAAACCTTTCAATCCCCGCATCGAATACCCGCATTGCGGCCTCAGTGGTCTGCATTGGGACGCCGCTCAGCCTTGCCAGTTCCAGCGAAATCGTCAGATCCTTGTGCATCGTGCCGATTCCGCTGCCGGTGCCTTCGAACCTTCGCGCGATGATATGCTCTAGCGACCCGTCGGTTATGCCGTTGCCAGCCCCCGTCGAAGCAATGACCCGGCGCAGAACCTCACCTGAGACACCTGTCTTTCCGGCAAGGACCGACATCTCGTAGGTCGCCGCGAAAATCGAACCCATCAAAGACTGAAGGCAAGCTTTTACGGTCTGGCCGTCACCGGCGTTCTCACCCACATGATGGACTACGCCCGACACAGCGTCGAGGACATCGCTGTGCGCGGCCAAGACTTCGTTCGGCGCCGAGGCCATTAGGGTCAGCGTGCCGCCCTGTGCGCCTGGTCGGCCGCCCGAAACGGGGGAATCTATGAGATCTATTCCCGTGCCCCGTAACTGCGCAGCGATCTCACGGGCTTCATGGGAATGGATCGTGGCCGTCAGAACAACAGCCGAGCCCGAAGCCATTGTTGAGGCAAGTCCGTCACCGAGAATGACATCTTTGGCCTGAGCTCCGTTCATCACCATGACGAACACGGCTTTCGATTCCTTGCCTACTTCCGCCGCGTTTCGGCAGGCTATGCCACCCATTTCGGCGAATGCCTGCATCCTCTTCGGGTCAAGATCCAGCCCAAGAACGTCAAATCCGTTCCCGATCAGATTCCCTGCGAGTCCGGAACCCATGTCTCCCAGGCCAATTACACCTACCTGTGTCAAGTCAGACTCCTCCTCATCAGGCTTTCTGTCCAATCGTTTTCTGCGGATTTCGGCGACTCGCCCCAAGCTGCCGGCCGTTCGGCCCCGATGCCGTCTCATGGTCGTGCTGCGACAGAACTTCAATGCCTTTCCGTCACCGTCCTTCCCCTTCCCGACATTACCTCACTCATTGCCGCAAACACGATCAGAACCGTACCGAGCAGCTGCATGGCACCGAATGGCTCGTCCAGCAATACAGCGCTGGATGCCACTCCGGAGACAATCTCTGCGGAGAGAAGAAAAGTAAGTGTGGTTGGAGCCAGACGCCGGGCGCTCCAGAGCGTCATTATCATGATCGGCAGAACATAGACGGCACCGGCCCCGATTCCTACCGACACAGCAATGCCCAGTTCACGGCCGGGTTCCGGAACTCCGAAAGCCAAGGCAAACGGAATCGCCGCCAGAACTGAGAACAGGGCGGTCACTGTCGTCAATGAGATCGTGTTCGCCGTTCGGCCTGAGAACGTGAGCGCCGCGCCACCTGCCCACGCCATGCCAGAGACAAGCGAAAGCAGATCTCCGAGATTCAGCGCATCGAAGCTGACCTTGCCGCCCAGCACCAGATAGGCACCTGAAAACGCTGCAGCCAAAGCAGCCGTTGAGGTCCACCTCCACGGCATACCCATGAACGCGCGTTCCAGGATCTTGCTCCAGACCGGGGCGAGATAGAACAGCAGCACGGCTCTCACGACGTCCGTGTAGTTCAAAGCCGTGGAGTAGCAGGAAACCGCCAATCCGATGAAAGCGGCGCCCGCGATTGCCCGTGCGTCAAGCTGAAGCCGGATGCCGCGAAGGAACACCCAGGCAAAGGCCAGCAGAACTGCACCCAGGTTCATGACCAGCCCGGCCCAGGCTCCGTGGAGGCCAAGATCCTCCAGATAGCGGATCGGGATCCACCACACGCCCCAAACGAACGCCGCGAAGGCCGCGAGCGCGACCGGCGCCCGGTCCGGACTCAAAGACCCAGCGCCGTCCGGCGCTCCTCAGCGAACGCCTGAACCAGCCGGTCAGAGACCAATGCAAGTATCGCCATCGCCGCGCCTGCGGAAACACCTAGGCCGACATCCGCCGAACCAAGCGCAAGGTAGATCGACTGCCCAAGTCCGGTCGTTCCGATGAGTGCCGCGATCACAAGCATTGCGAAGGCATAGAGTATGGTCTGGTTAAGCCCCAGAAGAATGGTCGGGGCAGCGTAGGGAACGCGGACGTCCCGCATGATCTGCCAAGGCGTTGCTCCGCTGGCAACGGCCGCCTCAAGAAGCTCGGGTGGGGTCGTTACGAGGCCATGGCGCGTGTAGCGGATCATCGGCACTATGGCATAGGCGCAGATCGCGAGAAACGCGCTGAATTCGCCGATTTGGAAAAACATCAGGACCGGAATCAGGAACACGAACAGGGGAATTGTCTGCAGCATGTCGCAGACCAGCCGCACCACCCGCCATGCTGGCGGAACGACAGCGCAGAACAACCCGATCGCGCCCCCGACCATAGCGCAGGCCAACACCGCAGCGCCGGAAAGATAGAGCGATAGAAGAGCGCGTTCCCATAATCCGCTGAACAGGATTGTCGCGAGCAGCGCCACACAGAAAATCACCAGCCCGCGCCCTTTCGCAACCCATGCCAACGAAGCGACGCCAATGAATACAAAAGGCCACGGCAGGTTCGCGATGCCGGTTTCTATAACCCCGATGCCGATCACCAGCAGCATTCCTGAGACCGCGCGGCCAGACAGCGCCAGACATGCGCCCGTGGCGATGGCTGCGGCGAAAAGCCCGAAGCTCATCGCTGCCGTCCATTGAAAGCCCCAAGTGAACGGGAGCGCAGCTTCGTCCAATCCGATTCTCAACGGAAGAAGCGCGTAAAACATGACGCCGTTCCGAAGCTGGTTCAGTGCCTCTCCATTCTCCGCCGTAAATTCGCCGAGTGCCTCGTCAACGCGTTCCGCCACCGGATCAAACACAGCCAGCGCAGAAGGATCCGGAAGTTCGGCCCGGAACGCCAGAACAGCCACCGCTGAAACGGCAACGACTCCGTACGCAACCCTCGGATCATACCGGCGGCGCTCATGCGCCAGCGCAGCGCTCATACGATCAATGACGATGGCGAATACAACGATCACCAGACCCGCCATCAGCGCCGCGCCGAACTGCGCTTTGCGCATGGTCAGCAGCACCTCCCAGCCAATGTCATTGAAGCCACCGATGACGGCAGCGATGATTACCATGGAAAGCGCCGCCATAAGACACTGGTTGACGCCAACCATGATCTGCGGGCTGGAAGAGGGAATCTCCACAAGCAGAAGCTGCTGCATCCTCGTGCCACCTGACATTATCGCTGCCTCACGCACTTCGGGGTCGACGCGCTCCAGGCCGAGTATGACGTTTCGCGCCATGGGAGGCGCCGCGTAAATCGCCGACGCGATCAGGCCAACAACCGGTCCGAAGCCGAACAGAAGCAGCAACGGAGTCAGATACGCGAAGGTGGGCACTGTCTGCATGACGTCGAGCACTGCCTGGACAGAAGATTTGATCCGCGGAAACTCGTTCGCCAGCACTCCGACGGCACCGCCGACCGTCAGCGCCAAAGGCACAGAAACAGCGACGAGGGCGAGCGTGTTCATGCTCTCTGCCCAGTAGCCTGACAACAGGACGAAACCCAGCCCTCCAAATCCCAGCGCAGCCATCGGAAGCCCGCCGAGACGCCAGCCCAGCGCTGTCGTGATCCCAATCACAAACGGCCAAGGAGTCTGGCCCAGCGCGGCATTGGCCCACAGCATCGGATAGCCCAGCAGCCACGAAAACCATCTTGCCATCGGTTTGATTCCGAGCAGCAGCCATTCAAGGAAGCTTCCCACCCAGTCGGTCGCAGGCAAAGTCCAGTTTTTCGGATACTGCACAAGCCATGGCGCGGCCGGTTCCAGCGCCAGGCACAGCGCACCTGCCAGAAGGGCAACCGCCGCAGCGAGGATGCCAGGGGAAACCCTTGCATCCATCACTCCGGCCGCTTTGCGGCCCAGGCCGGAGAGCCCCTCGGTCATGAAGCCCGTGCTCCGACCTTCATGACTCCTCCACCTGCAGCGCCGAAGCCAGATCCGCGGGATGCACCATGCCAATGACCTCCCCGCCGTCACCACGGACGGGCACCGGATCGTAAAGTGACATACACGAAGCAAGCGCCGCCTCAAGCGTCATGTCCGCCTGCAGCCCGGGCCCGCCTGATCCCCCGACACCGCCGTTCGCCGGACGCATTACAGAGCCAACTCTCGCATGCCGTCCCCGCGCGACATCCCTCGAAAACTCACGGACATAGCCGTCAACCGGATTCAGTACGATCTCTGCAGGCGTTCCGATCTGAACGATTTCACCATCGCGCATGATCGCGATTCGGTCAGCGAGCTTCAGCGCCTCAGCAATGTCATGGGTGATGAAGATGATTGTCGTGTTCAGCCGCGCCCGGATTTCCAGAAACTCGTCCTGCAGCTGCCGGCGGATCAACGGGTCAAGCGCAGAGAACGGCTCGTCGAGGAACCAGACCGAACAGTCGCCGGCCAGCGACCGGGCGATTCCGACCCTTTGCCTCTGTCCGCCGGAAAGTTCCCGCGGATAGGCTTCTTCCCGTCCTTTCAGCCCGACCATCTCGATGATCGGCCGCACCTTGTCATGGCGCGCGCCTCGGGCCATTCCACCAACTTTCAGCGGAAACGCCACGTTGTCGAGCACCGTCATATGCGGAAACAGTCCGAAGTGCTGGAACACCATTCCCATCCGCGAGCGGCGGAGCTCCGTCATGCGCGCCTTCGAGGCAGCAAGGACATCCTCTCCTTCGATTTCGACCCGGCCAGCGGTTGGCTCCACCAGTCTCGAGATACCGCGGACCAGCGTCGACTTGCCGGACCCGGAGAGTCCCATGATCACGAACAGCTCACCGGACGCGACGTTAAAGGTCGCCTCCCGCACCGCGGGAATCAGTCCTCCCTCAAGAAGCCTCCCGGCGATTTCCGACCTGCCGCCCCCCGACTCCCGAGCGTCGGACAGCGCCGCTGCCGAGTTGGCCCCGAAGACCTGCCACAGTCCGTCAACCCGTATCGCGGGACTGCTGGAAGTTCTGCCTTCCGGCATCGTGGTTCCTGTCACCGTGTCTGGCCAGTTTCGCCGTGGGCTTCTTGGTCGGCCCGCGGCGATTCAGTTCGGTATCCGGACCCCAGGGTCCGGATACGCTTCAACAACTGTCCCACCTGTTCCCCAGGCTCAGTTCAGCGCCGCGTCCACCACAGGCCGCCACTTGTCCTCGTTTGCAGCCATCCATGCCGCGACGACTGCCTCAACCGAACCACCGTCGACATCGACCGCGCCCATCATCGGCTGCTGGTCATCAACTGAAAGAGTGTAGTTCGACAGTATCTCGAAGGCGGCCGGCCATTTCTCCTGCATTCCGGACCAACCGGCCTTGAAGATGCGGCTCGGCGCAAAGTCACAGTCGTTCACCGCGTCGGGGTTCGGCCCCCAGGACGGATCCTCGAAGCAGGCAGCTTCGCCCACAGGGAGGTCGATGAACTGCACGTCATAGGCCGACATCGCCCAATGAGGCTGCCAAAACGTTATCAGGAGCGGTGACTTCCGTTCCGTGGAAGCCCGGAGCTCCGCGATCAAGGCGCCCTCCGACCCCGCTGGCACTGCCTTGAACGGAAGAGCGAGCCCAGCCATGCGATCCGCACCGGGCGTTCCCCAGTCAGCTGGATAGTCGACCAGACGCCCCATCGGCAGCGTCTCGGCGGTTGCGAACTGCGAAGCGCAGTCAACAAGCGCCTCCCAGGCCGGCAGCCCCGGGCAGATTTCCGCCACATGGGCCGGATAGGCGATGCCTTCCTTGGCGTCGAGTTCCAGGTCTCCAAGCTCGACCACGCCTCCAGCCTCAACCTTCTTCGCGTAGTCCGCCGACACGTTGGAGGACCAGATTTCCAGCGCCGCGTGAAGTTCGCCGTCCTCCATTGCCTGGTACATGTTCATGTATCCGGCGGTAACGTATTCGACCGTGTAGCCTGCGGCTTCAAGCATGGATCCGCCGACATGGGTCGATACATGCTGGCCAGTCCATTCGTTGATCGCCAGCCGGATGGGCTCGTCCGCAGCGCCGAGTTCCGCCGCGTGAACGCTGCCTGCGGCAAAGCCGACCAGAGCCGCGCCAGTCAATAACAGTTTCATGTCAATTCTCCCATTTTGCTGTCCAACTGCACAAAGACTAACGGGGATCGCCGTGCTTTGCCAATTGCCAATTCAATGAGCCTCTCGCAAAACTCCACGTTCAAGCTGTTTTTCTCCCGGAGGCGGGCGTCTTTCCGGGGGATTGCCTGAACCGCGAACTGTCCCGCTGGTATGAAGAAGCTGCAAACACCACAACTTACAGGGCGACCGCCCATATCCTCGGGCGGATTCGTAGCAGAAAGATTTCAGCGGTTTCAAGGTCGGCTTTTCCCCTTCCTCGCCGAGTAGGTCTGCCCGCTCGGCGAAAGGCGCTGCAGGTTCGCAGTGGTCATAGCTCCCGTTCCGGCGGAAAGCTTTCTGCCCTGCGGCCGCGGCTGCCCCGGCCGCCCTTCCGCTGTCCGCAGCGGTCAAGCGTCGAGAGGGTCAGATTCGCGCTGAAGGACAGATCCGGAGGGCGGCATGTCCGCGTGCGGGGGGCCGGCAAAAGCTGCCTGCCATCTCTTTTTTGGCATCCTTGCGCTTACGGCGGACCGCCTGATGCGGCTCACCGCCTGATTCCCTTCCGGAACCGCAGGGAAGCGGCCTCCGCCGCCCCGCAGGCGACGGCGCAGCGAGGCGATCCCGCAACGCGGCGCGGACACCGGAACGGAAATTATTTTGCAAGACGCTCCAAAAGAAATTAATTCTGAAGCCCTGTTACTGTTCCCGCCGAAATTGAACTTGACCAGCGCCACGGTTTGATGGAGCGTCAGGTTCCAGCACCGCTGGAGTGCCAGCATGACCTTGATGCCGACAGATCGGGACTTTGCCGACGTCGCGGATGGATACGACCCGGATCCCGGCCGATCCATGTCCCTGAACGCCCGTGCCTATACCGACAGGGCGTTCCATGACGCCGACATGCGGGCAATCATCGCTCGCAGCTGGCAATGGATATGCCATTCCGAGAAACTGCGCGAGCCCGGAGCATACGTCACTGCGGAAACCGCGGCAGAACCAGTGCTCATTCTGCGCGACCGGGACGGCCGGCTCCGGGCCTTTTACAATGTCTGCCAGCACCGGGCGCATGCACTGCTCACCGGTGAAGGCACCGCCACGCGAATCATGTGCCCCTATCACGCCTGGGTTTACCGGCTTGACGGCACCTTGGCCCGCGCCCCCCACACCGAACACCTCTGCGGGTTCGATCCTTCGTCAGTCAGTCTCAAGGCGGTGCAGGTAGAGGAATTCTGCGGTTTTGTGTTCGTGAACCTTGACCCGGATGCACCGTCCCTGCGCCAGTTGACCGGAGACCTCGAGACCGAAATAAAGCATTGGGCCCCGGACATAGAGGACCTGACATTCGGCCATCGCCTCACCTATGACATCAAGTCAAACTGGAAAAACGTCGTCGACAATTTCCTTGAGTGCTATCACTGCCCGACGGCGCATAAGGATTTCTGCGCCCTCGTCGACATGGACACCTACAAGGTGACGACGCACGGCATCTATTCCAGCCACATGGCCGATGCCGGCAAGGCCGCGAACTCGGCCTACGACGTGTCGAACGCCACCGTTCGCACACATGCGGTCTGGTGGCTCTGGCCCACAACCTGCTTCATGCGTTACCCGGGCCGCTCATCGATGATCGTGCTCAACATCGTTCCCGCCGGGCCTGACAGAACGCTTGAGACGTACGATTTTTTTCTGGAAACTCCTGAACCGAACCAGATGGAGCTCGAGGCTATCCAGTATCTTGATCAGGTGCTCCAGGTCGAGGATATCGGCCTTGTCGAGTCGATCCAGCGGGGGATGAACACGCCGGCATTTACGCAGGGTCGCATCGTCAACGACCCGAGCGGCTCTGGAAGGTCGGAACATGCGGTGCATCACTTCCACGGCCTGGTTCTCGATGCCTATCGGGCGATCGCACAATGATGCGGAATGTCCCGGCGCAAAAGGGGCCGGTTCCCCGCACCGCCGGCCCTTCCCTTGGTTCAGCCGCCACCCGCGCCGAACGGAATCCAGACGGAGTCACGGAAGTCATTTCCGGGGCCTTCGTGCCAGTCGTCCCGGGCGAAGCGCTGTTCCGTCAGATGGTTCCCTGCCGACTCCGGCACTCACAGCCCAAATGAATACCCGACGGAACGGAGCCACCAAATGCCCGAGCCTCCCAACATAGTCCTGATCATGGCCGACCAGCTGGCGCCGCAGTTCACCGGCGCTTACGGCCATCCCTTGGTAAGAACTCCCCACATGGAAGCGCTCGCCGTAAACGGAACGCGCTTCAATTCCGCTTACTGCAACTCGCCGCTCTGCGCACCGTCCCGAGCGAGTTTCATGACCGGGCAGCTGCCAACCCGCATAGACGCCTACGACAATGGCAGCGAGTTCGCGGCGTCGGTTCCGACCTTTGCCCACTATCTGCGCATGATGGGTTACAGAACGTGCCTGTCGGGAAGGATGCACTTCGTGGGCCCGGACCAACTCCACGGATTCGAGGAGCGCCTGACAACCGACGTCTACCCGGTAGATTTCGCATGGACGCCGGACTGGGAACGTCCTGACGAAAGAATCGCCAAGTGGTTCCACAACATGGATGCGGTGCGGCAGGCAGGTGTCGCGGCCACGACCTTCCAGTTCGAATACGACGAGGAAACGGCATTCCTCGCCCGTCGAAGGATATTCGAGTATGCGATGGACAGGACCGTTCCCTTTGCGATGACCGTCAGTTTCATCCACCCGCACGATCCCTATGTCACCCGCCCGGAGTGGTGGGATCTCTACGATCATGCCTCGGTCGACCTTCCTGCGACCGGCCCGGCTGAGGATCCTCACAGCAAACGGCTGGAAGCGGGCATCGACATGGCTTCAAAGCCGGTCACTGACGGGCAAATACGCAATGCACGGCATGCTTATTACGCGAACACAAGCTACTTTGATTCCCTGGTTGGAAGAATCGTCCAGGCGCTTAGAGAAGCCGATCTTCTCGACAGTACTGTCGTGATCGTTACGTCCGATCACGGCGACATGCTGGGCGAGCGCGGGCTTTGGTACAAAATGAACATGTTCGAGCACTCCGCCCGCGTTCCATTGATCATCCATGGTCCCGGGATTCCGAGTCAGGAAATCGCCGAGCCGGTGTCACTCGTAGACCTTTTGCCGACATTCCTTGACATCGCTTCCGCTGACGGGCGCGAGACACCCGAACCCGGCGCCCCGCTAGACGGCAGGTCAATCTGGCAGCTGGCGACGGGCCAGCCGGATCCAGGCCGCGAGGCGCTGGCTGAGTACTGTGGCGAAATTACAGACCATCCCATCCTGATGATCAGACGGGGAGCATTCAAATACATCCACTGCGACAGGGATCCCCCAATGCTCTACAACGTCCAAACCGATCCTTTGGAACGAGTCAATCTGGCGGGCAGTCCCGAGCATCGGGAGCTTGCCGGCTCATTTGATTCCGAGGTAGCGCGTCGTTGGGACAGCTGCGCCATCCGCAAGCGTGTCATTGCATCCCAGAAGCATCGACACGCGGTTCACGCAGCGACAGAAAAGGGCCTGCGGGCGAGCTGGGACTACAGCCCAAACCGAAATCCGGCGCAGGAATTCGTGCGCAACACGGCGTCCTGGGACGACGTACTGCACCGAATGCAGTATCCATCGCCGGGAGCGGTTCAATGACCGGGAGAGCGGAGGGCCGGATTGCGCTTGTGACGGGTGGCTGCGGCGGAATCGGACGCGCGGTCTGCACCCGGCTGGAAGCCGAAGGCGCCAAGGTCTACGCTGGCGACCTAAGCGTTGACGGTTCGGTCGGAGCTCCCTTCGACGCTGCCCGCTTCCTACCGCTTGACGTAACCCAGGAGAACAGTGTTCGGGCAGCGATGGAGCTTCTGGAAAGAGAGCATGGTCGTCTGGACATTCTTGTCAATGCAGCAGGGATAGAGATCGAGAAGACCATTGAGGAGACCAGTCTCGAGGAATGGAACCGCATATTCTCCATAAACGTCACAGGTATGTTCCTCACCTCAAAACATGCGCTTCCGCTCCTGCGTCACAGCGATGGAGCGAGTGTGATCAATTTCGGCTCCTATGACGGATATATCGCGGATCCGGGTCTCGCCGCGTACTGCGCAACCAAGGGAGCCGTGCATGCTCTGACCAAGGCCATGGCCTGCGATCACGGACCCGAAGGCATTCGTGTCAACGCCATTTGCCCGGGTTACATCGACACACCAATGCTTCAGAGCTTTTTCGCCGGAGAGGGTTCGGGAGGCGGCGGCCGGTCGATTGGCGAGATACAGCAGGCAGTGCGCGACGTTCATCCCGTCCGCCGTTACGGCACACCGGAGGACATCGCCAGTCTCGTCTCGTGGCTTGCGAGCGACGAGGCGCGATACGCCCATGGCGCGCTTTGGGTGCTGGACGGCGGGCTGTCCGCACAGGTGCAGCAGATGCGCCTGTAATTTCGTGCGGCCAGTTCGATGGACAGACCGGAACGGATTCCTGCGCAAGTCCGGATCGGCAAAGTGGGGTCGACGGATTCGAAAGCGTCATCGCTGGTCTTTCAAACTGCGGACATTCTGTACATATGATGCCGCATTCACAGCTGTTTCAGCGGAATCCGCTGGGTTACCGGTCTCCCGAAATGGGCAAACAAGTGCGTGCGCTTTGTCCTGAATGCGAACCGACATACGAAAGGGTTGGGCTGAAATTGAAGACTGCAGCAGCGTCTTGCGAAAGGCGGACCTCATGAAACTGAAGGACAAAGTCGCCGTCGTCACCGGAGGGCGGCAGGGAATCGGTCGCGGCATCGTTGAGGCATTTCTGGTGGAGGGTGCTGGCGTGATTGCCTGTGGACGCGCCGGTCGGCCTCAAGACATGCCTCCTGCTGTCAAATGGGCCACACTGGACGTTTCCAACGCGACAATGGTCAATGAATTTGCGAAATCCGTGGGCGAAATCGACATTCTGGTCAACAACGCTGGTGTACAGATCGAGAAAACCGTTCCCGACAGCACCGACGCTGACTGGGATCTTGTAGTTGGCACCAACGCCCGCGGTGTCTTCAATCTGTGCCGTGTCTTCATTCCCTTAATGCGGGAAAGCGGCGCGATCATCAACATCGGGTCGATCTCCGGAATGGTGTCCGACCCGACGATGGCTCTGTACAACGCGCCAAAAGCCTTCGTGGATGGCCTCACAAGGTCAATCGCCGTTGATCATGGTCCCGGGATACGCTGCAACGCGATCTGCCCTGGCTGGATCGAGACCGGAATGCTTGAGGCAGGCTTTGCTTTGGCCGGCGACGGTGACGCCGCGCGTGCCGACGCCCTTGCGCGCCATGCGTCCGGGCGATTTGGCACACCTGCCGACATTGCGGCAATGGCTGTTTGGCTTGCCTCGGACGAATCAACATTTGCCACTGGCCAGTGCTTCACCGTGGATGGTGGACTAACCGCTGCTACGCCGGTAAGGCCCGGGCTCTTCTAACGGACCCGAAAGGCACGACTGCCCCGATATCGGGGAATCCTCTCTCCGTGGGCGCGATGTCTGAAGCGCCGCCGCCGGTTCACTGGCACCGTTGGGGGGAGACATCGCGTCATTCAGATGATTGCCGCGCTGTGCAACTTCGCGAAGCTCCGAGGAACGCAGCCAGTTCGGTGTGGAATTTCTCGGATGGAAACGGAACGGGGCTGTCAGTAGCGGCAAGAATTCGCGGGATTGCGGTCTCGGTTAACGTCCTTGGGTGCCCTGCGACGGTGTGGCGACGGCCAGCGCCGACGGCTTGGAGATCAATGCGGTCGTAGCAGGGAGACATATTGCGTGATCGTCTTCAAGACAAACCGTGCCATAAGACAATCGCGTCGCTACAAGGACGGAAGTAAGGCCGAATGAGGCCATCAGCACCTCGCTGAAGTACATGTTTCTGGCCGGCATTGCGCTGGCCGCAGAAGCATGTTCTGGAGATCCGATCAAACAATCCGAAAAATTCGAAATTCAGGTTATCGACAGCAGTTGTCCTTGATTGCTTCCAGCACATCTTGGGTTTCGGCTCCATCCGTGCTACGAAACAGCGGCAGAGGCACCTGAACGGAGCGGCAGCTCGGGATGGTGCGATAATCGGGCAACACCAATGGAGAGGCTGATGGACCGCCTGCTTCCGATCGGGATCCAGGACTTCCGCACGATACGGGAGGCGGGCTTCCTCTACGTCGACAAGACGCCCTTCATCCGGCGACTTGTGGAGCGGGGGCGCAGCTATTTCCTGTCCCGTCCGCGCCGGTTCGGCAAGAGCCTTCTTCTGGACACGATGCTGTCGCTGTTCGAGTGCCGCGAGGAGCTGTTCCGGGGGCTGGACATCCACGGCCATTGGGACTGGTCAGCCCCCCGTCCCGTGGTGCGGCTGAGCTTCGGCGGGAAGTACACCGACCCGCAGGACGTCGAGCGCAGCGCCCTCAACCAGCTGGCGCTCATCGAGGACGCCTCCGGGACGGGCGCGGCGCCGTCCCCCGGGACCGGGCCCGAGCGCCTGCAGTCCGTCCTCCACCGGCTCCA
>JAJEAY010000118.1 GCA_022824145.1 Rhodobacter sp. | reverse complement strand
CTAGTGGCCGCCGCGTACCTGATCGGTGTCTTGGCCCTATAGGAGAGCACTGCTTATCTCGTGCACGAGATAGGCAGTGCTCTCCCAGCAAGGCTTGAGGCAATACATGCCTGATGGTGTCGTCGATTGACCCCCAGGTTTTTTTGGTGCTTCCCCGCACTATCGGGACGGTGCTGGCACGGTTAACGCTTTCCAGTGGGGAGTTCGTGTGCTTTTGCTGCCCGAGCGGACGACAAGCAGACTGAGGGACAGGTGGACCTTCGGAAAAGAAAGGGAGTGAAGTGGAAGCGAGTTTTTGGGACGGTACACTTCGAGAGCACTGCCTATCTCGTGCACGAGATAAGCAGTGCTCTCCTATAGGGCCAAGACACCGATCAGGTACGCGGCGGCCACTAGGACGAAAATCTCTTCGCCGGTCCGAGCAATGACAGTTAGGACTTTCGCATCCTGCAAGATCCGGCTCATCCGGCTTGCCCAACGGTAAATTCCTGTCTTGATCCCTGGCGTTCTTGGGTCCAAATCGCCAAGCGCGGTGAAGTCTTCTTCCATCTCCTGCTGATGCCGCTCCTCTTCCAGCAATGGTACCACGGCAGTCGTGATCTCGGTCAAAGTCTTGAGTTCATCTTCGGAAAGCCTGCGAAGGCGCAAGGCGGCCCGACTGCTCACTGCCTCCAGAACGCTCGGCACACTGCCCTGTATGTCGAGGATGTTCGAGTCCAGCACGCGTATGAATCTCTGCACGCGCATGTCGTCCGGGATTTCACCAGCCTTGACGAGCAGCCGGAGTTCCGACCGCGCAATCTCCATGTCGTCGTGTACGCGCTGCGGGCTGTCGCTGTAGGCACCCAAGGTTCGCTCCAGCATCGTCACCGTATCCTGCAGGGCGGCGTGCGCATTGCGAAGGGTGCCTTCCGGCCGAATGTCGCGCAGCGCGTCGCGGAGCTTGTCCAGGATCACATTCCAGGTGCTCGCATCGCCCATCGGCGTCGGCGTGATCCGTATGCGTTCGATTTCCGGAACCCATTCCACGCGCTCGGCCAAGGGCGTGGCGAGCCGGATGTGGTGCAGTTCGATTTCCGCAATCCGTTCTGCGATGTGGCCCGGACCCTGATCCCAGTCCTGCGGCGGCATGTTGGCGATTTCGGAGAGAATGCCTTGGTGCACCGGTTCCCCGATCAGTAGCCTTTCATACCAGCGGCGCGGGAAGTCGAAATGCGAGCCCCGGAGCATCGCCGACCTGGCGTTGTCCCATCTCTTCTGCAACGGATTCTGGCCATTCGGCCACAACGGCTTGGTCCATAGAGCTTCCGGCCCGAATTCCTCGATGCACTTACAGTCGGCACGCAGTGCATCATCGATAGCGCCCTTCGTTTCCATGGTGTCCATATCGGTCCCCAGGTGCCGGGGCATCTCACTGGAGTACCGTGCCATGCGGCCAACCAAGCCTGGTATGGACGCAACTGCTTCGTTCCTGCCAACGTCTGTCACAGCGACTAGCATTGCGAGGCTTGCGAGCGTTGAAGCGTACTTTGCGTCGCGACCAGACCCTAAGACGGGCAGCACTACTTCAGATATGGTTGGCAGCGCCGAATTCAATTCCCAGAAACCCACGGCTTCGGGCTCCAGTGGATTTACCTTTGATGCGCCGGTTTTCCGGACCGCCGTCGCGGCGCCCTTCAGCGCTCCCTCTTTCATGCTGCGGATCGCGTTCTTTTCAGGCGCCCTTGCGATACATTCAGCTATCAGCAGTGCCCTTGCGGACGCCACGCCTGCACTGTCAACGTGGCCTGACCATCTCGGCAGAGGCCAAAACCGCGCGGCGACACGAAATGCGATCGTGATCGCGACACGCGGGTCTCGGTCTTCCAGCCAATCATCGAGAGTACTTGGGGTCATGTCGCGGCGCCCTGGAATTTGCACTGCATGCACGGCTACTGACGAGGGATCGTGAGCGCAAGACCACTGTGATCATGCGCACGGGCATTCGGAGGCATTGGTGCCGCTGAGCCGCATGTTCGGGCAGCAAGTTGCGGAGGAATGGCCTACGCACCGCCGCCATGGTGCGCACGCCTCGCTTCCGCCTTGCCGGCGAGAATCCTGGAACCATGCAATGGCGCAGAGGGGACTGGTCTTGAATGCGTGCTCCGGTCACCTAGGGAAAGGGAACAGCAAGCCTTGTGTGGGCAGAATCAGCTGATCGGTCAGCTTCACTTGGGACCCCTGCCGTCTTTGCGCCCCGTCTCGTGACAGCAGCGTAATTTCCTTTCTGCCCGCGAGATCCTCGATGTTTCTGAAGATGTCCTGATTCCTTGCGGCCGTCCGATTGCCGATCTGTTCCAGGAGCGCCTTTACTTCGACCGGGCCGTTCTTCGTGAGTTTCTCGATTTCTCCCGGCAAGACTTCGCATAGCTCTCTGTTCATCGTTGCGAGGTCCTGCTCGCCGAAATTGAACAGCGCATCCTTCGACTCGATCAGCCGAGTGTCAAAGCCAAGAAAAAACAGGCTCCCCTTGCCGACGTGACGAAAGCTGTTGTGCGAGTCCCAGTGCACACCCAGCATCTTATCGCGGGCCGCTTGATGGTTGGACAAGTGTGCCATCATCATCCATCGGTTGTCGGTTATGGACCACAGCATGAAAGGAGTAAAAAATGCCGCCCCGCTAAGTTGATGGATGTTCGTCATGAGGACGCGTTGTGTCACCAGGCGCCCCAGCGCCTCGTCTGACTTCCTGGCATTCCACTCCGCGATGAAATCGTCATCGATCCCGAATTGCCGGTATTGCGCAAGCGCGGACGATTCTTCGCGCAGGTAGTTGAGAAGCCCGTCGATCGCGAATGTCATGACAACTTCGGGGCGCTGCAGGGAAGTGAAAATGGAATGCACGGCACTCATTGGGACATCCGACCAGCCACACTGATCCAGCACGAAGATCGAGCGCCCGGCGCGCTGTCCGTGACGGATCCCATCCAGGATCCCGGGCAGCTCATCGGTGAACGTTCCGTGGACCATGGAGATGTTCCTGCCGATCTGGTCGCCGAACCCGGCTTGCCGGATCTGCTCTTCAAGCGAGGCGACATGATCGCATTGCGCATCGACAAAGACGAATCGTGCGTTCAGTTCCAGCCGTTTCTCGCGGTTCGCATTCAGGCGTTCCCTTGCTGCTCGCACCGCCTTTAGGAGAATGATCGGGCTGCCGTACTTGACTCCGTTGTCTCGCTGGTACGCGCCTCCGCCACAGAAGCCGTCGACCAGAGTGATGTTGAGCCGATCCATGCGCGGATTTTGGGCGACGGTGTCGAAATACACGTCGAGGTACTTTCGCAGCACTTCCAGCTTTCGAAGAGTATGGTCCTCGATTTCTGGGAAGGGCGCGTTCCGCGGCCACTGAAAACCATGCGGCATGGATCGCTCCGCTATTGTGTCAATCGCTCAAGGATTGGCGCCGGAACGATTTTCCAAGGGAACCCATTCCATTCCATCCCTTCGAGTCGGCGGCCATTGGACTTCGGGCGCGGGCCGCCCCATTGCTTGAAGAAGAACTCCACGCCATCTCGCTCGCAAACGTGCTTGATACACACGGCCCATTCCTCCTCCATGGGACGGGCGTTCGGGCCGCTTTCGCCGCCTACAATTGCCCATGCGATTGTCGAGAGGTCAACATCACCCACGTTTCCGAGCAGCGGTTCAAAGGAAATGAAGCGTGCCTCCGAGTTGACGGCCTTCAGGTGAGAGATCCGCTTCACGTGAGCGGAATCTTCGACAGATACGCCAAGCCAGATGTGCCGAGGTACGGATCCTCCGTCATACCGTGCCCTGATGTAGTTTCGCATTAGGGAACTCCGCTTCGTCAGCACCTGAAAGACATGCCAATCAGTCCGCTCCATGACGTCGAAGACACGGTCGATGAATGTGCGATCAATTTCCTTGTGGAACAGGTCGCTCATCGAGTTCACGAATATCATGCGCGGCTCGCGCCACCGGACTGGCTGCTCAAGCCGTGATGGCCAGGCCCTCAGGTCGAAGCCCTGCTCGTAAGGATGGCCGGCCACACCGCGCCAACGCTCCGCGAAGCGCTCAGCGTAGCAATTGTCGCAGCCAGGACCGACCTTGGTGCAGCCCGTCACCGGATTCCAGGTCGCATCGGTCCACTCGATTTCAGATTTCTGTGCCATTGCTCTGCCTCCGTGTTCCTGAACGGTAACACTTTACATTCACGGCGGGCAATCAATGCGGACCGAGGCAGGGATGTGGTGTGAACCGTCGGTACAGCGCCGCGTCCGAAAGGGCCCCTCGGATAGTTCGTTCGTAGAACCACGCTAAAGGAGAACAACGCGGGAACTCCCGGTTTTGGCTCAGGCTGCCGATCTTCTGTTCGAGTTGAGGTGCAATGGCCGCGCGATCTTGCGCTCAGCAGCACCAGAGTGCCAGTCGAAATCGCCCGTCAGGATGATATGTTCCCAACCAAGTGGCGAGGTAAAGGGCAACAGGCCTAGACTGGGCATTTGGCCGGTCACTCCGAGATTATCTGTCGCCTTGTCCATGTAAAGCGTGTTCCAAAAATTGGTGGCTGCGATGACAAGGTTGAGAGCCATGGCGCTTTTCTGCTGCGCGGGGGCGAGTGCTCATGACACAGATGCCAACAAGCGGGCCAAACGAACCCTTCGAGGCGCGCGCACTTTTAAAATGGGTCTCACAATCTCTACTTGCCCGACAGGGGCAAGCTCCAATAAGCAGAGGAGGATGCTTCGACGAAGATCCTTTGCGGTCATTCCCAGTGCGGTGGTCGGTATCGGACAGTTCCTTGACGATGTCCGGAAGTTCCTGATGGATTTTGGACTGACAGGAGAGGAACTTGGTCTTTGGCGGGGAGTCGTGATCACCCTGTCGGTGGTGGTCACAATTCGGGCACTGTATCCAGACGCCGTACGACTGTCCAAGTGGGCCAAGCGCATCGTCTACGATCGGAGGGCACCTGCAGTAGTGAGCCCAGATATAAGACAGGTGCGTGCCATGCCGCAAAGCGATTACGACACGCTTGAGGAAAAGGATCCGAGAACGCTCTACTTGATCTCCGAAGAGACACCGGAGACCAACGACGACTGACCAAAATTGGGTCCGTCCCAACAAATGTACATAACCCACCACAGGATCATGCTTGATCCCGGACACGCATTATTGCCTGTCTGCTGGCCCCGAACCCGCGACCGATTGACGAGATTGTTTCGCCGTTCCGAACTTTTCCTTCACCAGGTTCTGCTGGCGGACAGGGTGTTTGACGAATTCACGTTGCAGGTCAAAATTGAAGATAGTTCCTAACTGCAGCGAGAGCGTCTGCAGCAGCCTTGTGCAGTGCATTCAGGTCAATTGTGCCGTGATCCTTGATCCGCACAAGATTCCGGCGCGTATATGCGTAGCCGTCTTCAGTTTCATCGCCAGGCCAGTCACGCCCGAAATTTCGCCCGGTTGTATGGTCTGTGTCATCCGCTCCCCAGATGGAAAACCACAGCCGCACGTCTTCTGTTCCGGCCTCAACTCCCGGAGAGATGACAAAGCCACTGCCGATAGCGAACACCCGGTGAAACGAACTTTCATTCCAAATCGTGTACGTGTCGAGAGTCTGCCCAATACACTTCTCGGAATCATAGATGGATTTCGGCTCGATGTCCGTTTCGAAATTACACTTGCGCAGAGCGGGTTGCCAAACGGCGTCCCAGAGATCGAGCAGTAAAGAGCTATATTCACACCGAACCTGGTGTGCCGACAGCACGGCCCTGTGGAATGCCCTCAAATCCTTCCACTCGATGTCAGGAGGAAGAGCGAGTTGCTTTTTCGATCCCTCTGAGGAAAAGATATGGTCGACTGCTGTCCGGACCAACGTGTCCGAACAATATGCTTTGTAGCTCTCAGGCAGATTGAATGACATGGGTTCTGAGCCTCCTGTTCAATTTTCGGATGGCGTCCCGCAGGTTATCCAGTTTGGTCCCAAAGGGTTCTCCGGAACTGACGGTAAGCCCCGCTGTCGAAGTTGTCCGATAGGCAGCGTTCATGCGCGACCAACAGATCGTGCCACGATATCCAGTACCATTCGAGATTGCGCCTTAGCGACCTATCAGTCTTTCTACTGCGCCAGGGAGAGACAATCACGAGCCGTCGCCGGTCTTCTCCTGCGATCTTCTTGAGATGTTCCCGGTAGGCGGACAACTGTCCTCTGGTGACATGGTGGCCGAGCTTGGCCTCGATGGCAACGGCGAAGCGGTTGTTCTCCGAATCCTTCCATTCGAGCAGAAGATCTATACGCCTTCCTCTCGAGATTTCTGCCTCCGCCGACACCTTGATCCCGTTCAGGTCTTTGGCGAGTTCTGGCGCACCCAACGCCTTCAACAATGCCCGGACTCTCTCGACTCGCACCATCGGGTTGGAAGCATCCAGAAAGTAGGCAATGCCCCTCGTGAACTGAGGTTCGGTGAATGACGTCCAGCGAATGGAGTCCTCGGTCCCGAACAGGTGCAGATCGCGGCCCAGCCCGAAGGCACGGTCCATGGCCCGGGTTCCAAGATACCAGTCCGGTGTCCGGGCAAATGGCAACTTGTTCTTCCTTATCGCGAAGGTAATGTCATCGAGCAACTTCTCGCCAAGGTTTGCCAGTGACTTGCGTGAATCATCTGACCAACTCGGCGCACGAGCTGCCAGAACATCATTTCTGATTGCCCTTGTCAGAGGTGACGAACACATGTCCCCAACCAGGTGCAAATCGGCAGCACTAAACTCCGTTTGTACCCAGTCCTGGATTGCCGGCATCGCGCCTGAATTTCCAGCATGCTCATTCACGAATTTCTCTGACCAAGAGCAGGTTGATGTCACCGAATGCCGGCAGAGGCAGCAAAGCGGCCACTAATGCGATCTCTCTCGACAAGTCAATCCGTCTTAAAGGGAAGCACCAAAATCTCCAGGGTCACGTGGCTAACTGGCTGTGCTTCCTGTGTATGTAGATCACGTCTGAAAGGCTTCAGCTGACGCAGTTTTCAGGGTCCCCATTATTATTGACCCCGGAGAATTTGGTGGTTCACTAACAAGGATGATAGGGGTCGAGGTCATCCAGGGGTTGGTGAAGCCTGAGGACATGCCGGAGAGGACGGAGGACGGCAACGGTGCCGACGGCGACGCCCGCGTGCGCTGCTCTTTGTCTTCAGTCGGTCCAGACAGCGAAGGTCCCGGATCGTCCGAACCTCACCCATGCGGCGGGCAGCGCAACTCCGTTCGGCCCGTGAAGATGATAATCACATGGTGTGGGGCAGAGCCCGAAACAGCCTTGACCTCACAGGCGACGCTCGCCCGCGGGTGACACGATCGCCAGGCGCAGTCCGCGAACCAGCCACGGGTCTTTGCGTCGGCCAACGCTAGTCAACTCATCGCTCTCATCGTGCAGGCTCGCGTACCACTCCGTGAACCGACCGGCCGGGATACCTTCACCCAAGTCCAGCTCTTCTGCCCTACGGAGCTCATATTCCGGATTAATGGACGCCACGCCCCCTTTGCAGCTCACGGTCCTAGTATCGTACTGGTTGAAAGGGTTCGTGCCCTTCTTGAAAGGGTTCGTGCCCTTCATGGATCCCACCGGCAGAAACCATGTGTCGGAGAGCAATTTCGGTACATGACTCTGCAGCTTTGCCGGCCGTACGTAGTACGGCAGCACGTAGTACACACCCCTTGCCGAGCCTCCTGCGAGCTGCGACAATTTCGCATGCTGCTGGCGCCGAATGGTGAATTGGTAGGGCTCACCTTCCAGATCCCCCTTTGGAGCCTTGAACTGAAACGCGAAGATCCACGCACTCTGGGACAACTGGGCAAAAAAATCCACGCCTTCCTGACTTTCCTCGCGTTGGGTGAGGCCCCGCAGATACGCCTTCGGCATCCCCCGTTTTTCCCGCAGCAGCTGAAGCAGCTCGGCGCCGACATTCAACTCGAGCGACTTTTCGGAGACTTTCATTTCATTTGCTTCCTTCTCACCTGCATGCCAATTGTCTCCTTCGCATTTGACTCGCGTCCCCAAACCACTCGCGGCCATCGGGCCGACTGACCGAAGTCTTTTCAGCTAGACGAATTGCGACGACCTAGGACGTGAACGCATGCGCCGCCTCGCGCAGTGTGACCTGACGTGCATGCCCGCCCTATATGGCCATGTCAACAGATCCATGACGTGGTAAACACCGCACATCAAAGCCAACGGGTCAACGTCACATTTCCACCAAGCCATTCTGGCCAACGTAAGGGATGTTAGACCGAACATCTGAAGGAATCGGACCAAGGTGCGCAGCTTCGATGCAGGGCATCACGCGATGTCGATGGCTGTTGGTTTCACTCCACTTCTGCACGAGCTCTAAAGAAGGAATGAGCGTGTCGCGAACAGCTTCTCGATCGACCTCGATCCAGATTGCTGCGCCCCACGCCCTTCGGAAAGGGAAGAACTGGGAAGCACCAAAACCTGGGGGTCAATGCGTAGTGGAGAACGAGACTACCGCAAAGTGCGGGGCAGCTGTCATTTCAAACCCGGCAACCGTCAAATCCGATATTCAACTGCCCCGCACTTTGCGGTGCTCTCGAAGAATGCCGGATCACAGATCAGCGGCCGGCCAGCGTCAACGCCTCATTTGTGCACGTTCTGTTCTTCAAGATGTCCATATATGCAGCTTCGGGCCGTTTAGGCCGAGTTCGAGATTGTCCGGCGCTTCGCTCACGCTTCCAATATCGGGCCGTTCTCCGGGCTGGACAATGCGGCTGGCCTCTGCCTCCGCCAGGCCGAGCCGCGCAGTCGACCTGGTGCACCCTTCATTGGGACGGCCCAATTCTTACCGTCGACGTATCCCTTGCACTCGTTCCAATCGGCCATCAGTAAGTAGCCAGCCTGAGACCAGTATTGCGAGCAAGGAACGGAAATGGGCATTCGCGTACAGCCTCTCGATATCGAAGTTCCCGCAGACAGTCCCTTCTCCAATGACCTTCTGGGTCGGCAGGGAACCGCGGAAACGTTGACACAACTCATCGGCAATCTGGAAGGGCCGTGCGTACTTGCGGTCGACGCGGCGTGGGGTTTCGGCAAGACCACCTTTCTAAGAATGTGGTTTCAGTACCTTTGCAAACAGGGGTTTCCCGTTGTCTCGTTCAACGCATGGGAGACCGATTTTTCCGAAGACCCTTTCCTTACCCTTTCCAGCAAGTTGACGGAGGGCCTTCAATCGAACGACACTGGCATGTCCGGCGACGTGATCGAGAAGATAGAGGCGCTCAAGAGTGCCTCAGTGAAGGTTCTTCGCTGGATCGGGCCCGGGGCCATTCGTCTTGCGGCAGCCCAAGTCCCGATCATCGGGTCCGAGCTCGCGGAGAGCGCGGAGTCGTTCGCTGAAGAAAGGCTGTCCCGCCATTCTGAAGCCCCTGCTGCGATCGAGAATTTCCGGCAGGATCTTCAGGAAATGGCAGCCACGGTCGCGAAGGCAAGCGGAAGCCGACCGCTGATCGTGATGATCGATGAGCTGGATCGATGTCGACCGTCCTATGCAGTGGAGCTGCTGGAAGTCGCCAAGCATCTGTTTTCGGTGGATCGCGTCGTGTTCGTGCTCGCCGTCAACTCTGATCAGCTCGCGCATTCGGTCAAAGCGCTCTATGGCAACGACTTCGACGCCGAAGGATATCTCCGCCGTTTCATCGACGTGGACTTCAAACTGTCTGCGCCCGAGAGGCAGGCCTTCATTGCAGCACAACTCCAGGCGACTGGCATCGGCGACTACTTTGATCTGCCGACGAGCAACCGTACATTCAATGCCGGGTATCTTTTGCCTCACCCTTCGGCTCGGCAAGAGGTAAGTGAGACCCTGGTTGGAATGCTGTTCCACTTTTTTGGATCCTCCAACCTCAGTCTGAGAACCGTCAGTCAGGCCATTCACCGGCTTGGCCTCTTGTACGCCACCCTGCGCAAGGATCAGATGGATCACGGATTGGCGACAACCGTCGCACTGATTCTCCGAACGATGGAACCGAAGCTCTACGGTCAATTTGTTGCTGGCGAGGTTCATGACGCTGAAATTGTGGACGCCATCTTCGGTCGACCTGGTCTCAGGACTCTCCGATACGACGGGTGGAGCGCAATGTTCGAGGCCGCAGTAGTCCTGGCCGGATTGGAGGAAGATCTGGCTCATGGGTTGCGCGGGCAGCCACTCTCTTCTCCTCTCCTGGACCGCTACGAAAATTGGGACCGTACAACCCGCGAGCCATCTGAAAGCGAGGAGTTCAATGATGCCGAACGCAGAGAATTCGACCACGCAAGCCGCGTCGCGGGCATGATCAAGAGACAGTTGGAGTCAGGGGTTACGCTGCGCGGATTCCGCGACGCTGTTCGCCGTCTCGAATTGCTCGGCGATACCTAGACGGATCGTCACTTTCGCAAGACCGCCCGCCATCATTACGATTGCTAAATTCGGGCGGCATGCCGACAACCGGATTATGCCGCGTTTGCTGCATGGGGGCGTTGATTTCCCGAGCCTTTCTGGCCGGGAAGCACCGAGGGGCAACGTTCGGGACAAAAAAAATCTGTGGGATCACATGGCCGATGGGACGTGATGCCTGTCCATGTAGAACTGGAGAGCACCGCTAATGTCGTGCACGACATTAGCGGTGCTCTCCAAACAGTAGTCACGGAACGCGAAATGGCCGGTCCAGTTTTTGGCAGCATGGTCCTAGCGCGGAAATGAAGTTTGGCAAAATACGCGAAGCGCGGAGCAGACGTCCTCTGCCACAAAATGCGCCGACCACGGCAATTCGCTGCAATCTCTCGTGACTGCGTTCTGAATCCTGCGGATAGCGGTCGCGATTGACGGAACGTTTACCGGGTTTGTAATATACGCGGCAACTGTCCCTGGCTATGTCAGAAAGGGCGCAGCACCCCGGTGAAAATGATCAGATTTGAACAAGGCTCCCGAAGACGTGCCTAACCACGAAGCATTGATGCAGTGATAGAACGAACTTTCCGAGACATCCCAGAAGACAGGATACGCGAAGCAGAACAGCAGGCCTTTCTGGTCAGCCTGGGCTGGCTGCAGGGATCTACATGGGATGACCTGTTGCAATCTATGCGCGTGCTGCTGATTTCGGAAGCGGGTGCAGGAAAGACCCACGAGTGCAGTGTACGGGCAAAGCGTCTGTGGGACGCGGGCGAACCTGCGTTCTTTATCGACTTGACCGCCTTGGCGCAAAAAGATCTGCGCAGTCTGCTGGACATGGATGAAGAGGCGCGTTTCGACTCCTGGCATGCCTCACAGTCCGACGTGGCGACGTTCTTTCTGGACTCGATCGACGAGCTCAAGTTGACGTCGGGTTCGTTTGAACTCGCGCTGAAGGGATTCAAGAAGGGTATAGGAAGCCAGCTTCAACGGACAAGAATCGTGATAACGACGCGACCGGTCCCGTTCGACAAGCAGCTTGTCCGAGACACTCTGCCAGTTCCTTCCGAACGTTCAGCGAATTCCGACGGAGAGGCATTCGCGGACATCGCAATGCGTGACAGCAATGAAATTGGTGACGACTGTAGCATGGGACAGGCGCCGGAGTGGCGAACGGTGGGGTTGATGCCGCTGTCGGACGAACAGATTGTCGAGTTCGCCCGAAACCAACGCGTGGACGATCCCGATCGCCTTCTGGAGGACTTGCAGCGCCGCAATGCTCTGGAATTTGCGCGGAGGCCTCAGGATCTCATTGAACTGTGCGCGGACTGGCGTGAACACAGGCAGATCCGTACGCATCGTGAGCAGGTGGAGACAAATGTCCGAGTGAAACTGCTTCCCGGCGAGAACAGACACGAGCCTGCGGAACTGTCTGTTGGAAGGGCGATCGAGGGTGCCAGCAAGATTGCGTTGGCCAGTCAGATGACGCGGCGACAGACCATCCGATTCAGTGCAGCATCCGACACCGGTGGCAAGGAGGCCGCCCTCGACCCGGCGATCATCCTGCCAGACTGGAAGCCGAACGAGCGAAGAGCGCTGCTAGAACGTGCTCTGTTCGGCTTTGCATCATATGGTCGAGTACGCTTTCATCATCGTTCCGTCGCCGAATATCTTGCTGCAGAGCGGCTCTCGGTTCTGCGAAAGCAAGGCATGTCGCTCAAGGCTCTCAAAAGGCTCCTTTTCGCGGAGACCAAGGGCAAGACGATCGTTCGTCCGTCCAAGCGATCTGTCGCGTCCTGGCTGGCGCTCAAGGAAGACCGGATATTCCAGCTGTTGCGGGACAACGAGCCTGCAGTGCTCCTCGACGAGGGCGACCCCGAGTCGCTCACGCAAGAGCAGCGTATCCAAGCCATTCGCGCCTATGCGGAGCGTTACGGCCCAGACGGTTGGCGCGGCCTTCAGGTGCCACGCATCCAAGCGCATCGATTCGCATCAGGCGAGCTCGCGGATGAAATCAACCGGATATGGAAGGAAGGCGTGGAAAACCCGGAGCTGCGGGTGATTCTCATGAACCTCATTGATGCGGGTTGCATAGTCTCCTGTTCGGACATCGCAGTCCAAGTCGCGAGGGACGCGACCGCATCCAATGCGGAACGCATGGCAGCCCTAGATGCACTGGTTTCCCTGGATGAAAAGCGGCTAACTGAAATTGCCACCGGCGTGGCAGAAGCTGACGTTCCCTGGTCCGACTGGGTGGCGCAGGGGGCGATACTGCGTCTATTTCCAAGGTTCATGTCGATCAAGCAGCTTTGTCAGACACTTCGAAGGATGAAGCAGAAGGGTCGAAGTGAGGTGGGTGACCTCAGTTGGCACTTGCCAAGGCTGATTTCGAGATCGTCTTTCGACGCTCGCGACCTCGAAGAGCTTCGGGACGGCCTTGTGAGGCTGGTTTCGGAAGGGATGGCGTGGCAGGAAGCTTGGCCACACATTACGAGCGCGCGGCCAGGTCTCTGCGGGGCGCTGGCCGCGACATGCGCGCTTGGTCTCGAAATCAGTAGGGACGAAAGGTGGCTTCGCGCATGCATGCTTGCACTGCGGCTGCATTACCCCGATCATGGCAGGGATGAGCCGGTCAATTCGCTTAGAGAGCGACTGACCAGCTTGAATGCTGACGACAATTCCAGGCTCTTCTGGGTATGTAATGCTTGGCTCAAGTCGCTTCACGACGAGAAGAACCCTTGGGACAGGCTGCGTGGGATTACGGGTCATCATGGGCCGGTCCAACTCAGATCTGACCGGGACCTTGAATGGATAAAGGCGGCGTTGGGCGACAGTGGGCGTGATGCGGGAGCGCGCGCGTTGCTGTTGGAAGCGGCAGTCCACCTGTCGCGGAATCCCAATGCGCGGGAGCAGCACTACGAAGAGCTCAAGCGCCTGGTGGTCGATGAGCCTTCACTGACAGGCAGGATTGACGACTGGGTGAATTCATCGGTGCGCGATGAGCACCAAAGTTTTTGGGAGTTGCTTGATGAGCAGCATCGTCGCTTGAAAGATGAGCAAGTCCAAAGAAGGCAACTGGAGGAACGCCGAAAGTCCGAAGAGCGGGACCGTTGGATCCAGCTTTGGTGCGAGGTTGCCGACCACCCCGAGACCGCCTTTTCGCGCGAGAAAGGCCTAGGCACGGCTAGGGAACTGTTGAACGTAATGGCCCATGACGGCGGAAAAATTCGGTCGTTTGGCTGGAACCGCCGCTTCATCGAAGGGCACTTCAACAGAGAGACGGCTGACAGAGAGACGGCTGACAGGCTACGTCAATTGCTGATGAAAATTTGGCGCGATGATCGCCCGATCTTTCCAAGCGAAATACCGAAAGGCGAGCGCTATACGAATCTCGCACGCTGGGACCCAGGTCTGGCGGGCATCTTCGCGGAGGCGGAGGAGCCTGAATGGGCAAGCGCGCTGAGCGATGAAGAGGCGCGCCTGGCTGCACGATACGCCCTGATCCAGCCGTTTGGTCTTCCGCAATGGATCGAGGCCTTGGCAGAAGCGCATCCAGGAGCAGTGGACCAAACGCTTGGGAAAGAGCTGTCGTGGGAGCTGAAGCAGGCACCGGGGACACATGACCACTCGAGAGTGCTTCAGGCGATTGCCCATCATGGACCGGAAAGCGTTGCGAGAAAGTTGATGCCGCGCCTCGAGGCCTGGCTGAGTCAATGCGGAGACCGGGTCGGTGACGCCAGCAACGAAAACGGAATTGCCGAGAGGACCCGGCGGGTTGCACGCGTGATTTCGCGGCATGGCGATGAAGCAGCCATTGAGAAACTGAAGGAAACTTCGCTCGCACGACTGAGGCAACAATTGCCGTTCGCGCTTTGTGTAGTCTGGTTTTCGACCTTGATGCGCATCGATCCGGCAGCTGGCGTCGAAATGCTGGAGGAACGGCTCGCAAAGATCGAGCCAGCCGAGCGATCGGAGGCAGTCACTTGGTTTGCCTGCCTGTTTGGCGATCGTGACAACGCGATCGGCTTGGGTGGGGAACGTTTCGCTCCGCGGGTATTGTTGCGACTGGTTCGTCTCGCCTATCTCCATGTCAGGATAGAGGACGACGCAGTCCACGATGGAACCTATACTCCGGATGCACGGGATGATGCCGAGCAGGCCAGAAATAGCATTGTAACCGCATTGCTGAACGCCAAGGGCGAGGAAGGTCTGGCTGTCAAGCTTGAGATGGCCGTCGATCCCTTGTGCGAGCACTTCAAGGACCGGATTCTGGCGATGGCGGAAGAGGCCTGGGCGCAGGAAATTGATGCTGACGCACTTGATGATAGGCAGGCAGCGGCGCTTGACCAAAGCGGCGAAGCGCCAGCCTTAACGAATGAATCGATGTTCGCCATTTTGAAGGACCGGTTGTCGGATCTCGACGAGCTTCTTATGCAGGACGGTTCGCCCCGGGAAGCTTGGGCAGGAATGTTAGACGAGAAACTCATGCGCCGGGAAATTGCACGGGAGCTGGGCCATGCCGCGAACTCGGTCTACAAGGTTGATCAGGAGGCCGTGACGGCGGAGGAAAAGGAGACGGACATTCGGCTGCTTTCCACAGCCTCGGCCCATGAGGCGGTGATCGAGCTCAAGCTTGGCGACAAGCGCTACTCGGCGCAGGAATTGCGCAACGCAATCGAAAGTCAGCTCGTGAGGAAGTACATGGCTGCGGACAACAGAAGGGCCGGTGCGTTGCTGATGACGCTTGCGGAGGATAAGACGTGGAAGCATCCGGACGATCAGCGAAAGATCGATGTTGACGGGCTTCTTGGTCTCCTGAACAACGAGGCCGACCGGGTTCAGGCGGCATCGGGCGGAACAATCCTAGTCGCTGTCCACTTTCTTGACCTACGCCCCAGATTGCGTCCCGAGCGCAGCCCCTCAGGTCAAGTCGAGCGGCAATGAAGCTCGCTAAGTGACGAGCAATGCTGCAGACGGGCCGTTCGGTCTGCGCGCCAAGCGACGAATCCGGAAAAGCGGCGTGGGTACATTCGCGATCCGGCCGCACGGGTTCGGTTCGGCATTTTCCGGCAGGCATGAAGCCCGAAATTGTTGACTGGAAGGCAATGGAAGCGAGTCTTGCACGCTGCGGGAACATCCGCTCGATTTCGGCATGGACGCACTCTGCAATGCCGCCGACCAGAGGCCGGGGTAATTGGCTCGAAGCTGCATATTTGGCCACGAAATCGAACATAAGGCGGACATCCGATGCTGCTTGCCCCGAACTTGTCGAGATCAAACGCGTCGCGATGGGCGCGCAGGTGATCGCCGTTCGTCTCCTGGAAACATCCGGTCCGAGGCGCCGCACCATCAATTTCACGGGACCGTCGAATGCGGTCTCCGGGATCCTGATGGTCGTTGCCTCTTACCATAGCCCTTCGAAACGGCCTGCCGCCGTGCGCGTGTAATGTGCGGTGTGCCTTGGATCGCGATGCCCGAGGTAATCCTGGATCAGGCGAAGATCGTACCCCTTGTTGGCAAGCGCGAAGCCGCAGGAATGTCGGAGCATGTGCGGATGGATGTGCCCAAGACCCGCCCGCTCTCCCGCCTGCGCGACGATATAGTTCACGGCCTGACGGGTGAGAGGCTGCCGGCGCTCGGAGACAAACAGCCATGGCAGCACATCGTCGCGCGAGGCCAGC
>JAJEAY010000237.1 GCA_022824145.1 Rhodobacter sp. | reverse complement strand
CCCGCTCCCGCCCTTCGCCGAATTTTCAGAAAACGGGCAGCCGCCCGGCCTTCAGCCGTGCGCAGCCGGAATGGACCGGCCGTGCCGACCGCCCGAACCGGCTGTCCGGCAGGCCGACGGGCAGCCTACCGGGAACTGCTGTTACGCTTTTGATATGTGTGGACGCATCTGGCGCACGATCCTTTCCAATAGACTTCTCTCGCAGTTGATCATCTACGGCCTTCTCCGAAAGCTGCGCCCCATCATTCCTGCAATCCTGACACGAGCGAGATTCGGTGAGGACTGCCTGGAGGCCATGATGGCGCAAGGCATCGATCAATATGTGATCGTCGGCGCTGGATACGACACCTTTGCGCTGCGGCGCCCGGACCTGATGGAGGGACTCACGCTTTATGAGCTTGACCAGGAGGCAACGCAGGAAACCAAGTTCCAACGCATGCGCACCGCCGGAATCGAGATTCCGGAAGCCGTCCGCTATGTGCGCACCGATCTGACCGAGGAGCGGCTGCAGGACGCACTTGCCCGTGCAGAATTTGATTTCACCCGCCCCGCCGTGGTCTCATGGTTCGGTGTCACATACTATCTCGACCGCGATTCGATCAGCAGGACATTGACGTCAATTGCCCAGTCGATGGCTCCAGGCACAACCGTGGTGTTCGACTATCTGGCAGACTCCGCCTGGATTCCAAGTGACGCCCGGCCGTTGCAGGAACGAGCCGCGGCGTTTGTCGCCCGACGCGGAGAACCCTGGTTGTCAGACTTTGTTCCCCCCCGACCTGCCCCGCATTCTCACTGATCTCGGATATGATGAAATCGACAATCTGGAACCTGACAGCGTCGAGGAGCGGTACCGCGCAGACTATCCTGATCTTGACTATCCCCCGGTGATTGGGCTGTGCCGTGCGCGGACAGCAGCCAACTCCTGACGCATGACGGCAGCTAAAGGCTTTGGGCTTCGGACTTCCGGCTCAATGATTCAGCTGCCGTCGAACTGGAAATCCTGACGAGAGCCGGGACAGAAGCCTCGAATCCCGCCGATGTAGAAGAATGTGAGCCCGCATTGAACAATACCCCGACTGCCTGCAAGGCCAGCATCGGCTATTCGCAGCCGGGAACGCACAAACCGGGAATTTCTTCCTCTATTGCGAAAACGGCTTCGGCCTGCGTCCTTCCCTCGCCGCTGCCGATGCTTCCCCGATTCGCTTTTCCCTGGTCTTTGCTGTCTTTGCGGTCTTTATCCACTCCAGTGTCGCCCGCTTGACGCTTCGGGGCCAGTGTTCCCAAGCTTCAACGGATCTTCCAAGTGCCGCGTCCAGGTCGGCCGGACGCTCCAGACGTTCCACATCGTCCAGAAATTCCCACATCCCGTTGGCTTTCGCAGCCGCGACAAGCGCTTCGCCAGCGGGCGTCATAGCACCGCTCGCCCGCGCGGCCTCGACCTTTGCCTTGTTGATCGCGGACCAGGCCGACTTCGGATTTCTAGGAGCGATCAGGACGCTCGTCCGGGATTCATCGACTCCCCTTGTCTGGCTGTCGATCCAACCCCAACAAAGCAGTTCCTCGATCATCTCACCATAGGAGAGGTAGTATGGAGTACGCCTTTTCCACGTGACCAGCCAGACAGACCCTGCCTGACTGTGATGCGATGACAGCCATGCACGAAGGTCGGAACGGCACCGAACCTCAACACTTCCCGCAGATTCGGCGGCACGTGCCATCACGTCGACCGAACAGAAATTTCCGGCACCTTCGGCGCCATATTAAGCCAGAGCACGATGCCGCTCCGGTACGTTCCCTTGCTCGGTCAAGCACAGAGTGCCGGAAGCGCCGTCAATGCGCTTCCGACCAATTGGCACCGCTCCCGAAATCGACGGTCAAAGGCACATCAAGCTGCACGGCTGGATCAGCCGCGCCCTGCATCACCTCACGGGCTGCGGAGACAGTTTTATCGATTGCGCCATTCTCAACCTCGAAGATGAGTTCGTCATGCACCTGAAGCAGCATCTTGGCCGGAATGCCTTCGATGGCTGCATCCATTCGGATCATCGCGCGGCGGATCACGTCAGCTGCAGTTCCCTGAATCGGCGCATTTATCGCGGCACGTCGCGCAAAGCCCGCATGCGTCCCCTTCGCGTTGATGTCCGGAGTATGGATCTTTCTGCCAAAAAGAGTCTGAACGTAGCCATGGTCCTTTGCGAACTGCACAGTTTCATCCATATAACTCCGGATTCCCGGAAACCGCTCGAAATATCGGTCAATGAACCCCTGCGCATCCTTGCGCGGAATCCGCAGGTTGCGGGCGAGGCCGAACCCGGAGATGCCGTAGATCACTCCGAAATTGATCGCCTTCGCCTGACGGCGGATGTCCGGAGTCATCTCGTCAAGCGGGACTTCGAACATTTCCGACGCGGTCATCGCATGAATGTCCAGCCCGTCCGCAAAGGCTTTTTTCAGTTCGGGAATATCGGCGATATGCGCAAGAATCCTGAGTTCAATCTGAGAATAATCCAGCGACACCAAGGTTTTTCCGGGTGCCGCAACGAATGCTTCACGGATGCGGCGACCCTCTTCGGTGCGAACCGGAATGTTCTGCAGGTTAGGATCGGTCGAAGCCAGGCGGCCGGTCGAAGCGCCCGCGATTGAATAGCTTGTGTGGACCCTGCCGGTGTCCGCATTGATATGCTCCTGCAGGCTGTCAGTATAGGTTGACTTGAGCTTGGCGAGCTGTCGCCAGTCCAGCACGCGGGCAGGAAGTTCGTGTTCGGTGGCTAGATCCTCAAGCACGACCGCCGGTGTGGAGTAGGCTCCGGTCTTGCCGCGCTTACCGCCGGGAAGGCCCATTCTGTCAAAGAGAATCTCACCGAGCTGTTTCGGCGACCCGACATTGAAAGCACTACCCGCAAGTTCGTGGATAGTCCCTTCCAGCTCCATCATTTTCTGGCTGAATTTCTCCGACATGCGGGAAAGAGCGGCGCGGTCGACGGTGATGCCCTCCATTTCCATTCGCTTCAGCACTGCCACCATGGGGCGTTCCAGCGTCTCATAGACTGTCGTAACGCGGTCGCGATGGAGCTGCGGCTTGAATGTCTGCCAGAGCCTTAGCGTGATGTCGGCGTCTTCCGCTGCGTATTCGGTCGCTGCGCTGATCTCGACCCGATCGAATGTTATGGCGGATTTGCCGCTTCCAAGCAAAGGCTTGATCGAAAGCGGCTTATGGCCGAGGTAGCGGTCGCTCAACAGGTCCATCCCGTGGCCGTGGCTTCCCCCGTGGAGCGCGTAGCTCATAAGCATGGTGTCGTCGATTGGCGCGACCTCAATTCCGTAGCGGGCAAAGATCTTGGCGTCGTATTTCATGTTCTGGCCGACCTTTAGGACCGCGCTGTCCTCCAGAACCGGCTTGAGCATCGCGAGCGCCTCGGCAAGCGGCATCTGTCCCTTGGCCAGTTCACTGGATCCGAACAGATCATCGGACTGGCTCGCCCTGTGGGTCAACGGAACATAGCAGGCCTGTCCCGGCTCCACCGACAGCGAAATGCCCACAAGATCCGAACGCATTTCGTCCAGACCGGTTGTTTCGGTATCGACAGCGACATAGCCACGCTGGCGAATGCGGCCGATCCAGGTCTGCAGTGCCGCCGGGTCGCTTACCTGCTCATAGGCACTTCGGTCGAACGGAACGGCTCTCGGCGAGTGTTCCTGCTCCTGTGACACCTGGATCTCGACCGTCGGAGCATCGACACCGAAATCCTCCGCTACACGTCTGGTAATCGTGCGGAACTCCATCGAGGTGAGGAATCCAAGCAGTGCGTCAGGCTCCGGATCCTTTACTTCCAGTTCATCAAGGCCGAATTCGAGAGCCATGTTCTGGTCAAGCGTTACCAGTTCCCGCGAGATTCGGATCTGGTCCGCGTTGTCGACCAGCGTCTGGCGTCGCTTTGGCTGGCGAATTTCGTCTGCACGCGCGATCAGTGAATCGAGGTCGCCGTATTCATTGATCAGCAAGGCCGCCGTCTTTGGTCCAATTCCTGGCGCGCCGGGTATATTGTCGGTACTGTCTCCTGAGAGCGACTGCACGTCGATCACCCGATCCGGGCCTACCCCGAATTTCTCTTCAACTTCCTCAACCCCGATGCGGCGGTTCTTCATCGGATCCAGCATTTCCACGCCGCCGCCGACGAGTTGCATCAGATCCTTGTCCGAGCTGACAATCGTCACCCGGCCCTGCGCTTCCCGCGCCTGCCGCGCAAGCGTGGCGATGATGTCGTCGGCCTCGTATCCCTCCACCTCGATGCAGGCGACATTGAACGCGCGCGTGGCATCGCGGGTCAACGGAAACTGCGGCACCAGATCTTCCGGGGTGGGCGGACGGTGAGCCTTGTAGTCGGGAAAGATATCATTGCGAAATGACTTTCCGGAATAGTCGAATACCACAGCGGCATGCGTCGGCGCATCAGCGCCACCGCTTTCCCTTAGAAACTTATAAAGCATATTCGCAAAGCCGCTGACCGCGCCCACCGGCAGCCCATCCGACTTTCGCGTTAGCGGCGGAAGAGCATGATACGCACGGAAGATGAACGCTGAACCGTCGATCAGATGCAGGTGGCACCCTTTGCCGAAGCGCATTGCCGTTCTCTCCCTCCCGGCCTGTGCTAAACCGCCCTCACAGGTGACTTCTGGATCAGGACCGGGTCAGTTCGGCAAAGTCCCTGTGGATGAATTTCTTATCACAATAGCCGCATTCGACCCAGCCCCTGTCTGGCGGAATCGACAGCCAGACACGGGGATGCCCGAGCGCACCCTCTCCGCCATCGCAGGCGATCCGCATAGTGTCGACGATCTCGGTTTCGGGGGCTTCCATGATCATTTCCGGCTGTTCTGAATCTTTAGCGCGACTGCACAGGCTGGGACGCATGATATAGGTTGAATGTCCGCACGCAACCGATTAGCGCGTCATTTTCCTGGCGGATGCGCCAGCTCCGCTTCCGGGCACATGTCTTCGAACAAGCCGTGATCACTGTGTTTCCAAAGGGAATTAAATACCTGGCTAGCCGGCAGGCCGCCTCGGTGCTGATTTCACGGGTCACAGGGGCCGCCGGCGAGACCCGCGGACCGCTGCGGGACGGCCCGCGTCCGCTTCCGGCACATTCCGTCCTATGGCTGTCAGACTGATTCGCGGCAGGAAGCCCGGCCGCATCCAGTGGAGCCATGAAGGAGACGGCAATGAAGACCGTCCGATGCGGGGAAGGCGGCGGAACGGCTCCTGATCCCCGCCCACAGGCAGACCGTCTGCCGGCTCCTGCCGCAGAGGCGCGCCGCGTGGCGGCGTCTTGAGGCCATGCTCGAGGACCAGCGGCAGCTGGACAGCGTAGCCCTTGAGGAACGCATCGGCTGCAACCGGAGAACCG
>JAJEAY010000065.1 GCA_022824145.1 Rhodobacter sp. | reverse complement strand
GGGGCAACTTTCGACAAGCGACAATTGATAGGCCGTTACATGAAGAAATATTGATCCATAGACGGGATTCCGGATCTTGATTCGAAGTGTCCGGGCACATGGGACTTTGGACAAATAAAGAAATTTGCCGAACCTATTCACTTAGTCTATGTTGCCGTTTCGGCGGAGGCGAGCGGACGGTGAATTGCCCCCAAGCACACTCATAGCCATCGGCGGAGGCGGCGCCACGCACGGAACCCATCCCGAGCTGGACCGGCTTTGCGTTGAGTACACGGGCGCACGGCGGCGCATTGGCTACATCGGCACAGCCAGCGGCAACAATCCGGAGAAAGTCCAGAGGTTTCGTGACAGCTTCAGCCGCTATGCCGGCACACTGTCGCAGCTGCCCGCCGAAGCTGGCCGGAAACAGGCCCGGATCTGGACCGAAGACCTTGATCTGATCTATGTCGGGGGCGGAAATCCGGCACATCTGGTTGGTCATTGGAAGTCCACGGGCATAGCGGCAGTGCTTGCCGAAGCGTTTCGGCGCGGTGTCACGCTTGCGGGAGTCAGCGCTGGGGCCATGTGCTGGTTTGAGAGCTTCCTGTGGCATTCGGGAGAAGATGGCCTGCAGACAGGCGAAGGGCTTGGAATCGTGAAGGGATCGATGACCCCGCACAGCTTGGCTGAACCGGACCGAAGGACACGTATGCATCGCCTTGTGGCCAGCGGTGCGATGCCCGACGGTTATGCCGTGGACGACGGGGCGGCTCTTGTCTTTCGGGAGGGTGAGCCGGTGCGGTCCTATCCGTCCGAAGGACCTCCATTCCTCTACCGCATCGGAAAGACGAATGGCGAGACCGCCCTAAACCCCTGAACCCGCCTCTTTCACCATCCAGCGGAATACGTCGTCTATTTCGCGCCGCTGCCGCGACCCGGGGCGGGTCAATAGATGAAAGGACCGTGACGGCGACAGGTCGAGGTCAAAGGGCTTCAGCAGGCGCCCGGCCTCCACATCAGCCTGACAGAAAGGAAAGATGCCAAGGACCATGCCCTGGCCGTCAATAGCCGCCTGAATGACAACATTGGTGTCGACAATGATTGCCTTGTCCTTCAGGGACAGCCGCTCGCAACCTGCGGCCTTCAGCCACTCCATCCACTCGCTGCGGTCCTGCTGATGGATGATCGGAAACCCTTCGACATCCCTAGGCGTCTTGGGCAAGCCCTTCTGACGTGCCAGACCGGGGCTGAGAACCGGGGAATAGACGATTTCGACAAGCGGGGCTGCATCAAGACCGGACCAAACGCCACTGCCCCAATCCACGGCAATGTCGCAGGTCATGAGGCCTGCGTCGGTGATCCGTGGCGAGTTGTGCAATTCAAGGTCAATTCCCGGCAGTTGACTGCGGAACCGGTCCAGCCGGGGGATCATCCAGCGCGATGCAAAGATCGGGCCAACGGCCAGCGACACCGACTTCCGCGGAGATCTGACGTGAGTTTCCACCTCGGCGCGTATGTCTTCCAGGGAACGGGTCAGGACTTTCGACAAAGACCGTCCCGCATCGGTCAGGATCACCGCGCGGGTCTTCCGTATGAACAGTTTGCAGCCCAAGTCACGCTCAAGCCGTCTTATCTGGTTGCTGACGGTAGTGGCGCTGACGCAAAGCTCTTCGGCAGCGTGCTTGAAACTCAGCTGCCGCGCAGCGGCCTCGAACGTGCGCAAAGCGGGAAGGGGCAGGTTGCGCAGATGCATATTTTGGCTCACGACCATCCATGGAACAAGACTGCTTAATCCATAATCGCCGGACAAGTCGCTTGTCCACCATTTCCGCCGTGACAGCATCACCCTCATGGCAGCGGACGGAATCACGTTCGGTAGGCGCAGGAAGCGCTCTTTGACCCGGCTTGACGAGTCGGCTTTGATGCCCAGTCTGGAAACCGTTGGCGGTCGGCTGAACATCCTCAGCGATGGAGATATGGCCCGCATTCATGAAGCATCGCTGGCGCTTCTGAGCGATTTCGGTATGAATGACGCACCGCGCTCCGTCACCGACCTTGTATTCGGCGCGGGCGGCTCGGTCACCAACGAAGGACGTCTCGCCTTTCCGCCCGATCTGGTCGAATGCGCTCTGAAAGGCCTTGGGCGTGAGGTCACGCTGTTCGGGCGCAGGACCGGTCACGACCTGAGGCTTGACCGTGCCTCGGTTCACGTCGGGTCGGGCGGGGCGGCCCCGATGATCCTGGATATCGAAAACAACGGTTATCGGCCGTCCACTTTGGGCGATCTCTATGACGCGGGCCGTTTGGTGGATGCCTTGCCCCATGGTCAGTTCTTTTCGCGCTCGCTGGTGGCACGCGACATGGATGACGATCGGCTGCTGGACATCAACACATGCTATGCCGCGCTGGCGGCTACGGCGAAACATGTCATTGTCAGCGTCGCCTCCGCGGACCATGTGCAGGACATCGCCGCCATGTGCCACCTTGCGGCGGGCTCGCCCGAAGCCTTCGCCGCACGCCCCTTCCTGTCGCTCAACATAAATCACGTCGCCCCGCCCATGCGGTTCGCACCCGAGGCGGCAGATGTCTTGATTGCCGCCGCAAGAGCCAAAATTCCCTGCATGGTCAACACCTTTAGCCAGATGGGCGCCTCAAGCCCCGTGACCTTGGCGGGATGTCTGGCACAAAGCAATGCAGAAACTCTGGCGGGGATGACTGTTGCCTGGCTTGCCAATCCCGAGACCCCGGCGATCTACGGCGCACGTCCCATGGTCACCGACCTGCGATCCGGCGGAATGGCGGGCGGCAGCGGCGAGCAGGCGATTCTGACGGCGGCGGCATCTCAGATCGCGCGGCGCTATGGTTTGCCCAATTCCACCATCGCAGGCGCCACAGACAGCAAGACGGCAGATGCGCAGGCGGGATATGAAAAAGCGCTTTCAGTCACCATGGCGGCGCATGCCGGAGCAAATTTGATCACCCAAGCGGCTGGCATGCAGGCAGGGCTGACGGCCGCCTCGATGGAGGCCTACGTGATTGACAACGACATGCTGGGAGCCATTCGGCGCAGCCTTTCCCCGGTCGAGGTCGGTTCGGAGACGCTTTGTCCGGAGATGATCGCCGAGGCCATTCGTACCCAAGGCCATTTTCTGGGGCACCCGCAGACTGTTGACCGGATGAAGTCGGATTTTCTCTATCCCGACCTGGCCGACCGCCGCCCGATCGAGGATTGGGCGGCTGGCGGAAAAACCGACATTCGCGCCCGTGCCAAAAAGGTTGCGAAGACGCTTCTCGCCACGCATTTTCCTGATGTTCTGGACGCGTCGGCCGAGGCCGCGTTACGCCAGACGTTCGATATCCGTCTGCCACAGTCAAGGACACGGCCCCAATGAAAGTTGCAGTCTACGGCACTGGAGCCATGGGGTCAGTCTATGCGGGCCACTTCCGCGAGGCAGGGCATGAGGTCTGGGCGATCGATCCATGGACCGAACATGTCGACGCGATCAACGCCTCGGGCCTGCGGCTGGACGGGGCCAGCGGCTTTCGCAGGATTGAGGGAATTCGGGCCGTTACGAATTTCGCGGAAGTCGGCGCATGCGACCTGATCGTGATCGCAACGAAAGCGGCCGGCGTTGGTTCCGCGGCTCGAGCGATTGCGCCGCATCTGACGCCCGGGACGATGATCCTGACTATCCAGAACGGTCTGGGAGCTGCCGAACGGATCAGTGCCTTCATGCCAATTGAAAATGTCTTGCTGGGCGTCGCGGACGGGTTCGGCGCCTCGCTCCAAGGACCGGGGCACGCGCATCACAACGCGATGAATCTGATCCATATCGGAGAGATAGAGTGCGGCCAAAGCAGCCGCGCCGAGGTGCTCGCGGGACGCTGGCGCAGTGTGGGCTTCAACGCGCAGGCTTTCGAAGACATTCAGCGGGTAATCTGGGAGAAGTTCCTTTGCAACGTCACCTACAGCGCCGCCTGTACGGTGTTTGACATGACCGTTGGGGAACTTCAGGCGCATCCCGAGCGCTGGGCAATCGCGTTGGGTGCAATGCAGGAAGCCAATGCTGTCGCATGTGCCAAGAAGATTAACCTGACCATCGACGATCCCGTGGAGTACGTCACTGCCTTTGGTGCCCGGATGCCCGACGCCCGGCCCTCGATGCTGTTGGATCACAAGGCCCGACGGCCCTCGGAATTGGACGCGATTAACGGACAGGTGTCCGAATTGGGCCGTATGCTTGGCATTCCGACGCCGTACAATGACACGCTGGTTGCGGTGCTGCGGCAGCGCGAGGCAGCTTTCGGCCAAGGGACTCCATAAAGCCGTGTCTTAGGCATGACGGGCAATCGGACCGAAGGCGTATATCGACCGCAACAGGGCGACCGCGAAGAAACCGAAGGAATATTGCCGCGGCAGCGAGAGTTCCTCGGAATGCCAATTGAGGCCGGATCTGACGCTGACTGCCGAATCGACTGAGAAAGCCATACCGGGATCAGCGGGAACGAATTGTATGGGAATTATACGCCTGGCTAGTGGTTCATGTTATTCATTTGATTCCATTTCCTGCAGCTTATGGTGCCCTTTCTTCCAGGCCTCCACGAGGTCTTCCGGCTTCCTGCTCCAGCGGAACGGGCGGGCGGCGCTGGCGTTGTGGTGTTCGATGTAGCCCTCGATCGCCGCGACGCAC
>JAJEAY010000195.1 GCA_022824145.1 Rhodobacter sp. | reverse complement strand
AAATCGGCGACCGCGAGACAGTTGCGGCAAAGAAGTACTTCTACGCAATTCGGCCCGCTCTCGCGCTTCGTTGGTTACGCACCCGAATCGATCCCCCTCCGATGGATCTGCCCGGGCTGTGCGCTGGCCTTCAATTGGAACCTGGCTTGGACGAGGCAATCGAAAGATTGGTGGTTGCCAAATCTCAAACAGTCGAACTCGGCGCTGGCCCCCGCATCGTTGAACTTGATCGGTTCATTGAGAAGGAATTCGGGCTTGCCAACGCTGCTGGCGTTCCGGACAGTGTCGGAGACCCCGATCTCCTCGAGGACGCGAACCTCGTTTTTCGCGAAATCGTCGATAGCGGGATCTGAATCTGCGTTTCCAAGATTGGGTTTCGGCGGAAACCTGCGCGACGGTCAACGTGAGTTGGTTTTCCTGAAGCTTCATTTCATCAACAGCTGGCTGGGCGATTTCTGCGTGTTTCAGTATCGAAAGACGGCGCAATTGCGCATGGTCGTGTCGCCAGCACATGCCTGAACGAGTTTTCTTCAGCTGTCTGTCCGTGCCGATGTCCGCCGACGCCCTGATCCGGTGCCGGAAAACAGTATGTCGGCCATAAGCTTCACGCGTCCTTCCAGGGGATCTCAAAATTGCGTTGAGACAAAAAACTATGCAGTTTTCTTCCGCAGCGTCAGCCAGATCAGTGCGCCGGCTGCGACAGCGAGGAACGGTGCCATCGCCATGTTCACTGCAGTCCAGCCTTCCTGTGCTGACCCGCCTGAACAGTTCATCAGTCCTCCGCTTGCAAGCGAAGCGATCGTGACGCAGCCAAAAACGAGCATATCGTTCATGCCTTGCGCTCGGCCACGCTCTTCCGGCAAGTGGGATTCCGCCAGCATTGCCGTTGCGCCAATGAAACCAAAATTCCAGCCAAGACCGAGGAATATCAACGCGACGAAGAAATTCGTCAGTTCAACGCCCGCAAGGCCCACGACTCCCGCAGCTGCAAGGATCAGAAGGCCCGCTGCCACGACTCTTTCCGCTCCAAACCTGGCGATCAGGTGACCGGTGAAAAAACTCGGTGCGAACATCGCCAGCACATGACCTGAAACGACATCGGCCGCGTTACCTGGGGTAAATCCGCAGCCGACAACCGCCAATGGCGTCGAAGTCATCACGAGGTTCATCAATGCGTAGCTGACCATTGCACAGATGATCGCCACCGCAATGCGGGGAGTCCTCAAGAGTTCCAGATAGCTGCGGCCCTTCGGCCCGCTTGCGCCGGGGGCCGGTGGCTTCGGGATGTCAAGAAGCGGAAGAAGAGGGAGGCCGAGAACATTGACAGCAATCACTGCAAGATAGATTCCCAGGAACGGGACTGCCATGATATCGACAGTAAGTTTCGCGATCTGCGGCCCGACAATGGCCGCGGCGAGCCCACCCGCCATGACATATGATATTGCTTTGGGCCGGAACTCATCGGATGCCGTGTCCGTCGCGGCAAATCGGTAGAATCCATGCGCTGACATGTAAATTCCGGTAAAGAACGAGCCAATCAGGAATACCGTAAAGCTCTGGGTCAGCAGACCCCAAGCGCTGATTGCGCCGCCAAAAACACCTCCTGTGGTACCGACAAGAAACCCAGCCTGACGTCCGTAGCGCTGCATGATGGTCGAAATAGGCGTCGCGGCGAGCATAGAGCCCAGAACGATCAGAGAGATTGGCAATGTGGCGAAACAGGGATTCGGCGCAAGTGACTGGCCCGCCAGACCTCCAAACGTAAATATCATTGGCATCTGCGCGCCGAGCAAAGCCTGAGCCGCCACCAGAACCACGACGTTTCGGTATGCGCGACGGTTGTCTATGGATTCAGGAGGGGCAGTTGTCGTCATGGAGCTCCGCTTATCCATAGGCAAAGGATTGTGAAACCACTATTTTGCCTTATCAATAACATGGGCGAACGAGCCGCAGACGCGACCGGCCTTAAGTCCCATTGGCGCAAGTTCTGTACCTTCCGCGTCCCGTGCCTGAAACAGGGGATCCCCCTCCGCCCGAATTGTGTTGGCGTAGTGGAACTCATGGGCGGCAAGCGTTCCCTCAAACGGACCTCCGAGCGGAGTGAGGTGACGATAGCCCAAATGCAGTTCAGGTTCAGCGAAACTTGTATCGAGCGGCAGTAGTCCTGCCATGCGGTGAGGGATTCCGTTCTGATCGACAAGAGTATTCCCGAGAACCATATATCCTCCACATTCTCCATATATTTGAGACTTTTGAGATGATTTCTTGAGGCTATTCATGAAGTTATCCGCGGCTGCGAGCTTCTCTGCGTGAAGTTCCGGATATCCGCCGGGCAGGATGACCAGATCCGCGTCCGGCACGGCTTCATCCGCTACCGGCGAAAACGTCATGATTTCCGCCCCTAGTCGTTTCCAATCCTGCAGAAGGTGCGCGTAGGAGAACGAGAAGGCGGCGTCCTGCGCCACCGCGATGCGCTGTGCCGGCGGGGCAAGGCAGGCAGTGAACTTGGCTTCCGGCAGTTCTTCAGCCAGTCCTGCTATGGCCTCCAGATCGACCGAACTGCCAATGACTTCGGCCGCGGATTCGAGAAAATTCTCAAGATCGGCACGTTCCTGCGCCTGCAGCAGACCAAGGTGCCGCGAAGGATGAGCCAGATCCGACCTGCGCATTACCGCCCCCAAGACGGGAATTCCAATTGGCCGAAGTGCGGTGCGCAGCATGCGTTCATGCCGTGCGCTGCCGACACGGTTAAGGATGAGTCCCGCGATGCGGACGTCGGAATCATATCTGGCAAATCCGGCCACCAGGGGCGCAACCGAGTGGGCGATTCGCGCCGCATCTATGACAAGCACTGCTGGAATTCCAAGAATGCGCGCGAGGTCGGCGGTTGCGCCTCTCCCTTCTGGGGGAGCGCCGTCGAAAAGACCCATTGCTCCTTCTATGAGCAGCAGGCCGTCAGTCCATGCAAGCTCGCGGATGCGGGCAGGCGACATTGCCCATGCGTCCAGGTTGATGCAGGGCGCATGGCTGGCTGCTTCGAGGAATCCTGGGTCTATGTAGTCGGGCCCAGACTTTGCGCCGCGAACTGCCGTGCCCCGACGCAATAGGGCACGCAGAATTCCCAGGGTGACGAGTGTCTTGCCGCTGCCCGAGTTCGTTGATGAGACAATCAGGCCGGGCATGCCGCGTTTCCGAACACAGGTCGGCAGGTATTT
Organism: Rhodobacter sp.; assembly: GCA_022824145.1. GTDB lineage: Bacteria > Pseudomonadota > Alphaproteobacteria > Rhodobacterales > Rhodobacteraceae > JAPOUP01. Next base: position 10,401 of record JAJEAY010000195.1, on the reverse strand, counting down.
TCGTGCAAAGCGGGACCGCCCTGTAATCCGTATGCCTTTGTACCGAGTTCAGTGGCAAAAAGGTCGGCGCCCGACTTGGTGCAAGGCTCGCCTTGCCTGACGCCCATGTCACTGGAGGGGAGTGCGACTTTGCAAGGTTGGTCAACCAGAAGACATATATACTGTTCAGTTCGCAAAAGTGGAGCCATTCTCACCAAAATGCGGAGCGCGTGACTCCTAGGCTGCGCCGGGAGGTTGGGATGGGCGGTGAGCGTCTCTGACATGTTGCCGCTTATGTCCTGTCGCGCGAGCGACTGAAAGTCGATGATCATCGACCCTTACCGTGTGATTGGACGTATGTTCCGTTGCAGTTATATTCCGCAGAATGAGTCACCGGACCAAAGTTCGACTGCGGAGGGGCTGGACCACCGGCGCCTGTGCGACCGCCGCAACCAAAGCGGCGTTGGCCCGGCTTTGGGGAGGGGCCTTTCCTAAGGAAGTGACAATTACTCTGCCGCGAGGGGAAACTCCGACTTTCGCGGTGACTCACACCAAGGTGGATGCTGCCTGGGCCGAGGCGGGCATACTAAAGGATGCCGGGGACGATCCGGATGTAACCCACGGAGCCATGATCATTGCGCGCGTAACCGCTTCGAACGGCGGAGTGGTCTTCGGGGCTGGCGAAGGCGTTGGAACCGTCACCAAGCATGGTTTGCCAATTCCGCCCGGGGAGCCGGCGATCAATCCTGTTCCCCGCCAGATGATTCAACAGGTAATTGAGGAATGCGCCACGGAATACGGAAAAGAAACTGACGTTTCGGTAACGATCTCGATTCCTGGCGGGAAGGATCTCGCCCGGAAAACATGGAATCCGCGTCTTGGAATCGAAGGTGGTCTCTCCATACTGGGAACGACAGGAATCGTTAAGCCGTTCAGTTGCGCGGCGTGGATCGCATCAATCCATCGTGGCATCGACGTGGCGCGCGCGTCTGGACTTGTCCATGTTGCAGGATGTACCGGGTCAACGAGCGAAAAGACGGTGCAGGCGCTCCACGGTCTGTCCGATCACGCGATGATAGATATGGGCGACTTTGTCGGCGGAACGCTGAAGTATATCAGAAAGCACCCGGTACCACGCCTCACTATCGGGGGCGGCATCGGGAAGATCACGAAACTCGCACAGGGCGCGATGGATCTGCATTCCTCACGCAGCCAAGTGGATTTCGAACGGCTGGCTGCAGAGTTCGGGGTGCCGTCGGCTGCGTCAGCGAATACTGCATTGCATGCTTTCGAGCTCATCGGACCGGAGATGGCGCAGCGAGTCAGTGCGGCGGCACGAGAAAGCGCTTTGCGTTCCCTCCGAGGTGCAGGAATCCAAGTCGATGTCGTTGTTGTGGACCGCTCGGGTCAGATTCTTGCGAGGAGCGGATAGATGCGGCTTCTTCTGCTGGCTGGCAGCGGCGAGGCGCGCACCATTGCTGAAAGGCTTGCGGCGATGGAAGGTGTTGAGGGAATCGCGTCTCTTGCTGGCGTTACGAGAAGGCCTGCGAAACTGGCACTGCCAACCCGAATCGGGGGTTTCGGCGGAGACGAAGGCTTCGAGTCCTACCTCTGTGATGCCGGGATCGATGCTGTGCTTGATGCCACACATCCCTTCGCGGCCCGAATTTCGGCACGTACTGCTCGGATATGCGAATTGAAGGGCCTGCCGTATTCCGTTCTGCGGCGGAACGAGTGGAAGCCGAGACCAGGTGACAGGTGGCACTTCTTTGACCAGGAGGAAGAGGTTGCCGGAGTTGTTCCAATGGAAGCGACCGTGTTCCTTGCCACTGGTGCACAGGGGCTCCAGAGATTCGCGAACCTTGGCGGTCGCCGGGTGTTCTGCCGTCGAATTGACAGGCCACTAGCTCCGTTTCCGTTTGAGGGTGGGCAATACGTTATCGGCAGGCCGCCGTTCAGTATTGAGGATGAAATCCGTCTCTTCAGACAGTTAGGAGTCGACTGGCTGGTCGTCAAAAATTCAGGTGGAGCGGCAAGCCGGGGCAAGCTGGATGCGGCAAGGGAACTCGGCATCGAAGTTGCATTGATGCGACGGCCGCCGGTTCCAGCCACCACTTTCCATAGAACGGTTGAAGAGGCTCTGGCGTGGGTGCACGGGCTGAAATGATCGGTCGGATCATCAAGACGCCCGACTGCGTCGCGGAAGGCGCGAAATTCCTTGCGGAAAGAGAGCCGAGGTTCGCCTCCGCCCTTCGCGAGACCGGGCCGTTGCCCTTGCGGCTTCGCCCGGACGGTTTCGAACAGCTGTTTGGCGCAATTGTAAGCCAGCAGGTGAGTGTCGCGGCGGCGAGCTCAATCTGGAACCGAATCAAAGCGGCGGGACTGTGCGACCCGCAGTCAATTCTTCAAGCGACCGAACTGGAACTGCGGACTGCCGGCCTTAGCCGCCAGAAAATCCGATATTCCCGTGCGTTGGCAGAAGCCCGAATCGATTTCGAACGGCTGCGCCATTGCCCGGATGACGAGGTAGTTTCAACTCTGACTGCCGTTAATGGAATCGGGCGCTGGACGGCGGAAATCTATGCCCTGTTCTCGCTCGGACGGGCCGATGTATTCGCTTCGGGCGATTTAGCTTTGCAGGAAGCCGCACGGATACTGTTCGAGACAGGTGACCGCCCGAATGAACGGCAGCTTAGGAAGATGGCAGAAGCCTGGACTCCGTGGCGGGCTGTTGCCGCGAGACTTCTCTGGGCCTATTACCGCGTGGTTAAGGACAGGGAAGGCATCCGATGACACGGAAACTCAATGATGGCCGCCGGGCAGCGGAGTCGGGGTCAGCTGACTCGGCAGTCGTGTTCCTGCATGGCTATGGCGCCGACGGCGCCGATCTGCTGGGCCTCGCCGATACACTCGCGCCTCACCTTCCCAATACCGTTTTCCGCGCTCCGAATGCGCCGGAGCGGTCGGCAGTCAACCCATTTGGATACCAGTGGTTTCCCATCCCTTGGATGGACGGGGCCAGCGAAGCCGAAATGCACGACAGTTTCCAGCGCTCCGCGGCCGATATAGACGCCTATCTTGATCAAGTGCTTACGGATGAAGGCATTGACCAATCCAATCTGGTGCTTTTCGGATTCTCTCAGGGAACGATGATGGGTCTGCACGTCGCTCCCCGCCGTTCCGGTTCGCTGGCAGCGGTGGTGGGGTTTTCGGGCAGGCTGCTGAATCCCTCGAGGTTAGCCGAGGAGGCGATATCAAGACCGCCAGTACTGCTGGTACATGGCGATCAGGATGAGGTTGTGCCATATGAATCGTTGCCGGAAGCAAACGGTGCTCTGGCCGCAGCCGGCTTCAAGGTGCATACGCATGTGATGAAGGGCGTTGGCCACGGAATCTCACCTGACGGACTGGAAGTCGCGTTGGGATTCGTACGCGGCGGGCTGGGCAGAAACTGACAGTCTCATCGCGAAAGCTGAAGCCAGATACGTTGAATGCGTTTTGACGAAGCTATCGGGAAACCACAGTCCGATCGGTTTCCAGAAAGCGTATTTGCGGAGCTGACAGCGCTTCCTGTTTGAGCTTTGTCGTTGATCGCAACTCCATTGGGGCGCGAGTTCCTGCCTGCCAAGTCTTTGCAAAGACCGGATGTGATCTGCCTCTATCGACCCAGCCCAGAGACCATCAGGCGAAGACGATGATGTCCAAATGTGACCGCCTGCAGGAATCGCCGCCGAACGTTGCCGACATAAAGGACGCACGGTACGTTGGCGCTGCTCCGCATGGAAGTTGCAGAGCAAGGAACAATTTGACCTGCATGGATTCCCCCGTGGGAAACTCAGGGCGTGCGAGAAGCGGACGTGGAGGAATGTGCGGAAGGACCGAGCGAATTTCCATTTGTTTACTACGCTTGGAAAACACCGAATGGCCTCTTTCTCGCAAATTGGATAGAACGACGGCCTGAGTTCCAGATGGCTCAAGACGCTAGTCTATTGCGGATGACTGGGTTGCGGCGCAGGTCAATTCAGGAGAAATGCACATGCGATTCATTCGACGATTCAAGGCTGGTGGTCTACTGTCATTTCCTCCGGATATGGAACCGTTCGAACTTCTTGACCTCAACGTTTTGATTGGGCCGAATGGGTCCGGAAAATCAAATTTAATTGAAATGTTCGAACTACTTCACGCAACTCCTACAGACTTCGCTGCAGCCATTCGAGACGGTGGCGGAGCGTCGGAGTGGCTTTGGAAAGGCAGCGACTCAAACTTGTCCAAGTCAGCGAAATTCGATATCGAAACAGGAGATGTGTAGGCGGGATTGAAAACACCAACCACCCGCTCATTGCGGTAGCTACTAGAATTTTCAGACGAAAGCCATCGAGGAAGTCCAGCCCATCCATGGTCACTCCGAACCCTATTTTTATTATCGTTTCCAAAACGGACGGCCGGTTATTAATTTGAGTCGCGCCACTGAGGAAGACGACGAGCCTGAAATGAGGATGAGGCGGCTCCAACGTCACGATTTGGTTCCTGATCAGTCCGTGCTGGCTCAGATCAAGGATCCTTCGCGTTATCCCGAAGTTACCTGGATAGGTCGTAAATTTGGAGAAATTCAAATTTTTCGGGAATGGAGCTTCGGGCGCTGCGCTCATCTGCGACGGCCGCAGCCTGCTGACCTTCCAGAAGATCGGTTGCTTCCCGACAGTCGCAATCTTGCGTTGGTTCTCAACCAAGTCGAACACCGCGATCCGCAAAAGTTGAATTTCTACCTACAGCGCTTTCTCCCCCGTTTTGAAAGGATATCTACAAGGGTCTCAGGGGGAGCGGTGAATTTTTTCTGCACGTGTCAGGGTTGTCCACTCCGATCCCGGCAACTCGACTATCCGATGGAACCATACGGTTCATCGCAATTGTCGCTTCTCTGCTGACTCCCGAGCCACCTGCGCTAGTTTGTATTGAGGAACCGGAGCTGGGAATGCACCCAGACGCTATGGCTCTGATCGGTGAGCTCCTTTTGGAAGCTTCCAGCCGTATGCAGCTCGTTATTACAACTCATTCAGAGGCACTTGTGTCAGCGTTATCAGCGCGTCCCGAAACAGTAATCACGTGTGAATGGCACGGCGACGGCACATGCTTACATCGCCTTAATAGAAACGAAATCGAAAACGGGCTGAACGATTGCAGTCTCGGCGACTTGTGGCGCATGGGTGAACTAGGAGCAAATCCGTGAGTGCCTTCAAAAGCCATATGGGGGATGCGGAGTGGGTCGCGACCTCAAGACAACCCTTCGTGAGGGAATGGATGTGTTTCTGCAAAGCCTGAAGTTCAAGGTACAGCAAAAAGAGTATGGAACTGGATGCCTGCCGATGATTGCCCAGATTCTGGCTTGGGGCTCGCTGATCGTAAGGTCGGACGAAAAGAACTTCTCCCTGTGAATGGCGGCATTTGCAAATCGATCACGGCAGGGTGCGGTCTCGTCAAAGAGTATGCTCTCCGGCAGGCGACCACAGAGTCGTCAGTGCGTGAATTTCCATACATAAGGAGGGTAGGGGACATGGATCTGATGGGTGACACCGGGGCTTCGACGGTTCTGTAGGTCAATCGAGCGGCGAAGGAGTCTGCCGCCCGTCGGTGCTTTATCCGGGTTCCGGTTTCGACAAAGGCTGCAGGGTTTTCGCGAGCTGCCTGAGTGCAGATTGCAGAGTCCGACTCGTTTCTAGTAGAGGTGCAAGCAGTATATCGGGCTGAAACGGTACGCCGTCCCCAGCATCCTGCCCCAACCTCGGCCGAAGAACGGACGCGGAATGTTCGGCGGATGTAGCCGCAAAGCAAGCGGCGCTGGATGCCGCCGCGGCGAATTGAGGATCCTTTGCCGCGGACGCGAGCTCCCGCTCAAGCTGCTCGATGACTACAGAAAGGCGCCGAATGGCGTGATGGACGTCGCCAGTTGTTCCGAATATCGCGGTTTGGTCCTGCTGGGGCAGGCCGTCCATCTTCCGGATGCTTTCTGCCAGGCCCGGATGACCGATCCGCTCCGCCTGTTCGGCAAGATGGTTGACGCTATGCCTTCTGTTGGCGTCGATGCCGCGGCGACCAAACATCGCCATCGCAAGATGCTCGGCGGCGTCCGCGGACCTGTCCATGAAATTGGCGGCGATGGACCGCGCAGCCTCCTGAGCGCCGCTGTCGCCGGCCTTCCGGATGCGGTCCACCGCCGCCTCAATGTTGTTCAAGGCGCCGTGGACGAAATCCCGGTGCCTCTCCGGTTCCATTGCGGGCGTCCCTTTCACTTCCGGGCGGTTCCATCCGCCCGCCAGCAGCTTTCCGACGCGCACGACCCCGTGCCCCACATGTTCGATCGACAGCGCCTTCCGCCGCGCCACGTCTTCGGGTACGGCCAGCGTCTGTATGTCGCCCGCCAGTGCATTGATCGGCATGCCGTCCGGGATGGCGCCGATCCCGTCGCCGTTCCGGGTGATGAAGGCGATGTCCCAGTCGCTGGGCGGCAGGTGGTCGCCGCGCGCCCGCGATCCGAAAAGGACAGCGGCGCAGGCCTCGGGCCATGCAGCCAGTGTCGCCTCGGCCACCAGCATGATGGCGGCCAGCGTTTCCGCCTCATCGGTGGCAGTTGGACTTCCTGACAGGCCAGACATGAATTCAGGGTAGGAAGGTGGGTGGAGCGCGGCAAGGCAATGCGAAGCAGCGCCTTATCCTGTTCTTGAGCTCTGCGGAATCCGCAGCGTATGTCTTATCATGAAATCGGTTTACCCGTCTCCGGCTCCTGCCAGCACCGCCTTGGCTAGCAAGACCGCCGGTCAATCAGCAGCGGTCGCGTTAGTCGGTGCCTCGGCTGCTGCATGCGTCTCGCCACTCGCCCGCCATCCGGCGATTCGGGCACAACAGAATTTTTCTGTTGTCATGGATTTGTCATACGGCTAGACTAATCGCTTACGTGCATACAGGATGTAGATGAACTTGTCGAGAAAACCACGACAGGTATGACTGAAAATACTTAATTCCTGTCGCGACACTGGTGACAGGTTATGGAGGCCGGGTCTGGAGTGGTGAAATGGTTAGTGAATTCAGAACATCCTTTGTGCGCGAGCCAGGTAGCCTTCGGCACAATCCAGCCCTTGTACTGAATGCCGACTATCGGCCACTCAGCTATTATCCGCTGTCGCTCTGGCCTTGGCAGGAAGCGGTGAAAGCGGCCTTTCTTGATCGGGTTGATATCGTCGCAGAATACGATGCCGTGGTATGCAGCCCGTCAACGAAGATCAAAATTCCTTCGGTTGTCGTGCTCAAGGACTATGTCCGACCCCGGAAACAGGTGGCGTTCACACGTTTCAATCTATTCCTCCGAGACGAGTTTCAGTGCCAGTACTGCGGCACGAATGGCGAACTGACGTTTGACCATGTGGTGCCGCGTTCCAAAGGCGGTGTGACGAGTTGGGAAAACGTTGTGGCAGCTTGCGCCATGTGTAACTTCAGGAAGGGATCGCGATCGCTGAAGCAGGCGGGGCTGAGTCTGCTCAAGCCGCCCCGTCGGCCAGGCGCCGAGGAACTGCGCAACATGGGCCGCAAGTTTCCGCCAAACCACCTGCACGAGACTTGGGTGGACTTCCTCTATTGGGACGCCGAACTGGAAGAGTGAACCTATTCAGTTCGGCCGAACTTTGCCAGCGACGGGTGAGGACCGTACGTTGATCAAAGGAATTCCTGTAAGGAACACGGTCTGCTGCAACTCGGATGCGTGAGGCATTTCCAGTTCTGGAGAACATCTGTTTTCATTCAGGCTGTTCGTTCGGCAGGTTGAGATCGATCATACTTCGCCTTCCCGCCCTGGCTTACGACGGTTGACGTGGTCCGCACGTTGATCCGGAATTCTGAGCATTTTTCCCGGGCGGACCTGCGTCTATCCATGACGCTGGTTCTCCCGGGAATTTGAAGCGCACCTCGGCTAAGCCGCTCAATTCGGGTTTGCGTCGTATCGGTCGCTCAGTTCCGATAAACGGCAGACCAATGGAGCCGGACGTCGCTTTCCTTAATTGGGAAGATCTTGGTGAGCCGGAGCAACTCGCGTTTGCCCTGCTTTCTGCGCACTGCTGCTCTGACAGAGCTGTTCGTTGCCGGCGGGATCGTTTCAGAATGCCGGAATTCCGAGCATCCTGCTTTCTGGGAGCAGACAGGGCATCCAGATCGACCTGCATCTCTTTGGCTGCAGGGAGGCGGAAATTGTCTCGGTAGGGTCACCGACACCGTTCCAGTTGACGCGAGGCGGAAGAGTGCGACCGAAGCACCGTAAGTGCGTCGTCGCGAGCAATGACTTTGTCCCTGTCGGTCCAGTTGGAGGTTCTACCGATCCGGTTGAGTCTATTGACATCTTTGCGCCACCGAATGGCATCGCGAGACGGCGACGGAAACTGCGAAGGCGGCAAAAGGATGTTCTCTGGCGTCATGATCCTGATCGGCGTATGGAAAAAGCTGTCAAATTCCGACATCGCGAGCCTGAAAGTGCGACCTACATCCCTAGAATTCGATGCGTCCCAATGTCCGTTCATTGCATCGGGCTTGAATTTCAGGTCCGTGTCGGCTGTGCTGGCAAATTCGGTCATGTAAGTTGCCCTTATTCCCGTATAGAGTGCTGGGAGACGCTCTGATGGGCACGCCGACGGCTGCCAGCATCCGCCAGAGCGCTATGCGGAGAGATGACGGCGGTTTGGACGACAGGAACGATCAGGCGGTGCGAACAACACGGTTGCGTATGGATCGCTTTTTTTGAGCCGAATGCAGAAAATGGGGACGGTTGATGATTGAGTTTCAGGTTCGTTTCGGACGGCAAATTTATGTGTTCGACGGAAATGTCTGAGTGTTTCAGAATTGCCCCGGATCCTGACGATCCGATGCTGACAAGGTCTGTCGAAGGTGTGGATCACGAAGGCACGAAACGCTCGGTCAACGTGGTGACAGAGCGTCCGCTGACGATCTTCCTGAACTCCCAGGAAATTGTCACAGCGATGACAATCGGTGATTACCCGGAATACCTCGCGATTGGTTTTCTTTTTAATCAAAGCATGTTACGGAAAGAAGATGAGGTGACTTCAATCGATTTCGACAGTGAACTGGATGTCGTGGTTGTCCGCACCAAACGTGAAACAGACTATGAGGAAAAGCTGAAGAAGAAGACCCGCACATCTGGCTGTGCGGTTGGCACGGTATTTGGCGACATTATGGAGGGCCTCCAGGAAATCCGCTTGCCGTCCGCGCCGGTAAGGGCCAGCTGGCTGTACTCGCTTGCCCGCCAGATCAATACCGCTCCGAGCCTTTATCTCTCTGCAGGCGCAATCCACGGGACGGTACTGTGCCGACAGGATGTTCCGTTGGTATATATGGAGGATGTCGGCCGACACAACGCAGTCGACAAGATCGCTGGCTGGATGTTCCGCACCGGGACGTCGGCACACGACAAAATTCTCTACACGACCGGTCGCCTGACCTCCGAAATGGTTATCAAGACCGCGCATATGGGCATTCCGGCGCTTGCCAGCCGGTCTGGCTTCACAGCTTGGGGAGTGGAAATCGCCCAGGAAGTCGGCCTGACTCTAATCGGGCGCATGCGTGGCAAACGCTTCATGTGTCTTTCAGGGGAGGACCGATTGGTTTGGGACGGCGGGGACATGCGGAACGGGGACGCAGAAACGGGAGCCCCTAGCAAAGGTGCAATCAGGAATGGGTGATGACAGGCCACTCGGCGTCATTCTTGCCGGCGGACTTTCGAGCCGCATGGGTGGAGGCGACAAATCTCTCCTTACCCTGGGCGGCCGCCCCGTACTTGCTCATGTAATCGAGCGGTTGCAGGAGCAGGTTTGTTCGATAGCCCTAAACGCAAACGGCGATCCCGCTCGCTTTGCTGGATTCGGCCTGCCAGTACTTCCGGATTCGGAACCCGGCTTTCCGGGACCGCTTGCCGGTGTGCTGGCGGGAATGGACTGGGCAGCAGGGCAGGGTGCCAAGCGCGTCGTCACGATAGCAGCGGACACGCCGTTCTATCCCACCGATCTCGTTCAAAAGCTGGACGATGCCGCCCAGGACGCTCCCATCGCGCTCGCAGCCACGCAGGTTCCGGATCGCGGGGCACTTCGTCATCCGACTTTTGGGCTTTGGCCAGTGGCGCTCCGTGACGACCTACGGAGCGCACTGCGCAGCGGAGTGAGAAAAATTGTTGCCTGGACCGACAGACACGGTACCGCGCTGGCGTGGTTCAGGTCCGAGCCATTTGATCCTTTCTTCAACCTCAATCGTCCTGAGGATATGCTGCAGGCAGAAACCATACTTGAGGCTTCCCGCTGATGGAGATTTTTGGCGTTGTCGGTTGGAAAAACACCGGAAAGACGGGGCTGATGGAGCGGCTGGTTGCCGAAATCA
>JAJEAY010000146.1 GCA_022824145.1 Rhodobacter sp. | reverse complement strand
TTCGGCTTCCATGACATGGAGGTTCTTCCCCGGAACCTGCCTGCACATGGCCTGCGAACTGGCCGAGGACAGAACCGGAACCGGCGCGGCGGGTTCATGAAGGCTGGAAGAAAATCTCCCGAGGTCAGGACGTCTGAAATTGCGATGCTGGGGCCAATGTGAGGCGGAACCCCTGGTTTTCATCGTCCGATCAACGCTTTCGACGATCCGTTTTCCCGGCGGTGTCTCCCAGATCACGACGCTGGCCCCGGCGGGACGCCGTGTGGAAGCCCAGGGAGCCGCTGGCGCCCGTCCCTGATCCAGTTTGGCACGGGCCTCTCGTGCCTGAGTGGCATGGAAACTCCTCCTCGGGTCACCTCGCTTCACTCACCAGCCTGCAAGTTTCGATTTTGCTTTCGCGGCAGGGCTAGTGCCGCGCTTGGGTGGTGGGCTTCAGATTGGAAACGAAACATCGTATTGACACACGGTAATCCGGTGTTGCGTGCGCAGCCTATTCGCGCAATTGATCGCCCTTGTTACCGGTGACTTCTTGGAGATCGGCCCTGACTGTGCTGGAACTGCGCGATCTGCACTGCCTCAACACACTGGCGCGACTGAAGCACTTCGCCAAAGCGGCGGCCGAATGCGGCGTTTCCCAGCCAGCGTTCTCAATGCGCATCAGAAGGCTGGAGGAACGGCTGGGAGTAGCCATCGTCAAACGCGGCAACCGCTATCTGGGGCTGACGTCCGAAGGCGAGGCGATCGTACGTCATGCGAGGCGCATTCTGGACGATGTGCGTTTCCTGGAGCAGGATCTGCTTGCCGCAAAAGGAAGGATTGCCGGTCCGCTGTCGCTCGGCGTGGTGCCAACCGCCGCAGCCTATGCCGCGGGAATCGCGATCCGGCTGCACAACGCACATCCCGGCATTGTGGCTCGAATCGAAACTGCCTCCTCCCTGGTGATCCAGCAGAGAATCGAGGATGGCACGATCGACGCCGGCATCACCTATGCCGACAGCATCTCGTCCGACGTGGTCGAGGCTGAGCACCTGTACGAGGAACGCTATGTGCTTCTCGCGCCGGAATCGCTGATGAATGGAAGAACCGGTACGATCACTTGGGCAGAAGCCGCTGAACTTCCGCTTTCGCTGCTTGAGCCTGGAATGCAGAACCGGCGCATACTTGACCGTACATTTGAAGAAGCCGGCGCACGGTCGCAGGTGATCTCGGAAACCAATGCCCTTACGATCTCGGTGGTGATGGCGAGTGAGGGAGCCTGTGCGACGGTCGTGCCACAAGTGCTTGTGGAGGCACTGGGTCCATTTTCGAATATGTCCGTCCTTCCGCTCGTTGAACCGGATCTGGGCAAGAACATCTGCCTTGTCACGGCGTCCCGTGAGCCACAGCTGCCTGCGGTCGATGCACTCAGGCAGGTGACAAAAGCGGATCTGTGATTTGGAATTGTTATCGCAGCATAAGAAATTACGATTTTACGATAGTCCCTGATTATGAAATGATCTTTGCGCCGGAGGAGGGCAGCATGGCTCCATTGGATGATCGCATCGGTGTCTGGAAGGATGGCCGCGGAAAAGGAAGATCAGCGCCGAAAGGGCGCCAGGTCGAGGATCGGGCTTTGCAGGAAGTGCGAAGCCTTCTTGACGGCCAGCCGCTTCGCCGTGACCTGCTGATTGAGTATCTGCATCTGATACAGGATAGATTCGGGCATCTTTCCGCAGCGCATCTCGCCGCACTTGCCGACGAAATGCGCTTGGCTCAGGCGGAAGTTTATGAGGTCGCCACCTTCTACGCGCATTTCGATGTTGTGAAGGAAGGTGAATCGCCGCCGCCGGCGCTGACAGTGAGGGTGTGCGATTCGCTCAGCTGCGAGCTTGCCGGGGCGCAGCGGTTGATGGCGGCGCTGAAGGACTCGCTTGACCCTTCGGAAGTCCGTGTTGTCCGGGCGCCCTGCATGGGGCGGTGCGATACCGCGCCCACGCTCGAGATCGGGCACAACCACGTAGATCACGCCACTGTTGGAAAGGTGGAGGCGGTGGTCGCGTCCAACGATACGCATCCTCATATTCCGGAATACGAAGCGTACGATCACTACGTTGCGGGCGGTGGCTATGAGACGCTCAGGTCGCTGCGGGACGGCGGTGACTGGGAGGCTGTGCAGCGGAAAGTCGCGGAGAGCGGGCTGCGTGGACTTGGCGGAGCAGGATTTCCGTCAGGCCGAAAATGGGGTTTCGTCCGGGCCAATGACGGGCCGCGCTATCTGGCGGTCAATGGCGACGAGGGGGAGCCGGGAACTTTCAAGGACCGCTACTACCTCGAACGCACGCCGCATCTGTTTCTGGAGGGCATGCTTATCGCCGCTTGGGCGGTGGAGGCGGAGACCTGTTTCATCTATATGCGCGATGAGTATCCGGCAGTTCTGGAGATACTTCGCAACGAGATCCAGCAGCTTGAGTCAGCAGGAATTGTCCCGTCCGGCTACATCGACCTTCGGCGTGGCGCAGGGGCGTATATCTGCGGCGAAGAATCGGCGATGATTGAATCGATCGAAGGCAAGCGCGGCCTGCCCAGGCACAGACCGCCCTTCGTGGCCCAGGTGGGAGTCTTCAACAGGCCCACTCTCGTGCACAACGTCGAAACGCTTCATTGGGTCGCCAAGGTCTGCCGGGAGGGGCCGGAATGCCTCAATTCAGTTGAGAGGAACGGACGCAAGGGGCTGCGCAGCTATTCGGTCAGTGGACGGGTTAGGAATCCGGGAGTCTACCTGCTTCCCGCAGGATCGACGATGGGTGACATAATTGAAGCCTGCGGGGGCATGGCTGAAGGCCATGTTTTCAAGGCATACCAGCCAGGCGGCCCGTCGGCGGGCCTGCTTCCTGCATCTATGGCAGACATCCCCATGGATTTCGACGTGCTGCAGGAGCACGGCAGTTTCATCGGTTCGGCCGCTATTGTGGTTTTGTCAGACAGGGATTCCGCCAGGGATGCGGCTCTGAACATGCTGAGGTTCTTTGAGGACGAAAGCTGCGGTCAATGCACGCCTTGCCGGGTGGGGTGCGAGAAGGCGGTGAAACTGATGCAGGAAGACCGCTGGGATCAGGATCTGCTGGAGGATCTCTGCCAGGTGATGGCCGACGCCTCGATATGCGGGCTGGGACAGGCCGCTCCCAACCCGATCCGGTTGACGATGAAACATTTCCCCGGGGAGATCTAGGATGCCTGGAGCCAGAACATGTGGTTTCACGACCTGCATCCCAAGAGATGCATTGAGACCGATGGATTCCAGCTGGGAGGACGCGTGATGCTGGATGCAGACACCGCCGCAACCGTCACATTCAACCTGGACGGAGAAGAAGTCAGCGTACCCGCTGGCTGGACCATATGGGAAGCGGCCCGTGGCCGTGGCCTGACCATCCCGCATCTCTGTCACAAGCCTGAGCCGGGATATCGCAGCGACGGGAACTGCCGGGCATGTATGGTTGAGGTCGAGGGTGAGCGGACACTCGTCGCGAGCTGCATCAGGCAGGTGGCTGACGGGATGGTGGTGACGACAGACAGTGAACGCGCTGCAAAGTCCCGCAATCTGGTGGTGGAGCTCCTGGCGGCGGACCAGCCTGAGACGGCGCATGACGCCTCCAGCCATTTCCTTGACATGGCTGCTGCGAATGGAGTCGAGGGGAGCCGTTTTCCTTCGGTTGAGCGGACAACCGTGCCGCTTCTGGATGACAGCCACTTGGCGATGCGCGTCAATCTGGATGCCTGCATTCACTGCAATCTCTGCGTCCGGGCCTGCCGGGAAGTACAGGTCAACGACGTCATCGGAATGGCTGGCCGAGGCCGCGGTTCACAGATCGTTTTCGACATGGATGACCGGATGGGCGCTTCAACCTGCGTTGCCTGCGGTGAATGCGTTCAGGCCTGTCCGACCGGAGCCTTGATGCCGGCGTCTGTTCTTGACGAAAGCCAGGCAGGTGACAGCAGGGACTACGACGAGGAAGTCCGGTCGGTCTGCCCGTATTGCGGCGTTGGCTGCCAGCTGTCGTTCAAGGTCAAGGATGGAAAGATAAGATATGTCGAAGGTGTCGAGGGGCCAGCCAACGAGAACAGGCTCTGCGTCAAGGGACGGTTCGGTTTTGACTATGTGGACCATCCGCACCGGCTCACCGTCCCGCTCATTCGCCGTGATGACGCGCCCGAAAAAGGGCTTGACGTCGACCCAGCCAACTGGCGGTCGCATTTCCGCGAGGCGACGTGGGACGAAGCCCTCGATGCCGCTGCGGACGGGCTGAGGGGCAGAGGCCGGGAAGTCGCTGGCTTCGGCTCGGCGAAGTGCTCGAACGAGGAAGCCTATCTATTCCAGAAGTTCATTCGCCAGGGATTCGGACATAACAACGTCGACCACTGCACCCGGCTCTGCCATGCATCGTCCGTCGCGGCCTTGATGGAAAATGTCGGATCGGGCGCGGTGACAGCGACCTTCAACGAAATCGAGAACGCCGACGCAGCGATCGTCATTGGCGCGAACCCCACCGAGAATCACCCTGTGGCCGCCACCTATTTCAAGCAGTTCGCCAAGCGCGGCGGCAAGCTGATTGTCATGGATCCACGCGGCCAGGGACTCGCCAGACATGCCACGCATATGCTGCAGTTCCGGCCCGGGGCGGATGTATCGATGCTGAACGCGCTTATGCATGTCATCGTCGAGGAGGGTCTCTACGACCAACAGTACATCCAGGCCTTCACCGAGAACTGGGATGCGATGAAGGCGCACCTCAAGGATTTTGCGCCCGAGAGAATGGCTGAGATATGCGGCATACCGGCCGAAACGCTCCGAATGGTCGCCAGGGAATTCGCGACGGCGAAAGCTGGCATGATCTTCTGGGGAATGGGCGTGAGCCAGCATATCCATGGAACAGACAATTCCCGGTGCCTCATCTCCCTTGCCCTGATGTGCGGCCATGTCGGGCGTCCGGGAACCGGACTGCATCCGCTGCGCGGCCAGAACAACGTACAGGGCGCCTCGGATGCTGGACTGATTCCGATGTTCCTGCCCGACTACCAAAGCGTTTCCGATGACGGTGTCCGCTCCGCCTTCAACGAAATCTGGGGGGACGACAGGTTCCAGGACGGCCAGAAGGGCCTGACGGTTGTTGAGATAATGGACGCGGTCCATGCCGGCGGCATCAAGGCAATGTATGTTCTCGGTGAGAATCCGGCCATGTCCGACCCGGATGTCGAACACGCGCGGGATGCGCTGGCGAAGCTCGATCATCTTGTCGTGCAGGACATATTCCTTACGGAGACGGCGAACTATGCCGACGTCATTCTTCCGGCAACGGCATGGGCCGAGAAGACCGGTACCGTCACCAACACCAACCGCCAGGTGCAGATGGGCCGGCCAGCGGTTTCGCCGCCCGGCGACGCAAGGGAAGACTGGTGGATAATTGCGGACCTTGCGCGGCGCTGCGGGCTGGACTGGAACTGCAGCCATCCCCGCGATGTATTCGCTGAAATGAAGCAGGGAATGGCTTCGCTGGACAACATCACCTGGGATCGGCTGAGAAACGAAAATGCGGTGACCTATCCGTCGCTTTCGGAAACGGATCCGGGGCAGCCGATCGTATTCGGCGACGGCTTTCCGAGGCCGCAGGGCCGCGCTAGGTTCACGCCAGCGAATATCGTACCGCCAGCGGAAGTTCCCGATGACGAGTATCCATTGATCCTGACCACGGGGCGCCAGCTGGAGCACTGGCACACGGGATCGATGACGCGGCGGACCGCCGTACTTGATGCGGTCGAACCGGAGGCAAGCGCGTCGCTTCATCCCCGCACGCTTCGTCGGCTGGCAATTGTCCCGGGCGAACCGGTTCGGATCGCCACCCGCCGCGGCGCCATCACTGTCATGGCCCGTGCGGATCGGTCGGTTGCGGAGGATATGGTGTTCGTGCCCTTCGCTTTTGTTGAGGCCGCCGCGAATGTCCTTACGAATCCGCAGCTTGATCCCTACGGGAAAATTCCTGAGTTCAAGTTTTCGGCATGCAGGGTTTCGAAAACCGAGGCGATTGCGGCGGAGTAGGATGGTCTTCCAGGCCTGGCAGTCCGCGGTTGCCGGCCACTGCCGGAAAGCCTTGAAGACATCCGGTTCCTCTCCGGCTCAGGAGCCGGAGCTCGGCGGTTCGCTGGCATGAAACTGCGTCAGGGAAACCTGCCAGACATCCTGATGCATTGATATCAGACGGCTTCATGGTTTAACTGACGCATCCTGATCGGAAAGACACCCATGCGCATCCTGCACCAGCATCCGGACCACCACTCGAACCGGTCAACGGGCACCGACGAAAACCTCCGCCGCCTCAACGCGGCCTATGCCGACACTGACACTCCCGCCATCCTTGTCTGCGGCTTCCAAGGCGTGCCCCGGATCCTCGCGGACCATCCCCGCATCCGCTTCATCCTCAACATCTCCAACAATGACTTCCCTGACAGCGACCGGGAGGCGTACCGCGCTTCCGGCATCCAGGCCATCTTCCTGAAAATGACGGACATCGACCAGAGGCCGGGCTGCTTCCGCGGGAACCCGCCGGACGCCGAGACGGCCGCGGCGACGGTCGCGTTCCTGCGCAGCTGGATCTCTGCCGTGAAGGAAGAGGGGACCCCGCCTTCGCTGCTCGTCCACTGCTCCGCCGGCGAGTACCGCTCCGCTGCCGGGGCGCTGATCGCCCGCACCATGCTCACCGGAGATCCCCTGGACTCGGCCCATGCCCTCGTTGAGGCCGGCCGCGAGATCGACTGCAACTGGGAACTTGCCCGCCACGCCGATGATCTGCTGGGCCTCAAAGGCGCGCTGCACCGCGCGGCCGTCAACGTCCAGGAAGCCGTCGCGCGCCGGACCCACATGCTGGAACTCGGCTGCGCCGGTGATGAGATCCGCGCCGTCACCGACACGGTGCTCCGCCAGCCCGTCGGCGTGGCCCCGGCCGCGCATCCGGACGGCCTGCCGCAGGTTCTCCGCGCCTGGCATCCGGGCACGATCGAGGACGGCATGCCCGGAAAGGACGTCCTTGTCCTGCGAACCGCCGAAAGCCAGTATCTGGCCAGAGTGTGGTCAAGCTGGCTCGAGCTCCCCGAAGCGGACGACAGGGCCTATTTCGCGGCGCCCTCCACGCCGGGCGTCTACGAGATCCGCACGTCCGGGCTCAAACCGGTCGCCTGCGGATGGAGCAGGTTTCTCGCCGGCGACATCGCCGCGCTCTGCCGCCCGGCGGCGGATGTCGGCATCCCGGACGGATCGCGTCTGCACCCGGATGTTCTCGAATATGTGACCGGGGAACGCCGAAGCTCCTTCCAGTACCGCTGCTGGCCGGACTTTATCAACTCTTCCAGCGGATCGCTCAACGAGATCAAGCGGCTTGAGGCGGAAAAGACGTTCATGTTCCCGTCCGTCCCGCCTGACGGCAGATTCCTGGCCCGCTAAAACCGCGGCTCCGACGGCACCGAAAACGGCCGGCAGTTTCCCGCAGCCCCCCTTCGCCCTGCGCGCCCTGGATCAAGGCAGCGCCCGATTCCGGGTTTCAGGACGTTCCCGGTCCAGCAGGTTCTGCGTCAACGGCAGCAACGTCCGTTTTCAGACTGCCTGACCTGACCGCTGCTTTGATCCGGGGCTATGGCATTTAACGCGGACTCATGCGCCTCGGCGCCCGCCGTGCATGCACGGCATTCTTTTGGAGCCGCAGGTTCCGCTTCACTCCCGAACAGGTCCGCAGCTCTTCCCGTAACCGTCCGCGCCTTCCGTCCACGCTTTTTTGGTGGTATGAATGCGCTGCGCCGCCCCTGCGCCGCGCCGGACTGATGGAGGACCGACGGCCATGGCTTTCGACGCTGAAGGACTTCAGGATTTCATTGCGCGGGGCGAGAAGTCGCCGCCGCCGGTCTTCGTCGGTCGGAAGAATGTCCTGGCTGACATCGAGGCGGTCGGCGGCGTAATGTCGAACGCCAGGGGTTCGGACATGCATGGCGTACCGGGGATGACCCGGATCATCCACGGCGCGCCGGGCGCCGGAAAAAGCTCGGTCCTGGCCGAACTGGTGAAGCGGTCGGCCGAGCGTGACGGCGCGCCCGGACAGGCCCGCATCGTGACCTTCGAAAGCAACGAGATTCTAGAAAGCCTGCCGGACGTGATCCGTACGGTCTCCGTCGCGGCAAGCCTCGACCAGGCGCGGTGGCAACGGTTCCTCCAGCGGTTCCTCCCCAGAAAGCTGACCTTGGGACCAACGGGTGTCTCCGTTGATTTCACCAAGGCGGCGGACGGCCCGGCCCCAGGGAACCTGTCCGACCTCGCGCGGATGTACCCCAGGGAAAGATGGGTCGCTCCCGTCATCGTCGCCGTCGACGAAGCGCAGGCGTTGCCCAGATCAGCGAATGACCCCCATGCGCTGTTCCTCCGGGGGATACATAACACCGTCAAAGGTCTGCCGGTCGGCCTCGTCCTCGCCGGACTGGGCGACACCAGGGACACGGCGCACGGGATGGACCTGACGCGCGGTACCAGGATCCACGAGGTCGGCGGACTGGATGCCAAAGAGAGCGCGACGCTGATGCGGGATTTCTGCCGGCATTTCGGGATGGACCCGTCGGGGCATGAGGGGTGTCTTGACGCGCTTGCCGAGCCGACCGAAGGCTGGCCCCGCCACCTGCATTTCACGATGCAGGCGCTCGCGGAAGAGGCGTTGCGCCGCGAGGGCGATCTTGTCCGCGTCGACTGGGCGCGGGTCGGGAATGAGGCGGCGGAGAGCCGCACCCGCTACTACAGCGACCAGCAGAGCGCGGAGATGGAAGAAGCCGACGGCCTGACCGCCACCGTCATGAACCAACTGAAGGACGGTATGAAGATGTCCGGTGTGCTGCGCCTGATCGAGGAGAACGTCAGGGACCGTGCCGGCCATCGTCTGCCGAAAGGCATGGATGCCGAAGACTTCCATACGCACCTGGTCCATCGCGGCGCGCTTCAGAAACGCGTCGACAAGACATTGCATAGCCCGATTCCGTCCTTCCGCAGCTACCTGATCCACGCCGGCGGCGTGACGGCCCGCGCGCGGCCCTCCGAACTGCCGGAACCTTCTCCGTTCGACGATGCGGCGGATCCCTTCGGGACGTGATCCGGACCACGGCCGGCGCCACGCTGTCCGGTGCGGGGAAGGATCCCTCTTTCGGGTTCCCGCTTGCACTCCGAGGCGCAATGGTTCGGAGGTGCGCTGGCGGCCATTTCCGGGCCCCGGAAAGGGCCTGGCGCAGAGTGTCGCCATTCCGGCGGACGCTTTAGGGGCACTGGACGGCGAAGGGCCGTCACGTGATTCGCCGGAACGGCATCAGGGAACCGGAAACTGAACCATACGGGAACCGCACCCAACCAGCAAAAAGTCATTGCGGAATCCCAAAGCCTGGTCTATGGCATACCAAATATTCAGGAATCATCCTGCCTCACCGGGCGAACGCAATGCCGAACATGAAGCTTCAGCCAATCGAACTGAACCTCACGTTGACAGATCATGTCCACGATCGACTTCGTGCCGCGATTCTTGACATGAATATCTATGAAGAGGACTTCGACCCTCGGCTGGACGAGAGATCGCTCGCCGAGCAGCTCCGAATATCGCGCACGCCGCTGCGTGAGGCGCTTACCCGGCTCGAACAGGAGGGCTTCGTCGAGATCCGCGCCCGCAGAGGTGTCTTCGTGGTGCGGAAGACGCTCGACGAAATCCTGCAGATGATCGTCGCCTGGGCAGCGCTGGAATCAATGGCGGCACGTCTCGCCGCCGAAAACGCGGACGAAACCCAGATCAAGGCACTCAGAAAGCACGCAGCGCGCCATTCGCAGAGCTCGGCCGACGCCGATCTCTCCGAGTATTCGGAAGCGAACATTCAGTTTCACCAGATGATCCTCGACATGTCGGGATGCCGTCTTCTGGCTTCCATGGCGGAAGGTCTGTTCCTGCATATGCGTGCGGTACGGCGGCGGGCGATGGACGAAGACGACCGGGCAAGCCGGTCTGTCGTGGATCACATGGGGATAATCATGGCGATCGAGACGCGCGATGCTGAACTCGCCATGCGGCTTGTAAGGGAACATACCATGCGTCTGCATGACCATGTTCGCGGGACCTGGACTGCGCCTGAAGGAAACCAGGTAAGGCGCGGAGTGACGGGATAACCGGCCGCGGACGCAGGAACTGCGTCCGGCTGAAGGGAGGAAGAGAATGGACGGCGACGCAGCCGAGGCAATAGTTTCGGATCGGGAACTCACCGACGGGTTCCATATGGTGATCGATGCCCTCAAGCTCAACGGCATCAGAACCATCTATCATGTACCCGGAATTCCGGTGACCGACCTTGGCCGCATGGCGCAGGCGGAGGGTCTGCGCGTGATCTCGTTCCGCCACGAACAGCATGCCGGTTACGCCGCGGCCGCAGCGGGATACCTTACAGGGCTCCCGGGTGTCTGCCTGACGGTTTCAGCTCCGGGCTTCCTGAACGGGCTGACGGCACTGGCCCACGCGACGACGAACTGCTGGCCGATGATCCTGATCTCTGGATCGTCCGAACGCGAAATTGTAGACCTGCAGCAGGGCGACTACGAAGAGATGGACCAGCTTGCCGTCGCCAAACCTCTCTGCAAGGCCGCTTACAGGATTCTGCATGCCAGGGACATCGGGGTTGGAATAGCCCGCGCGATCCGGACCGCTCTGTCCGGCCGTCCCGGCGGCGTGTATCTGGATCTGCCAGCTTCGCTGCTTGGACAGGCAATGGACGCCGTGGAAGGCGCGGAATCCCTGATCAGGGTGGTCGACCCGGCACCTGCCCAGCTGCCGGCATCCAAAGCCGTTGACCGGGCGATTGATGTTCTCAAAGGCGCCGAAAGACCGCTTGTCATCCTGGGAAAGGGAGCGGCTTACGCGCAGTGCGACGAGACCGTCCGGCGCTTTGTCGAGACTTCCGGGTTTCCGTATATCGCTATGTCTATGGCGAAGGGCCTGCTGCCGGACATCCACCCGCAATACGCCGGCGCCGCGCGCTCTCTCGTCCTGAAGGACAGCGACTGCGTCATGCTGGTTGGCGCGCGGCTGAACTGGCTGCTGGGTCATGGCAAGGGACGCCAGTGGGGTGAGCCGGGATCGAAGAGATTCGTGCATGTGGACATCGAACCGACGGAGATGGACAGCAACCAGTCCATCGATGCGCCGTTGGTCGGTGACATCGAAAGCGTGCTGGAATCATTGCTTGAACGCATGGACGGCTGGAAGAAGCCCTCTGATGCCTGGACCGGCGCGGTCAAGGCCAAGGTCAGCGCGAATGTTGACCGCATGGCCCCGAAACTGGTGAACAACAGCGTGCCAATGGATTTTCATGGCGCTTTGGGACGCCTGCGTCGGGTCATTGCCGACAATCCGGACGCCATGCTGGTGAACGAAGGCGCAAACACATTGGACTTCGCCCGATCGATCATCGATATGTACAAGCCCCGCAAGCGGCTTGATGTGGGCACTTGGGGAGTAATGGGAGTAGGAATGGGCACGTCGGTTGCCGCCGCCGTGGAAACCGGTTGCCCAGTCATTGCGGTCGAGGGTGACAGCGCATTCGGGTTCAGCGGTATGGAGGTCGAAACGATCTGCCGGTACGGCCTGCCGGTCTGCATCGTGGTCTTCAACAATTCCGGGATTTACCGAGGCACTGACGTCAACCCAGTCGGTGAGGATCCTGCGCCGACCGTCTTCGTTCCGGAGGCGCGCTACGACCTCATGATGAAAGCGTTTGGAGGCGAGGGCGTGACGGCGCGCTCCCCAGACGATCTGGAACGCGCGGTGCGCGAGGCACTGGATTCCGGAAAGCCGACTCTCGTGAACGCGATCATCGATCCGGCGGCGGGAACCGAATCCGGCCGCATCGGCAACCTCAATCCACAGAGCGTGGTCAAAAAGACCTGAAATTTAAACTGAGCCGGCGGCGCAAGGACTGGCGCCCAAGGTTCGAAGCTGGGAAAGCGAAAGGCATGAAAGCACTCGACGGCGTCAGGATACTGGATTTCACCCATGTTCAGTCAGGCCCCACCTGTACCCAGCTTCTCGCGTGGTTTGGCGCCGACGTCATCAAGGTCGAGCGGCCAGGCGTTGGTGACGCGACGCGCAAGCAGCTGGTGGATGTGCCGGGGGCAGACAGTCTCTATTTCACGATGCTCAACCACAACAAACGGTCGATTGAACTGAATTCCAAACACGGGACCGGCAAAGAGGTTCTTACCCGACTGATCGAGGAATGTGATGTGATGGTCGAGAATTTCGCGCCCGGGGCGCTCGACCGCATGGGGTTCACCTGGGAGCGGATTCAGGAAATCAACCCACGCATGATCCTTGCTTCGATAAAGGGTTTCGGACCAGGGCAGTACGAGGACTGCAAAGTCTACGAGAACGTCGCCCAGTGCGCGGGCGGATCGGCGTCTACCACGGGATTCCCGGATGGGCCACCGCTGGTGACGGGCGCGCAGATCGGTGACTCCGGCACCGGGCTGCATCTGGCGCTCGGAATCGTCACAGCGCTGTACCAGCGTGAGCGGTCAGGCCGGGGCCAGAAGGTGTCGGCGGCGATGCAGGACGGCGTGCTGAACCTCTGCCGGGTCAAGCTGCGTGACCAGCAGCGGCTTGCTGCCGGCCCGCTCAGTGAATACTCGCAGTATGGAGAGGGGATCCCTTTCGGAGAAGCGACTCCACGCGCGGGCAACGACTCTGGCGGTGGACAGCCTGGACGGATACTGAAGTGCAAGGGATGGGAGACCGACCCCGATGCCTACACGTATTTCATCACCCAGGCCGCGGTCTGGAAGTCCATCTGTGATTTGATCGGCAGGCCGGAATGGAAGGATGCCGAAGGATATGCGACCCCGCCGGAGCGCCTTGACAAGCTGAACGAGATCTTTGCTGTGATCGAGGAATGGACCATGACCCTTACCAAATTCGAGGTCATGGAAGTCTGCAATCCGCTCAATATCCCTGTCGGTCCCATTCTTTCGATGAAGGAACTGATGGAGGACGAGGGATTGCGCGCAACCGGCACGATCGTCGATGTCGACCACCCCGAGCGCGGAAAGTACGTATCGGTTGGATGCCCGGTCAAGCTGAGCGATTCGCCCGCCGAAGTCGTCCGCTCGCCGCTTCTCGGAGAACACACCGAAGAGATCCTTGCGGATGTGCTGGGGTATGCGGGCGAGGAACTGTCTAGGGTAATGGAGTCCGGAGCGGTTGGTGAACCGACCCGGACGGCAGCGGAATGAGCGGCCCGATGCGCGTCATCGTTATGGGCCAGCAGGCGTTCGGCAAGGATGTCCTCGCGAAAATCCTCGACGCGGGCGTGGATGAGGTCGTTGCGGTCTACTGCGAACCCGACAGAATCGGAAGGATCGATCCGATCAAGGAGTTCGCGCTGGAGCAGGGATTCCCGGTGCACCAGCCAGCGCAGTTCGAGGATCGGGAGACGCTGGAAACACTCGCAGGGCATCGGGCTGACCTGATGGTAATGGCGTTCGTGAACGTCTTCGTACCGGAAGCCGCCCGGGATACACCCAGACTTGGATCGATCTGCTTTCACCCATCGCTGCTTCCGCTCCATCGCGGCCCGAGCGCCGTAAACTGGCCGATCATCACCGGCGCCACAAAGTCCGGCTTCAGCTGGTTCTACCCAACGGACGGACTCGACGAGGGCGACAGCCTGCTGCAGTGGGAATGCGGGATCGATCCGGACGATACTGTCATCGACCTTTACTTCAGGAAAATCTACCCGTCAGCGGTGGACTCGGTGCTGACCGTCTGTGATCTGTTCCGCAGCGGATCCCCTCCCCGAATCGTTCCGGACGAGTCGCAGGCGACCTATGAGCGCCGCTGCACCCGAAAGCATGCAAGGATCGATTGGAACAAGCCGGTCAAACAGGTCTATGACCTTATCCGCGGCACCAATCCGAGCCCCGGCGCCTGGACGACCCTGAACGGCGACGAAGTCCAGATCTTTGACTGCGCGCGGGTTCCCGGGGATGGTGTATCGTCGAAGGTCGTGGATGTATCGCAGGACGGCGTTACCGTTCAGTTGATCGGGGGGCGCATCGCAGTAAAGCGCGTACGGCCCTCCGGCGGTGGCAAGCTTCCTGCAGCCGAGTGGGCGGAATCGATCGGCCTCAGGGCCGGTGACAGCTTAGGAACGTGACGGAACAGGTCAAAGGTTACAAACGAAAATGTCCGACATAGAAATTGCGCGCGCTGCCGCGAAAAAGCCGATCCAGGAGATAGGCGCCAGACTAGGCGTCCCGTCCGAACACCTGATCCCCTTTGGCCATGACAAAGCGAAGGTTTCGGCGGATTTCATCAGTGCGCAGGCCGAACGAAGCGATGGCAAGCTGATCCTTGTGACCGCGGTCAACCCGACTCCGGCGGGAGAGGGCAAGACGACCACGACCGTCGGTCTCGGTGACGGCCTGAACGCGATCGGCAAGAATGCGATGATCTGCATACGGG
The DNA here is from genome assembly GCA_022824145.1 of Rhodobacter sp. GTDB lineage: Bacteria > Pseudomonadota > Alphaproteobacteria > Rhodobacterales > Rhodobacteraceae > JAPOUP01. The sequence goes on along the minus strand of JAJEAY010000146.1, from coordinate 32,716 downwards.
AAGCGTCCCTCGGCCCGAATTTCGGGATGAAGGGCGGAGCGGCCGGCGGCGGCCATGCCCAGATAGTGCCAATGGAGGACATGAACCTTCACTTCACCGGTGACTTCCACGCGATCACCAGCGCGCATTCCCTCCTCAGCGCCATGATTGACAATCATATCTACTGGGGCAACGAGCTGGAGATCGACACCCGCCGGGTCGTTTGGCGCCGTGTCGTGGATATGAATGACCGGGCTCTGCGCTCCATCACCTGTTCCCTTGGCGGTGTTGCCAACGGTTTCCCCAGAGAGGCCGGGTTTGACATAACGGTGGCGTCGGAAGTCATGGCAATCCTCTGTCTGGCGAACGACCTTGACGACCTGCAGAAACGTCTGGGTGACATGATTGTCGCATACCGCCGTGACCGGTCGCCTGTACATTGCCGCGACATCAAGGCTGACGGCGCGATGACGGTGCTCCTGAAGGACGCGATGCAGCCCAATCTGGTGCAGACGCTTGAGAACAATCCGGCATTTGTCCATGGCGGGCCGTTCGCAAACATTGCGCATGGCTGCAATTCGGTCGTGGCCACAAAGACGGCGATGAAGCTGGCCGACTATGTCGTGACCGAAGCGGGTTTCGGGGCCGATCTTGGCGCCGAGAAATTCCTGAACATCAAGTGCCGCAAGGCCGGTCTGGCCCCCGATGCCGTCGTGATCGTCGCCACCGTGCGTGCGCTTAAGATGAACGGCGGTGTGGCCCGGGCCGATCTCGGCGCGGAAAATGTCGATGCTGTCAGGCAGGGATGCGCCAACCTCGGCCGTCATATAGAGAACATCGGGAAGTTCGGCGTTCCGGCGGTCGTCGCGATCAACCACTTTGTCACGGATACGGATGCTGAAGTGGCGGCCGTCAGGCTCTATGCCGAGGAACAGGGAACGGAGGCGATTCTCTGCGAGCACTGGGCCAAGGGATCGGAAGGAACCAGAGACCTTGCCGCAAGGATAGTTGAAGTCTGTGAAGGTGGGACGTCGCGTTACGCTCCGCTCTACGCCGACGACACCCCGCTGTTCGAAAAGATCGAGACCGTTGCAAGGCGCATCTACCGCGCTGATGAAGTGGTGGCAGACCAGAAAGTCCGCAACCAGCTGAAAGATTGGGAACAGCAGGGCTACGGGCACCTGCCGGTCTGCATGGCCAAGACCCAATACAGTTTCACTACGGATCCGGCGCGCCGCGGCGCGCCTACGGGCCATTCGCTGCCGGTACGCGAGGTGCGGTTGAGCGCTGGCGCCGGATTCATTGTGGTTATCTGCGGAGAGATCATGACGATGCCAGGCCTGCCGCGCCGTCCGGCAGCGGAGCAGATTCACATCAACGATGCCGGGCAGATCGAAGGGCTGTTCTAGGATGTGCCAGACGGTTGTTGACGAAACTATTCTGTCAGCGGTGGCTGCGCGTTGAAGGTGTTGGACGGAATGAGAGGTTGCCTGGGCGTAACTGTTTGAGGTCAAGAGCTTGGGCTGGGACTAAAGCGGGCGAAGAACCGCGGATATCCGGTTCCGGCAATACATGGCCGCATCCGCGGCTGCACAGAGAGGAGAAGAAATATGAGATTGATGAAAACCCTGGCGGCGAGTGCTGCTGCGCTTGCGCTCATGGTGCCTGCGGCCTTGGCCGATTGGCAGCCGCGCAAGCCTGTCGAGTTCATTATCATGGCCGGCACCGGCGGCGGCGCCGACCAGATCGCTCGGCTTCTGCAGGGCCTGATCGAACAGAAAGACCTGTCGCCGCGTCCGTTCATTCCGATCAACAAACCGGGTGGATCCGGTGCTGAGGCCCTGCGGTACATGCAGGACAAGGCGGGTGACGACCACACGGTCATGATGACTCTGAACAGCTTCTACACAACGCCGCTGATCCAGGAGGATCTAGGAGTTGACGTGACGAAGTTCACCCCGATCGGACTGATGGCGATGGACACCTTCCTTCTGTGGGTCAACACCGACCGTGACGATATTGCGGATCTCGACAGTTATGTAGGAGCGGTGAAGGCAGCGGGTCTTGACTGGAAAGTCGGCGGAACCGGTTCGGGCCAGGAAGACTCGATCCTGACCGCGATGATGGAAGCCGCATTTGACTACGAGGTGACCTATATTCCGTTCCCGGGCGGAGGCACCGTGGCCAAGAATCTCGTCGGCAACCACATCGACTCGACGGTGAACAACCCATCCGAGCAGCTGGAATTCTGGCGCGCCGGCAACACTAAGCCACTCGTTCAGTTCACCGGTGAGCGCATGGCAGCGTTTCCGGACGTTCCGACGGCCAAGGAACTTGGCGTGGAAATCGAGTACTACATGCAGCGCTCGGTTAACGGCCCTCCGGGAATGTCGGCGGAAGCGGTCGAGTGGTACACAAACCTCTTCCAGACGCTGTTCGATTCAGAAGAATGGCAGGAGTTCTGCGTTTCGGACGGCCTGACCTGCGACGGCATGATGAAGGGTGACGATCTGGCGATGTTCCACTCAACAAACGTGGATGCCCATAAGAAGCTGATCGAACAGGTCGGCGCTGCAAAGATCACTGGCGAGTGATTGCGGCAACGGGTCCGCGCTTTCGGGCGCGGGCCCGTCACACGTTGTGACCTTGCCCGGAAATCTGCGTCATTCCAGCCAGCGGACGGCAAGCGAGCGTTCCCGTCCTGATTCAGTAAGCCTGTGATTGACCAGACGGAGTACTGAGAGATGACCGTCCGCACTGCCGAACTGCTCATGGCGATCGCGACGCTGGTTGTGTCGCTAGGCCTGATGGTCAACATTTACGTAGACGATCTTGTGATCGGTTGGATCGAGGGACGCGGTCCCGGCGCAGGGATGTGGCCGTTCTGGCTCTCGGGCGGCATGGCGCTTGCATCTCTCTGGACTCTCGCCCGCTGGTTTGCGGGCGTTACACCAGAATCGCGCTCAACGGAGGAATACTGCGCCTCCGACACTCTTTTCCTCGTGATTGTCACGGCTCTGGCGTTTCTTGGATTCCTGATCCTGATACAGGTGATCGGAACTTACCTCGCCCTCATGCTCTACATGCTCATCTGTATCCGGTTCCTAGGCGGTCATTCCTGGCGGATGACCTGGTCAATTACGGTTGGAGCTCCGATCTTCGTCTACCTGCTCTTCGAAGTGGCGCTGACAAAATATCTGCCGAAGGGACTTCCGATGTTCGAAGAGGGATTCCTCTTCCTCGACAATTTCCGCTACGAGTGGTTTTACTGAGGGGCTGACGCAGATGGAAACCATCCTCATATCCCTTGGTTCCGGCCTGCTTCACGCGTTTGAACCGCTCAATCTCTTCATGATCGTAGCCGGCTGCCTCGCGGGCCTGTTCGTTGGCTGCATGCCTGGCCTCGGCTCGGTCAACGGCGTCGCAATCCTGTTGCCGATCACGTTTCTGGTACCGCCGACCGCGGCGATCATTTTCCTTGCGGCCCTGTACTACGGGGCGATGTACGGCGGCGCGATCAGTTCCATCACGCTGGGCATTCCCGGGGCATCGACCGCCGTCGCGACGGTCTTCGACGGGCGGCCGATGGCGCAGCAGGGTCGGGCCGACCAGGCGCTCATGGCCGCCGCGATCGCTTCCTTCATCGGGGGAACCGTCTCGGTGATCCTGTTCACCTTTTTCGCGCCGCCCCTTGCGGTTTTCGCGCTGAAGTTCGGCCCTCAGGAGGAGTTCGCGCTGATGGTGCTTGCCTTCGCGACCTTTATCGGTCTTGGCGGAGACGATATCCCGAAAACAGTGTTCTCCATCCTGATCGGTCTGGTGGTCGCGGCCGTCGGCTTTGACATCATTTCGGGCAAGCCCCGGCTGATCTTCTTCGACATGGTCGAGTTCCAGCGCGGAATCGGGTTTCTGGTGGTCGCGATCGGAATTTACGGCATCGGCGAAATGCTGTGGACCATCGAGAGCACCAAGGGGAAGGTTCAGATGCACAGCGTCAGGGTCACCTGGCAGCGGATGGGCGACAACCTGCGTGGGATCCGCGATTACATCAACTCGACCTGGCTTGGCTCCGTGCTGGGCTTCTTCGTCGGCACACTTCCTGCTGCCGGCGCGACCCCGGCGTCGTTGATGAGTTACGGTCTGGCCAAGACGTTCTCAAAGGATCCGGAGAGCTTCGGAAAGGGAAACGTCGCGGGAGTGGCCGCGCCGGAGGCCGCGAACAACGCGGCATCGACCGGCTCGATGCTGCCGATGCTGACACTTGGAATTCCCGGGTCGCCGACAACGGCGATCCTGCTTGGCGGCATGATCATCTGGGGACTACGGCCGGGGCCGCTTCTGTTTTCCGAGAATCCGGACTTCGTCTGGGGTCTAATCGGCTCACTTTACATCGCGAACCTGGCCACGCTCGTTCTGAATCTAGCGCTGATTCCCGTATTCATCCGAGTATTGGCGATGCCGTTCTCGATCCTGACCCCTATCATATTCGTGCTCTGCGCACTCGGTGTGTTCGCGACGACAGACCGGATGTTCGATGTCTGGATTATGGTGATTATCGGCATCGTAGGATACCTGATGCGAAAACTGAACTACCCGGTAGCTCCGGCCGTATTGGCAATTGTGCTTGGTCCTCTGGCGGAGCGCTCGCTGCGTCAGTCACTTGTTTCCAGTCAGGGCGACCCGCTGACATTTCTTGAGCGTCCGATATCGCTGACGTGCATTCTAATGGCGCTTGCGCTTGTCTGCTATCCTTTGTTCATCGGGTTCAGGCGGAAACGGGCTGGCAGCCAGCCGGGCTGACCGGCACGGCTCCATGTGGACTGGCTACGCGCAGGCAGGCACGCACCGGGAGCTTCAAGCTGATCATCCTTAGCTCCAGAAACGGCGTTTCTCTCCGGTCCTGTCTCCGGGCTTTGCATGCTTTCGGTCTCACCGACCTGTGCCCATGGAAGAGCGCGCGGTTCGGTGTCCGCAGGAATGTGAGGGGAATTCTGTACGTGACTGGCCATTCAGTGGACGCTCCGGCACTGGATTCGCGGATCACAGGGGTTGTCGGCGCGGATGGGCCTGTCGCTCCGCTGACCGTCGCGGGAAAACGGCGGACAGTCCGCGATGTGACTTCGGAATCCGCCGAAGCAACTGGATTGTACCCTTCCGAGGGGCTTGACTGGCGGTCGGCTCGGACGAGTATTCGGCTGTATGGCCGATGCCGCGATTTGTGACACGCTGGAAGTCGCCAGAGCTCTGAGGAAGTTCGGCTTCAAGGCGGACCAGGCGGAAGCTCGCGCTGCGGCCAAGAGGCATGCGCCGGAAACCGGACTCGGGGAACTGGCCACCACAGCCAGCGTCGAGAAACTGGAGGCCGACCACAAATGGATTAAACTGATTGGCGGCGCTATCGTGACAGCGCTTATCCAATGGTGGCTTGCCGAACTGATCTCTGATACAATGCCAGGACAATGAACTGATCGGGTATGGAATCGTAAGGAATTCCGTTGTCATCCAACACAGACCGTTGTCTTTCGGATCCTGGTTGGAATCTGCGGCATAAATCCGTTGCCGGACCCAGGATGTTCGGTTAATTCCAAAGCAGCAGCTGGCGCAGTGGAGGCAGCATGGCAGGAATCGAGCGAGCCGAAACAGGCAGAAAGAGGTCGGTTAGGGTTATCCTCCCGCAGCCAAGAGGTTTCTGCGCGGGTGTCGTTCGGGCCATCGATATTGTCGAGAGGGCTTTGGACTCCTATGGCGCTCCAGTCTACGTTCGGCATGAAATCGTCCACAACAGGCATGTCGTCGAAGACCTTCGCAGCAAGGGAGCAGTCTTTGTCGAACAGGTTGAGGACATTCCGGTGGGCGCGGTCGCAGTGTTCAGTGCGCATGGCGTTTCGCGACGTGTGGAGGAGGATGCCGAACTTCGGTCTCTGCATGTAATCGACGCGGCCTGCCCGCTGGTGATCAAGGTCCACAATGAGGCGAAAAGATATTCCAGGCAGGGACGCGAGATCGTCCTCATCGGCCATGAAGGACACCCCGAGGTCGAAGGTACGATGGGACAGGTTCAGGGAAACGTGCTTCTGATCTCGACCGTGGAGGATGTCGAGCGACTGGCGCCGGCCGATCCAAACAGGCTCGCCTACGTGACGCAGACGACACTCAGTGTGGATGACACCAAGGAGATCGTCGCAGCCCTCAAGAGGCGATTTCCGGACATCGTCGGCCCGAATTCGGAAGACATCTGCTACGCAACCCAGAATCGGCAGAATGCGGTGAAGGGGCTGATCGCGAAGTGCGATCTGATTCTGGTAATTGGATCCCGGACCAGCTCCAATTCGAACAGGCTTCGTGAAATCTGCGAATTGGGCGGTACCAGAAGCTATTTGATTCCTGATGCCGATGCGCTCGATCTCGAGTGGTTTGACGGCGTCAGCGCGGTGGGAATCACTGCTGGCGCTTCGGCACCGGAGAGCCTGGTCCAGGATCTCGTGGTGCGACTTGGGCAGATATTTGACACGACCGTCGAGAATCTGGATGGCGTGAAAGAAAATGTAACATTCAGGCTTCCGCGCGAATTGCGGCGTCCGGGAGATGCCCAGCTTTAAGCGGTTCGTTAATCCTTCCTGCGAAGGCAAGCAGGCCTCGGGGGCGTCGCTTACCGGTCTTGCGGGGATTACGGGGTATGGTTCAGGACGTTCCGGGCGCCAGCGGCTCCGACTGTCAACGGTCCCTTGGTGAAACCGCCACCTTGGGTGTGGGAAAAAAACCGCAGCATCCATGTCTGGAATCAAGTGAGGATCCGGCTTTTCCCGTGATTTTTTGGGTCCGGATCCAAGCTGCGCACAGCTTTTCCACATTTCCTTCCACAGGCGGCGCTTTCGATTCCAAGCTGGGCATCGGACTCCGGCTGATGCCCGCCACTTGCCGGAATTTCGTCTGTCGACAGGCACGTCTGAACGTACCGATTTCCGCACTGACTGCTGCCTCGCCGCCGCCGGTAATTCCGCGCCTGGTCAGCCGATTCAACGATCCAGCCGCGGCCACAGCATCCTGCAGTACCTTAACGGGAACAATAGGCGGTTCGGATGAATTTCGCTTGGACTGGCTGGCAGATTACGGCTTACGGGTTCAGCGGTTGGCCGGAATCTATCCATTGGCCGTTCGCTGGCCATCGAAGCCGCTTTACCTCTTGCGACACTCCCATCACGAACGATTTCGATCAATTGCCATCAACAGAATCGGCAGCAGAAAGAAGTCAGCCGCCAGCGCAAACAGTACCGTGATGGTCACCAGAATCCCAAGAACCCAGCTCAATTGGAATCCGGAAGCCAAGAGCACCAGGAATCCCGAAGAAAGGACCAAAGTCGTTGTCCACAGGGCGGGGCCGACTGTGCATATGGAATGCCGAACCGCGTCAGTCGCATCCATTCCGTTACGGCGTGCCTTGAGATATCTGCTCAGCAAATGAATTGTGTCGTCTACCACGATCCCGAATACAGTTGCCAGCACGACTGACGAAACGACACCGAGCTGACCAACCAGAAATCCCCACAGTCCAAAGGTCATGAACGCGGGAAGAAAATTAGGTATGAAGCTGATCAATCCCAGGCGGATACTCCTCAGCGCCGCGATCAGCATAAGGGAAATGAGAGACATGGCGATAATCGTGCCGGATAGCATGCTATGGAGATTTCGGAGCGTCATGTATGCAACGATGGAGCTGAGTCCCGAAGCTTCCTGAAAGAACTCGGGCGAATTGGCGCGGAGCCATGCCTGTGCCCGTTCATCTAATTCGCGCAGATCCCTGGATGTTCCGTCGCCGACTGTGACAGCCATGCGCGTTGCGGACTTGCTGACATTCATTCGGTCGTTCAGGTCGCTTCCAAAGGGAAGCGAAAATTCGTAGAGCAGCAGGTATTGCGCTGCCAGTTCCGAGTTTGCCGGTAGCTTGTAGAATTCCGGATCGTCTCCATGCATATTCCGGTTAAGGCGCTTCATGATGTCGGTAAACGCGAATACGTGGCTGACCTCTGGCTGTTCCCGGAACCACGATGCGAATTCCTCGACGCGGCGCAGGTATTCCGGATCGGAAATCCCCCCTTCCTGCCCGGACTCAAGCGAGTATTCCAGCTTTTCCAATCCGGTCAGGTTGTCCACAATGAAATCGGAATCGACCCGAATCTGGTAGCTCCTGTCGAAGTAACGGTAGAGATTGTCACCCAGCTCGATTCTTGGAATCCCGGAAATCAGGATGACCGCTACCAGGCAGAACCCAATCGACACTGTTTTGGGTCGTTCGATTACAAGGCTGGCCAGGCGGTCGAAGAAAGGTTGTTCCCCGGATGTGGATTTTGGCGCCCGCAGTGGAAGAATCGCGAGCAGAGCTGGAAGCAAGGTCATCGAATAGACGAATGCGGAGACCACACCGAACGCAACCGCATTCCCCAAGACCTGGAATGGCGGGGCATCCGACGCGTTTAGGCTCAGGAATCCGATTGCAGTGGTCACTGAAGTCAGGAGTACAGGCCAAGCGTTCGCAACGACGGACTCGACAATTGCGACCGTCTTGTCCAATCCCTTCCGAATGCCCGACAGCGTGGTCGCAATGACATGAATGCTGTCCGCGATCGCCATAACCATCACGATTACTGGTATGCCGGAGCTCACTGGGGTCATGACCATACCGCTCCAGCCGACAAAACCGATTGCGGAAATGACTGAGAACAGCGCGATCACGGCTATGGCGACAGTACTCCATACCGAGCGAAGAATGATCAGCGTCATCGCCAGAATCACGAGCATGGTGATTGGGATCAAGGTGGATAGGTCAGCGTCTATCGCATCTCCCATTGCTCGATTTCCCACCACATATCCTGTCGAGTGAAAGGACATGTCGGGATTGCTCGCTCGTATGTCATCCAGGAGCCGACTAAGGTGGTCGGTGATTTCAACCGTCGCAGCGTCGCGGTCGTCGTCCGGCATGGCGAGCGTGATCGACATTCCGGCGACTCGTCCGTCGAGAGATACCAGACTCCCCTTGATGTCGCTGTCTTCCAGCGCGATTCGCTCGATTGCCGCGAGTTTGGTATCAGTCAGCGATTCCGCGTCTTCAACGAGTGGCCCGACAATCAACTCGTCTCCATCTGCGCTGCTGTGGGTGTAGTTAGTAAGGGACTCAACCCGAATTGAATACGGTGTCTGCCAGGCGGCCTCAGTCAGTTTCTCCACAGTCCCCAGAGCTTCCCGGGTAAAAACCGAGCCGTCATTTGGCGCGATCGCGATCAACACCGAATTCGACTTTGTGAAAGTCTCTTCCAGAGCATCGAATGCGATGAGCCGCGGGTCGTCGTCGTTGAACAAAGCTCGGAAGTCGTTGTCGACCGTGATCCGGTCTCCGCCGGCCGCAAGAGCCGCTGCCAGCAGGGTCGCAAGTGCGACAACGGCCCAGCGAAAGCGTATAATTCCTGTTGTGTAGCGATTCAGCATCTTGCTCTGCAATGGTTCAAAGCCTAATCGCAGTAAGGCGGCAGACTCGCAGACTGCCGTTCATCGGGCACGCGGCATCGGCTGGAAAAGTCTTCATCACTATCCGATTTGGTCACTTTTCCCTCAAGTCAGGGAGTTCCACGAACACGATAGCGACGAGCACGCGGACCAGCAACATGATTCCATGGGTAGCCAGCGATTCCCGGCAGCCTGCTCATCCGGTTCCGGAATTCCCTTTCAGGCATGGCGCGGGAATGTGGAGTTCAAGCCTGGCTGAATCATGACCAACCGAATCAGATGATTGACCCGTTCGTTCCGTTGATGGGAACACACCCGACTGTTCCAGAGAGCTATCGCAGGTCAGCCTCGACATCAGCCGTTGCCGTGAACAGTTGCAAGACAGCTGGTGGCTAACACGCTCGGCCGTTGCGGTCTTGGGCAGCCGCGGTAAGTGCCGTTGGATGAATCGGTCTTGTTGTTACGCATGCTCCCAGGCCAGTGTGCCGCGATCGAGACCCTTGACCCTTGGCCGTTGCAGGAGATGACGGTCGGGATGAGCGAGGCTACAGACGCGGTAGATGTGGGATACCGTCTTCCGCCGCAGCACGAGATAGCTTGCGCCGCACAAGCGGTAACAGCGCTTGCCCAGGCACGGGGCGGAAACGGCCGCTGTGAGGACGGCGAATCCGTTCGCCTGGCGCTGGCGTAGGCCGACTTGGTGATCGATCTTCTGGGGGGTGTTGCCTCAGGCCAAGCCGTCACGCTTGTTCCGTCCGGCCGGATGTTGACCGCGCAGCAGCCGGGCGGCATCGTCGGCGTCCCGCGCCCGCACTTCCGCAAGCTGCTCAAGACGGGCAGAATCCCGTTCATTTCGGTCGGTTCGCACCGCCGCGTCATGCACGCCGACAAAAGGGACATTATCTTGCGCTAACGCCACGCAGGAATGTTCCGGGCGCGATTGACTGAACGGCTTCTCGACGAGTGGACGCTGAACCTCCTTGAACAGAAGCCGCAACTCGAACCGAGTGTCCGCCCCCGACGGCATGCCATGCGCGAGCGTTTCAGGGGCGTGACAGCTGCTGGGAAAGGAGTGCCCGAAGTGGAACCGTTCGGGTTCCGAAAGTGAAGGGAGGCGGCTGTGGATTCAGAAAATGCTTGACAGGAGCGAGATTCATAAGAGCGACCCCCACATATCATTTTTGACTCGCTGAAGACGCGAGGCCGGGCATTGCGCTTGTAGCGCGAATGGAGTCACGCTTTTGCAGAGGCTTGACACGAAGACGTCGGGTGAGGTCTGCGGCGCCATCGCCCGCATGCTCCTGTCGGTTGTGGGTTCCGTTCTCACCGTCACGTCGGATAGCGGCAAGGAGATCGCGGGCCACGCCCAGGAGGCGCTCGGCGCGGCGTTCTGCTTCGCCTGCCGTTGCAGCTCCTGAGAGAGGGGGCACAACGAGCGCAGGAACTGGCTTCTGCGGGGATACTTTCCGAAGGGCACCCACTTCCGGTAAGGTGACGGACGGGCAGAGACGTGAGGTGCAGGACATCCTGAACGTGCGTCTGAGGAAGGATCCGGGCTACCTGACGCCGAAGGACGCGCCGGGCCTTGCGCCGCCCGCAAGACCGGACTACGCTCGATTCCGATGGGACAGCAGCCGTTTCCGGCGCCGAGTCGAGGGCCGGCGGGGGCGGATCAGCCGCGGTTCGGCCCTTTCCGGGGCTCGGCCCCCCGGAAAGGGCCAGCATTGCACCTCGGAGTGGAAGTGGGGTAACGGTACCATGACGCTGTGGAGACTGTACCACTCAATCTCGGTAAACACATGAAGGTTCCCACCGAATATAAAGATGGATATGAAGCAGGCCTGAAGGCGAACCCCGAGCTCGCTACAAAATATGTGGCCCATACGACCGTCGGTGATCCTGTCGCCGACGAGATGGTCAGGGATCTCGAGCACTTTGACAAACAGGACTCCGAGCGGTTCATCCATCTGGGAATGGAAAGTCAGGATCGGTCGGTAATTGCCGAGGCGCCGAATTCAGTCAGGCGGTTTTTCGATGCCTGTGAAGCAACACCTGATTGGGTAGATCTCGATTCCTTTCATCCCGGTAGCAGAATGTTCTTCAGGCAGCCGCATTTGATTCTTGCAGGGATGGTTGGCGGAGTGCTTGTCGAAGGATTTGCGACCAATATCGCCAAGTCATTTTTTCTGACCGGCAGACTGCGGGACAAAGGGAAAAGGAGGTTGATGCAGAATAACCGCCACATGCTCGAAATATTCTGGCCCGGCGGTATGGAGCGTTTCGGCGACGGATGGAGACTCTCGGTTAGAATTCGGATTGTTCACGCCAGAATCAGGATGTTGCTTGAGTCGTCCGACGAGTGGGATGTCGAGGAAATCGGCACGCCGCTGAGTGGCGCGCATCTCGGACTTGCGCTAGCATCGTTTTCCGCAAGGCTGCTCGTGCACCTGAGGTCGCTTGGCGGCAGCGCCAGCCAGGAAGAGCGCGACAGCTTCATGGCAGTTTGGAGATATTCAGGCTTCCTGATGGGTATTCCCGAGACAGTTCTGTATGAGTCCGAACAGGACGCTCTGGAGTTCTTCAGGATCGGAAGGATCTGCGAACCACCCCCTTCCCTGGAGTCGATCGTGCTCGCCTCTTCGCTGGTCAATTCCGCGCCATTGCTGACGCCGCTGAAAGATATCGAAAAACGCCGCGAACTAGCGGACTACATTGGCCAGATTTCCCGGGCGCTCATTGGCGACGAAATGGCCGACGAACTGAAGTTCCCGGAAAGGTCAGGCTTCGGAATTCTTCTGAAATTCAGGGTTCTCAATAGAATTGACACAGTTCTCAACCATCTGAATCCAGCCAGGGCCAAAGCAAACAATAACATGCGCACCATCCTCAGTGTTTCGATGTATGACGAGTCGGGTATCAACTACCGTATTCCGGATAACGTTCATTCCGAAAAATCTTCGGATTGGTAATCTGAAGCATTCGATACCAACTAGGAATATCGAATCCGCTGCCAACGCGATGCTGCTGCAGGACGGAGGCGCTATTGAATGCAGGTCGTGACGGAATGGGCCGTCCGTCGCCTCCCTTTCAAGTGCGCGAATCCCAATCCACGAAGCGATTTGAAATGCTTCCGGACCAAGCAATTTCGGGCCGCAGGCAACTGGTCATCAGATGACGTGTTCAGCCCGCGGGAGGCCGCGATTCAACGCGGCGAACAGCAGCCTGAGCGCAAGATCCGAGCCCGCCGTGAGATTGGTGGCCAGGATAATAGCCTTCACGCTGCGGCGGGAAATCTTGACTTCATCTCCTTTCGAATAGGTCGGGGTGGCATGAATCCGCCGCAACGTCAGAACCGCCATTCCCAATGCCCACAGGCAGTGACGCCGTATTCCGGTTTCGGAAGCCGGAATGATCAGCACATATCTTAGTGCACCATCCAGATGCTGCCGGGCGATTCCGATGAGTTCGCGTATACCAGGCGCCAGTCTCGGGTTGTCCCGCCCTGACACAACTGTACGGAGGTCGATTCCAGTTTTTCCGAATATGTCTCTTGGCAACCAGCAGGCGCCGCGACGCCGGTCCTCCCAAATGTCCTTGAGAATGTTGGTCATCTGGAGTCCTTGGCCAAAGGAAACCGAAAGCGGAAGCAGCTGATCGCGCCGGGAACTGATTTCAGGGGAATGGTCGCAGAACAGTTCGGTCAGCATTTCGCCGACGACCCCGGCTACAACGTAGCAGTACCGGTTCATGTCGTTCATGTTCCTGAGACCGTCCGTTCCGGCGTTGCGCTGAAACTCCATCATTCCCTGCGTCATGATTCTGACGCAGCGCTCAATTGCCCGTCGCTGCGGACCGGAAAGGCTGTGTGTTATGCAGATGACCCGAGCCGTGTTCAGGACCAGGTCATGTTCGCCCGGGTTGGCGGTCGAGGAAAGGCACCCGGCCAGTTCCCTGGCAAACGAGTGTACATCTTCGGTTCCGCCGATCACGGCGATGAGGCGTTCCGCGAAATCTGACTTCTGCGCGGAAGTCAGGACGGTTTCATCTTCGATCGTGTCCGCTAGCCGACAGAGCAGGTACGCGTTGCCGACAGAGTTCCGCAGCGAGACCGGAAGCTGTGGAATTGTCAGCGCAAACGTTCGCGAGACGGATTCGAGGATGGCAGTCTGATACTCGATGCAGTCCTGCAGGTCAAAGGATTCAGCGTTTGACATCGACATGGCAACAACTCCAGCCCCAATGTGCTAAGGGGATAGCCTGAACAGGGTCTCGGATTCCGGCAATCTGCCAAATTGGCTCTGATGCCGGGCGATCACTGCAGCGGCACGGCAAATCGCGGTTAAAGTTCCCAGCATGACCGAATTGCGGGGCCTTCCCGGAATTCCTGCGAATTGCGGGCGCCATCAGTAGCTGAACTTCAGGTTCACGGAAACAAATTCATCGTTTCTGATTTGCCACGCCGCACCGTCGTTCCCGTCAGTGTCCAGGAATTTGAGAGCCTCCACTTTGAGGGAAACGGAGTCGTTCAGCCGTCGGTTGAATTCGAGGTTGAGCGATCTGGTTTCGTAGTCGAGATCGTCTAGCAGCGACACCGTGAAGTTTGTGTCGTTTACATCGTTCAATGCATAACGGGCGGCGAGGAAAAGGTCGTTCTGCAATGCGGTTGTGGCGCGAAGCCCCCGCCCGTCTCGATTGAGCTCGGCGAAGAGCGTGAGATCGGCGTCTGAGCCAAAGACGCCGTGAAGTGCGTATTCGCCGCCGACTACAAACACATTGTGCGATGTCCTGTCAGTTCCTTGCCAGTCAAATATTCCCTGACGATTGATGATCTCGGCTTTGCCAATGAACGCATCCTGAGTAAACTGAAACTCCAGGCCGAACTGGCGGATCTGATTGTATCGCTGCTTCAGGTTCAGGGGACTTTCGATTGGTACTGGTATGAGCACGGGTTCGCGGCTGGTGCCTTTGAAATAGCTGAGACCGAAATCCACGGGCCCGACGCTGTGGCTGTATCTGGCAGCGAGATCCACATGCCTCTTTCCCGATCTGTGCTCGTATTCGATGCTGTTCCCGTCCGACAGCACAGGAACGGCGGTGCGCAGTCTTCCGGACTGGCCCGGAAAAGTCCTTGGCCGATGGAATGGCAGGACAAAGAGATCCAGCCCCCCCAATTCACCGGAAAAGGTTCCATGCAGCATCGGCTGGCCGAGCTTTTCCTTTCCGCTCGGATGTTCGACCAGGTCGGTCTGGTTGACAATGTTCACCGGATTGCTGGATTCGGCGATGCCCCAGAAGATCTGGTCAATTCCAATTCTGAATTCCCATTCCAGGTCGCCGAGATATCCGAATGTCAGGAAATAGGCTTCCCTCAAGTCGGTATGAGTTCTCTCGCTGTCCGACGCGTCGTAACGCACGAATGGGGTTAGGGTGAAGCTATGGCCGACCTCGTTTTCGAAGTGGAAAGTCGGTGTCAAGGCCAGACCGAAGTCATTGTCTTTCTGCTGCGGATAACTCGGTTTGGCCGGATAGACCCGGGATTGAAGCTCAATCGCTCCCCACGTCTCAGCTGTCCAGGCACCGCCCTCTTCACCTTGTACGCCTGAGGCCGCAACGGCGGGAATCAATCCGGCGGCAGCCGCCAGGAACCGCCGCCTGAAGATCTCTCCTAGCGTATGCGCCTCAGTCCGGTCTGCGAAAAGTCCCGCTCGCTCAGGGTTGTTCTGAACTTGAAGTTGTTCCAATTCAGTTCCGTGCTTTTTCCTGTGACATGGTTCTCCATGTTCAATTGGCTCGCCCTCCAGTATCTGCCCAGATACCGGTTGTACCCATTATAGGTCAAGGTCTTCAGATGGCTGTTCCTGCGGTCATAATACTCGATCTTCCAGACGCGCAGTTCATTGGTGTCATGCCAGACCAGCTGACGGGAATATCCTGAACCTTTCTCGACCGGAATCCATTCGCTGACTGTGCAGGACAAGCTCCCGCATCTTTCATCCCGAACCCAACTGTATCGGTATTTCTCGACCTCGGGAGTGTTCAGATCTTCATAGGAGAATTCGCTTCCCATGAAGGATCCGGAGCGCCTTGAGGAGCTTATACGTTTCACCCGCTTCAGCGCGGGCAGAAAAAGCCATTGATCATCGGGTTTTGTCCGGTGGCCATGGGTCAGGAAGGCCGTTCCCTTGACATCACGCGGGTTGTCAAAAACGAAGAGCACCTTGTTTCCATCGCCGGGAACTTCAAGAACCTTGATCCTGATCGCCCGCCGGTTCTCCTGACCTCGCTTGTTGCGGAGAATCATCGACATGTCGGCAGTGAAGTTCCCAAAGCCGTTTTCGGCAGCGCGGGCGGCCTTGGCAATCCGCAGGCCTTTTTCGGCGGCTGACTGGGCCAGCGTCGGCTCCGCCAGAAACGCAGAGGCGAGAATCATGATCGATAGAAGCAGAACAGCGCTCTTTCGAACAAGCGCGGTCGCATTGAATCGCCTATGTCCGGGGCTGCCGGTGGAGCCGAATGTCCGAATCCGGCGGATACCGGAACTGCCGTTTCGCGTCTGGACCGAATTTCGGAAGTAGAGCATTCTGAACATAGCCATTCCGCAACTCTTTCTCAGCTAAAGGCAGACCGTTTCCGCCACATAATAGCCTGACCTCAATGCGGCGTCCACAATTTTGAATCCTGCCTGAAACGTTCTGCGGCGCTATTGTTAACCCATCTTCAACAAGTGCGGCCGAAAACTCAGAACATTCAAGCAGCTTCTGGCATTTTTTGCCGTTCAGAAATCTGGTAATCACATAATTTCAATGAGTTAGCGGATTGTCGGGCCGTTTGTAATGCCATTTTCCAGGATCTGGCCCTTCCGCTGATCGGGATAGCCTGCCGCTCATTCCAATCCGCTCTATAAGAACGGGCGCCGCCCCCGACGGCGCTCGCAAGAGCCGATGGGAGAACCCCAGACCTGCGGAAAATCGCCGATCCGGACGGCTTCCCAGCCGAAATCTGCCAAGCCATGCGGATTCCGCCACCGTGCGCACGTCCATCGTCTGAAAGCCGGCCGGCAATCCGCACGAAACGCAGCCTGAACAGGTCTGGCGGTCACTTGGTAGTGCCGCTCGGAATTTCATGCCATTGTTTGCAAACGATATTTCTCGCTATATGTTAAAGAAGGGCTAAGCTGGCCCGTGACATCCGTGATCGAGTGATCTCTGCTGGCATTTTCACCAAGGCATGGCTGGCGCCAAGACGGTTTGCTAGATGCCCGGCTTTTGGCGGCAAAGATCGCCGGGTCCAAGCCCTCCTGCTGGTAGAGCATCCGAATTTCCAAGCCGGTTCCGATAAGCTGTCTACGGATTCACGCGTCACGCAGTGCAGGCAGATATCCTCAGGAAACAGCGGAACGTGTGACTTGTCCCTCCGGATTGACTTGCCGGCAAGTCGTGAGCCGAAGAGTATGGCAGGCAAGCGTCACGATCTGGAGAAAACCGTCGATCCGAGGGGATTCGCATGTGCGGTGAATGCAGCGGAGTCCGGATCGGTCCCTCAAGTTCCGAGCGCACGGCGAATCGCAGGGACGACATCGTCTGCATGGTTGGCGGTGAACGCGCCCGCAGAGTTCAGGGCAGCGATCTTCGCTGCGGCGCCTTCCAGACCGAACACCGAGAGTGTGCCGGCATGGCCCATCCGGCGCCCTTGCGGGGCGCGGCGGCCTACAATCAGGGCGATCACCGGCTTCCTGAAATCCGTTCGGCTCAGGTAATCCGCCGCGTCCTCTTCCTCGCGTCCGCCGATCTCGCCGATCAACACGACCGCTTCTGTCTCCGGGTCGTTCCCGAACCGTTTGAGGCACTCCACAAAGCCCAGGCCGTGGAGCATGTCGCCGCCGATGCCAACGGTTGTGGACTGACCGAGGCCCGCCGCACTGCACCCTGCGAGCACCTCCGAGGTCAGGGATGCCGAGCGGGAAACGATTCCAATGTTGCCCGGCCTGGCGTTGATCGTTGGCATGACTCCGATCTTGCAGGCTCCGGGGGTAAGTATGCCCTGGCTGTTCGGCCCGATTAAGACCGTTTCCGATTCTGTCAGGGCTGACTTGACGCGTGTCATGTCGTGCTGTGGCACACGCTCAGTAATGCAGACGGCGATGCCTAGCCCCGCCTCTGCCGCTTCAATCATGGCGCTTGCTGCCGAGGGTGCAGGCGCGACAATCAGGCTGGCATTGGCGCCTGTTTCAGCCGCCGCTTCGGCGACAGAGTGAAACACCGGAAGTCCCAGATGTGTCGTGCCGCCCTTTCCCGGACGAACGCCAGCAACAACCTCGGTTCCATATCGCATCATCTGATCGGTGTAGAAGGTGCCGGCACGACCGGTTATTCCCTGCACCAGCACCCGTGTCCCGTCGTTCACAAAGACAGCCATCAGCCTGAACCCTTCGCCAGATTGACCGCATGTATCACCGCACCGGTCATGTCACTGAAGACTTCGATCGGAACCCTGCGGTCCTTAAGTATCCGCAGACCCCATTCGGCGTTCTGGCCGGCGAGACGCACTGCAACCGGAACTTTCCGGCTGTTCCGCGAATAGGCGAACGCTACGCCTTCAGCGACCGTGTCGCAGGTGGTCATGCCGCCGCCATGTACGTTGAGCAGGATCACCCTTACCTTTTGGTCGTTGAGCAGAAGCTCGACGCCCCGAGCTATGTCAAAGCTCTTCGCGGTGGTCCTGATGTCCATGAAGTTCGCAGGACGTCCGCCAGCGTCGACAAGCATGTCGTTGGTCGCGAGACCAAGTCCCGCGCCGTTCACGACCACACCGATGTCACCGTCGAGCTTGACCAGGTTGATGTCGCTCCTGGCTGCTTCCGCTTCAATGCCCGTAAGCGCACGGGCGCTGAACAGGGATTCGTGTTCGGGATGTCGGAACAGGGCGTTTCGGTCTAAGGCGACCTTTGCGTCAACGGCCAGCCACTCGCCGCTGGCGGTTCTCGCGAACGGATTGATCTCAAGCAGAAGCATGTCGTGGTCGAGGAAGGCACGGTATGCCGCAGTGACCGCGTCAAGCGATTTGGCGCCCTTGATGCCAAGATCCGAGAGAAACTTTCCAAGCGCCTCGTCGCCCTCGGTCAATTTGAAGGACTTGACCGTGTCGGCGTCCATCCTTGCGCGTTCTTCGAACGCGATGCCGCCTTCCTGCGAAGCGAGCAGCAAAGGTGCGCCGGTCAACGGGTCAAGGACGATAGCGATGAAAAAGTGCTCGGCAATGTTCCGGGCTGCTTCAACATAGACGGCTTCGACGGTCTCGCCATCCGAGCCGGTCTGTTCGGTCACGAGCTTGATTCCGAGGAGCCTTTTGGCCTCCTGCGCCACCGCGGACGGGGTCGCCGCGAACTTGACGCCGCCCGCAAGGCCGCGGCCACCGGCGGTGATCTGGGCCTTAACGACGTAGCGGCCCCCGTCAATGTTGAGTGCCTTCTCCTTTGCTGCCGCCGCCGAATCCGCGACATAGCCTTCGGGAATCGGAACGCCGTACTGGGCGATCAACTCCTTTGATTGATGTTCTGCCAACAGCATGGTGCCCAGCCTCCATGCAGGTTATCTGGCATTTGGTACACCAGCTTTCATATGAGGTCAACCAGGAATATTCCCTGTTCTCCCGGACGGTGCGCCGTCAGGACAGCGCGACCGCCCGTTTCGAAGCGCCCAGATTCAGGCCGCAGGCTACAGCAGCAGCGTCACGATGGACGGCCAGATCAGGAGTACCGCCAGTGCCACTAGCTGAACGCCTATGAATGGCAGGAAGCCCCGGAAAATGTCCGTCAGCGAGATGTGCGGCGGCGCAACCGACTTCAGGTAGAACGCCGCTGGCCCGAATGGCGGTGACAGGAAACTGACCTGCATGTTCATACAGAACAGGACTCCAAACCATACTGCGACAAAGCGAGGCTCAAGCTGGCCGATAATGCCGATTTCCTCGATCGGCATGGCGCGCACGATTGGCAGGAACACCGGGATGATCAGAAGTACGATCCCGACCCAGTCCATGAACGCTCCCATGAACAGCAGAATCAGCATCATGGTCAGCAGAACCAGCATGGTCGGCATCTCGGCTCCGACGATCAGGTCGGCGATGTATCGCGGCCCGCCCGCCAAGGTGTAGGCTCCGGACAGTGCGGCAGCGCCAACCGTCACCCAAATGATCGTTCCGGTGGAACGAAGCGTGCGCATCAGGCTGTCCCAGACCAGCCCGATCGAAGCCTCGCCCCTGAACAGGGCAATCATGAACACCGCGAAGGCACCCATTCCGGCGGCTTCGGTAATTCCCGAAATGCCCCCATAGATCGATCCGAGCACAACCCCGATTACTGTGAAGGGTGGCACGAGGCCTTTCCCGTGCTCCCAGCCCACCCGAACGCGCTCGCGTCCAAAGACCAGAAACGCCAGAGCGAGACCCGCCAGCAGGTAGCCTGCCAGATAGGGGAGGTGCTGCTGCATGCCCAGGAAAATGGGGTCCACGCTTTCGTCGATATTCTGGTTCTGCCCGGTAACGGTGAAGTATGCCGCGCGCAGCAGCAGCAGTGCCGAGACGCCTGCCAGAAGGATGCTGAGAAACGCACCGAACAGGCCAAGCTTCTGCAGGCCCGTCGGGTCGCCCGGCTTGGGATCGGGCAGGGGCGCGTGATCCGGATTCATCTGTGTCCGGATCACGATGTAGAGAATGATGAAGCTTGCCAGCATGAAACCCGGCACGAATGCTCCGGTGAACAGCGCCTTGATCGACGTCTCCGTGATCAGTCCGTAGATGATCAGGACAATCGACGGCGGAATCATCGTTCCCAAGCTGCCGGAGGCACAGATGGTGCCGATGGCAAGGTTCTGGTTGTAGCCCAGCCGCAGCATCTGCGGCAGCGCGATCAGGCCGAGCAGAACCACTTCGCCGCCTATGATTCCCGACATCGCTGCCATGATGACGGCCATCAACGATGTCACGATCGCAATTCCGCCGCGCACGCGGCTCAGCCAGTAGTCGAGCGAGCTGTACATCTCCTTCGCGATGCCCGAGCGCTCGAGAAGCGCGGCCATGAAGATGAATAACGGCACGGATATGAGGACGTATTCCGTCAGGAGATCGAATATCTTCTGTGTCAGAATGTATAACGGCCCTGTTCCCGGGCGACCTGTCAGCAGACCCTCGCCGAAACTGAGAGGATTCAGAAGAAGCCCGGGCTCGAACTTCATGACCATAACGAGAAGCGCGAGAACCGCGCTTGCGAAACCCAGCGGCATGCCGATGGCGAGCAGGATTATCAGCCCCAGTACGAGGACAATTGAAATTGTTCCGACATCCATCAGTCTGCTCCCACGCTGCGCTTTATGGCCTCAAGTTCGTCTTCGTCGAAATCGTCAGCGGCCGTGTGGACTTCCGGCTCCAGGTTCCAGTCGGCAATCAGGTTCAGCACTGCCTGAATCGCAACCAGCACCACGACGATCAGAACCGCAGGCTGCACCGTGGCAGGAATGGGTGGATCGAATGCGGTGCCGAACATTTCCCACTTGTAGAATTTTATGACGAAGACCTGCTGGAAACTCCCGAACACGAGAAAGAAGGCGAAGACGACCAAGAGCGCCGCCCAGACGGAGTCAAACAGTCGCTGGGCCCAGCGTGGAACCATGTCGTAAAACAGAAATATCCGGATATGGCAGCGCTGCTGCATCGCGTAGAGACCTGACAGCAGGAACACAAATCCGGCGATCCAAAGTGTCAGCTCGTTCGCCCAGAGTGTCGGGCGTTCAAGCGCGTAGCGCAGGAAGACCTCATACAGCATGACGCCCGTCATTGAAATGATCATGATCATTGTAATACGCCCGAAAAACAGCGCGATCCGATCGATTGAACGGTAGTTCTGGAATTCCATATGCGCGACATTCACTGTGCGGACGCCAATCGCGAACAAGATCGGGATCAGAACCAGAGCCAGCCAGTCAAGAAAATCCGCATATCCTCCGAACACGCCGCCCAGGCCCGGTGTTACGTCCTTGCGCTTGTGGAGCTCGCTCATCTGGTCCTGCAGGCTCTGGTTCTCCGGTGGAATGAAGTCAAGAATGTAGGCGGGGGTGTGCCAGACCGCCCAGCCCGCGCATACCAGAAGCGCCCCTGGGACAAGCCATTCCCAAAGGCCGCCTGTTTTCTGTTCCAATGCCTTTCCCTCCATCCAGCCCGTTGTGGCCGACAATGCTTCTTTCGCAAGCGTTTTGTATCGGTGCTTAGGGCGCCTTTTTTGCTGAAGTGACAGTCATGACCTTTCGGAGGATGTCAAGGACAAGTTTGGTCCGGTTCCCAAGAAGTCTTGCCGAGCAGGGAAGTCCTGACCGCTTTCCGCCGACTGAATCCGCGATCGTCCCGGAGAACCAAGGGGTGGAGGCGCGTTCAGAAGAAGACCGTGAGTTCTTCCATCTGTCGTCGACGGGCTGACGCCATCAGGATTCTTCCTAGAGGGTATGAACTCAGGCGTCTGGCTCCCAATCGTGGGCAGCACTCAACTGCTGTCGGATTGCGATGAACAAGCCGCCCCGCAGGTCCAGCCGCACCCGTGAGGTTCTTTCAGATGTCCAGATTTCCGAATGTCCGGTGTCCTTGCCCGACAGCTCGAACCAATGCCCGTACGTCAAGCGTTTCAGGGCCAGAAAATGGGAGTGGGCCAGCAGCAAGCAGCCGGCGAGTTCCGGTGCCTCGTCGCCCTTTACCAAGACGTCCTCGTGAGGGAGACTGTTACCGGTTCGGCACCCGTGACTGTCAGCCTCCAGACGCAGAGTGACTGCGGGACTTATGGGATCGTTTCTGACCCTTTTCCACACAGCAGCCGTGGCGCCCTAGATGCGCTTGCGGATATGTGTGGCCAAATTCGGCCAGAACCTGGCTTGATTTCCGCTTTGGGAATTGAGCCAGAGGCTTGGGACTGGCTGGTGACAGAGCCTGTACTGTCCGTGCTGGAGGAATCCACAGCAAGTTCAGTCGAACGTTTGGCAACCCGCTTGGACCAGGACCAGATAAAAAAAGCGGCGGGGCCAGATGTCCCCGCCGCCTTGGTCCAAGACCCAAGTGAATCCCGATTACATCGCGCCGAGGCCCGTAAGGAATTTGATGTGGCTTTCAAGCAGAGCCTTCGCTTCCGGTGTCGTAGCGAATTCGGTCCAGCCAGCCTTCACGGCCTGGCGGAATTTTCCGAGTTCCTCAGGCGACCATTCGTAGAGGTTGATGCCTTTTTCGCGCAGTTCTTTCGCGGTCTGGGCGTTCTTGACCTCGTTAATGCTCGCGTTGTGCAGCGCAAGCGCGTCCATGGCTACTGTCATGATCGCCTTGTGATGAGCGGGCATCGCGTCCCAGATGTCCTTACGGCAGGCAAGGTGGTCAGCAGGCATCGAATGGAAGCCAGGAAAGTTCGTATGTTCGGCGATGTCATAAAGACCGAGACCGACATTGTTGGTCAGGTTCGCTGCGTCGGCGCCATCGATGATGCCGGTTTCAAGTGCCGTGAAGATCTCGTTGAAATCCATCACGATCGGCGATGCGCCAAGGTTCTTGAAGACCAAGGTCGCCATTCCCGGAGGCGAACGGAATTTCCAGTCTTTGAAGTCTTCCACGCCACGGATGGGGCGGGTCGACGAGAGCGACTCTGGGCCTGGGATCCACCATCCGACGAATTCCATGTTGTGAGCGTTGTAGAGCTCGTTAACCGCATCGCGCCCGCCGCCATGCAGAAGCCATGCCATCTGCTGATACGGGTTGGAGTAACCGCCCATCAGGTCGCCGGTGAACTGGAACGCGGGATTTTTCCCGGTCTGGTAAGCGCCTCCGGTCATGTCACAGTCGAGAATTCCGGTAGCCGCAGCATCGAAGGTCTCGGCGGATTTCACGACGGCGGATGTGTAGAACATTTCGATCTCGATCTCGCCGTTGGACATTGCGGTGATGTCCTCGACATACTTCGCGGCCATCTGGCCTGAGAGCGTCTCGGGCGAGAAGTGCGTTTGGATACGCAGCGATGTTGTCTGCGCGGTAGCCGAGAGCGTCATACCGGCGGCAATGGCGGCGGCCGTCGCCGCGACTGAGAGTCTACTGACAAAGCTCATGTAGGTGATCCTCCTCGATTTGTTGCGCACGGCGTGCTTTCTTTGGCCGTGCTGGGCAGGATGCCCGAATGCGCCATGATTAAATTGGTCTTGCCATGTCGGCAACACACTTTTTTATGTCGCTCGGAACTCGGTGTCCAATGGGCGACTTACCCGTGAGGCGCCGCGTGCCGTCTGGCTGCCTTTGGCCCACAGGGAAGACTACCTGGCGAATGAGCGCCTCCAATAGGGGTTCGGTCCGCCGTGATGTGACAGCAGCAGCGAGGCTTTGATCTTACCGACCGAAACCTTGGCTGGTTACAGGGATATCCTCGGAATCGACAGGGCCTGATAGGCAGACGTTGTTTCAGGCAGGTGCGGCAGTTTCTATCATTCCCGCGCGGTCATGTGCATTGGCTTGGTAACGCGCGTACGTCCGCGCCACCATGACCGATGAGGCACCGAAGATCGCTTGCTTTGAGACCTGCTCCATTCTGCTGTCCGAGTTCCGACACCAATTTCAGAGGAAAGTTCTGCAGCGTTGACGATTCACCGCCGGGTCTGCCGCTCAGCTCATCGACGCCGAACTTCAAATGCCTCCAGCTGCTGCCAGTCGAACCGCACGCCGATTCCAGGATTGTCGGGAGCGACGGCCATTTGATTTTCGATAACCAAAGGATGCTTCGTGTAACGGTCTATCGGAAATGAATGAACCTCCAGCCATCCGGCATTTGGCTGGGCCGAGACCAGACTTACATGCAGTTCCTGCATTCCGTGGCTGCAGACCGGAATGCCATGCTTCCTGGAACGCTCCGCGACCTGCAGCCAGCCCGTGATGCCGCCGCAGTTCGAGGCGTCTGGCTGGATGAAGCCCAGACCCGCATATCTGAACGCATGATCGAATTCGTGGATAGTGTGCAGGTTCTCGCCCATGGCCAGCGGAACCTCCGTTGCATCGGCGATTCTCCCGTATCCCAAATAGTCGTCCGGGTCTGTCGGTTCTTCGAACCACAGTAGATCGAAAGGCCGGAATGCCTCCGCCGCCTCTATGGCTTGGACAACACTCATGGAGTAGTTCGCGTCGACCATTAGCGTGGCATCGGGACCGATGAGGTCGCGAACCGCCTTTACGCGCGCGACGTCCGTCGCGAGCTGCGGTTGGCCGATCTTGATCTTCACCGCGTTGAAGCCGCGATCCAGATAACCGCTGATTGAGTCGAGCAGCTTCGGCAATGGAAAGTTAAGGTCAATCCCGCCGGCATACGCCTTGCACCTTTGCGCGCCTCCGCCTGCCGCCCTCCAGAGCGGCAGTCGCGCGGACCGGCAGCGAAGATCCCAAAGCGCAATGTCGACGGCAGAGATCGCGAAGGACGCAATTCCTCCGCGACCAACGTAGTGGATGTGCCATTGCATCGCTTCATAGAGCGACTCCACGTCGCCGGCGTCCCGGCCGTGCAGAAACGGCGCGATATCGTGGTCAACCATCGCCTTGATTGCATGGCCGCCTTTGCCGCCGGTATAGGTATAGCCGGTTCCTTTGGACCCGTCGTCAAGCTCAACTGTGACGGTTACGAGCTCGAAATGGGTGTGGTCGCCGTGTTTCGCATCGGTCAAGACCTCTGCAAGAGGCACTTTGAACAGCCGCGATCGCGCCAGCATGATGTTCGCCATGTCACCTCCAGCCTGCCATCTGAATCCCGGGTTCGGCAATCGCGGCGCGTCTTGCCGACTGGCCCCAACGCATTGTTGTCATCACTGTCACCGCAGAATGCAAAGTAATCGGCGTGTTCAGTCAATGCAAATCCCCAACGCCCAAGACATCCACCTTCGGAATTCAGATCGGGAACGGTGGATGGCCTGTCCTGTTCCAGCTGTTGAAATGACCGCGTTCAGCGCATTTCGGAATGGCGGGCCGCAGCGGTCCTGCCGTATTGTCGGTGACATCTCCGGCGACGGACGCAGAATTGCCGTTGCGGTGGCGACTGCAAACGAGGGTACTTGGAGGCGAACCCGTAAATTCGGCTGGCGGTGCGCATGCCGGAACTGGAATCCTCATGCAGTTTCGGGGCACTGTGGGTCCGGGATCCCTTGACCGTGTATCTCGACATTGGAGTGAAAGAGCTTCGGAGGGTGAAGGATGATTCACGGAACAGACCGCATTCTGGATATCGCCTGTATCGGCGAAGTGATGATCGAACTCGTCACCGACGGTGATGGCCAGGCGCAGCTGAATGTCGGCGGCGACACCTACAACACGGCGGTCTATCTTGCGCGGCTTCTCGGCGACACCGCGTCGGTCTCTTTCGTCACGGCGTTGGGTCAGGATCGGTTTTCCGATCGGATTGAGGCGCATATGGCCGCACATAGGGTCGGCACTGGCTATCTGGAGCGACGCGCGGACAGGATGCCGGGGCTGTATGCCATCGATACTGACCATTGCGGCGAACGCAGCTTCACATACTGGCGTTCAGACAGTGCGGCGCGGACGCTGTTTTCGGAACCGGCCCGTGTGGGTCTCGATGTCATTGATGAGTTCGATCTGGTCTATCTTTCTGGCATTACCCTAGCGATACTGCGGCCGATGGTGCGGAGCCAGATGATGCTCACCCTGGACGACTTCCGTGCATGTGGCGGACTGGTTGCATTCGACAGCAACCATCGTCCGCAGCTGTGGGGAAGCGCTGCGGAGGCTCGGCAGGCCAATCTCGCAATGTGGTCCTGCGTCGACATCGCGCTTCCGTCAGTTGACGACGAACTGGAAATCCACGGTGAGAGCGATGAGAGGGAGGTTCTCGACCGGCTGCGCGGGTTCGGGATTCGGTGTGGCGCCCTCAAACGGGGCTCCGCTGGACCGGTTGCGGTCGACTGTTCCGTTGACGGGCTGACTTTTGCTCCGGCGAGCGGAGTCGTCGACTCAACAGCGGCGGGCGACAGCTTCAACGCCGGTTTTCTGGCGGAGACGGTGAAGGGAGGCAGCCAGGCCGAAGCTATGCGCACCGGTCACGCGCTGGCGTCATTGGTCGTTCAGTCACATGGGGCGATTGTTCCGACCTGATACCCGAAGGATGGCCGGTTTTCCGTTTAAGCGGCGTCGGCTTTCGGCGGTTCTTTCGCGCCGGTCATGTAAGCCACTGCGTCTGACATGGAACAGTCCTTCGGATTGACGACGCAGAGCCGTTGGCCAAGCCTGTGGATGTGAATCCGGTCCGAGACTTCAAATACATGCGGCATGTTGTGGCTGATCAGGATTATAGGAATTCCGCGGGCGCGGACATCCTGAATGAGTTCCAGAACGCGTCGGCTTTCCTTGACTCCAAGCGCCGCTGTCGGTTCATCGAGAATGATGACTTTTGAGCCAAAGGCTGCGGCCCGTGCCACGGCGACGCCCTGGCGCTGGCCTCCGGACAGCGTTTCCACGGCCTGTTTGATGTTCTGGATCGTCATCAGCCCGAGCTCGGTGAGCTTCTCCCGGGCGAAATTCTCCATTGCAGGCCGGTCAAGCTGCCTCAGGAGCGTTCCCCGCCAGCCGGGTCTCCGAATCTCCCGTCCCATGAACATGTTGTCCGCGATCGAGAGCGCGGGCGACATCGCCAGCGTCTGGTAGACCGTTTCGATCCCGTGCTCGCGGGCATGGAGCGGCGAGGTGAACTGCACCTGCCTGCCTTCCAGATAGACTTCGCCGTCGTCGGGGACGAGTGCCCCGGAAACCGCCTTGATCAATGTCGATTTGCCGGCGCCGTTGTCTCCAATGACTCCAAGGACTTCGCCTGGATAGAGTTCGAAATCGCAGTGGTCGAGGGCGGTGACACGGCCGAATCGCTTTACCAGGCTTCTGGCTGCAAGAATGGGTTCCATCAGACCGACACCCTTCTGATCCATTGATCGACGGCTACGGCGGCAATGATGAGAACGCCGATCAGGAAATAGGTCCACTGTACGTCGGCGCCGAGCAGGCGCAGACCCAGTGTGAATACACCAACGATCAGAGCGCCGAAGAGAGTGCCCATGATCGAGCCGCGACCGCCGAAGAGCGAGATTCCACCGATCACGACAGCGGTTATGGATTCGATGTTCGCGAGCTGACCTGCGGTCGGGGATACGGATCCGATTCGTCCGATCAGCGCCCAGCCAGCGAAGGCACAGATCAGGCCACTGAGCATATAGACCGAAATCAGAACCTTACTGACTTCGACTCCTGACAGTTCCGCCGCGTCCGGATCGTCTCCGACGGCATAGACGTGACGGCCCCAGGCGGTGTGCTGAAGCACATAGGCAAGAACGAGAACCAGAAGCACCAAGAACACAACACCCAGCGTGAAGACAGCGCCGCCGATACTGAACTTGTTGCCGAAGAACTGCAGCAGCGCGGCCTCGGCGGCGATGTCCTGGCTGCGGATGGTTTCGTTGGCCGAATACAGGAAGTTCGATGCCAGAACGATCTGCCACATGCCAAGCGTAACGATGAACGGCGGCAGCTTGACCCGTGCCACGAGCCAACCGTTGATGAACCCGCAGAGCGTGCCGCAGGCAAGCCCGCAGACAACCGCCAGTGGAACCGGAATGCCGTAGCGGAACGTGAACTGCCCCATGACCACGGAACTGAGCACCATGATCGCACCGACGGACAGGTCAATGCCAGCGGTCAGGATCACCAGTGACTGGGCAGCGGCAACGATGCCGACGATCTGCACCTGCTGCAGAATCAGCGTCATCGCGAAGGGTGAGAAGAACTTTGATCCCAGCAGCAGGCCGAAGACTGCGATGGACAGGACAAGTACGATTAGAGGCACGAGCGACGGGTTAAGATGGAGGATGTGCTGTATCCTGTAGACCACGCCGGTCCGGGGGTCGTCGAATTCGACGACAGTTTCGGTTTCCCTGCCGAGCGAGGATTCGAATTCCTGTCTGTTGTTCGGGACTTTTGACATAGGTTCCCCTGGTGACTGACTGCATTTTCGCTGCGGTCAAGTTCAGAGTCTATCCCTGTTCATCGGTGGTCGTCCACCGCGAAGGGGCGATCGGGCGCCCCTTCGCATCTGTTTGTCCGCGATCAGCCCCAGCAGCGCGCAGTGCCTTCATCGGTATCGATGGAGTCGACGCCTTCGGCAGGCTGGTCGGTCACCAGCGCGACACCGGTGTCAAAGAAGTCTTTGCCTGGGGTGTTTTCAGGCTTGGCGCCGTTGTCGGCCCAGTTCTTGACAGCTTCAACGCCAAGCGACGCCATCAGGAGCGGATACTGCTGAGAGGTTGCGCCGATGACGCCGTCCTTGATGTTCTGGACACCGGGGCAGCCGCCGTCAACGGACACGATGAGCACATCGTTTTCGCGTCCGATGGCCTTCAGCGCCTCATACGCGCCAGCCGCAGCAGGCTCGTTGATTGTGTAGACGACGTTGATCATCGGATCCTTCGCCAGCAGGTTCTCCATTGCCCTGCGTCCGCCTTCCTCGTTGCCTGCGGTAACGTCATGCCCGACGATGCGCGGGTCGTCTTCGTCGCCCCACCTGTTCGGGTCGGCAAGGTCAATTCCGAAGCCCTGCATGAAGCCCTGGTCGCGAAGCACTCCGACAGTCGGCTGGTTGAGGGCGAGATCAAGCATGCCGATCTTGGCGTTCGCAGCGTCGTCACCCAGCGTTGCCGCTGCCCACTGG
The DNA here is from genome assembly GCA_022824145.1 of Rhodobacter sp. GTDB lineage: Bacteria > Pseudomonadota > Alphaproteobacteria > Rhodobacterales > Rhodobacteraceae > JAPOUP01. The sequence continues at coordinate 3,486 of JAJEAY010000146.1, read as the reverse complement.
CCGATCAGTTCGCCGGCGAGAAAGTTGTCGGTGGCGAAAGTGGCGTCGGCTGCGTCAATCGGGTCAAGCGGCGTGTCGAGGGCGATCACAAGGATCCCGGCCTCGCGGGCCTGCGTGACCGAAGGCACGATGGCGGAGGTATCCGAGGGTGTAAGCAGAATGCCTTTCGCGCCATCGGCGATGCAGGTCTCGATGGCCTGGACTTGGGTCTCGTTGTCGCCGTCGATCTTGCCGGCGTAGGCTTTGAGAGTCATGCCGAGTTCTTCGGCTTTGGCGGTGGCGCCTTCCTTCATCTTTACGAAGAAGGGGTTGGTGTCCGTCTTTGTGATCAGGCAGACGATTGCTGAATGTCCGTCAGCGGCGGCGGCTCCTGCCCAGGCGAATGCCCCAAGCGCGGTTCCGATCAAGAGCTTTCTCATGAAGTCCTCCCAACAGTGTGTGAAGTTCTCCCAGACAGAGCCGGGACTGAACGCAAGATAGAGACGGTTCGCATGGCTGTCAATAAATAAATAAAATTTATTTACAAATAGACAGCGACCTGTTCGCGGGTTATTCTGGATGTCCTGTCACAACGCCGAAACGAGTTTTTCCATGGCTTCCAGACTGATTCGGGAATCTGACAGCGGCAGCAACCAGTCCGGACTGCGCGACCAGAACGCGAGGCTGGTCATGCGGTATATCCGGCGCCATGGCGCCTTGGCGAGCGCAGAGATCGCCCGCAGATCCGGTCTTTCGGCCCAGACGGTTTCAAACATCATCCGCTCACTCGAATCGGAAGGCCTGCTGGCGCGCCATGCGGCAGTCAAGGAAGAGAGGAAAGTCGGCAAGCCGCTGACTCCTGTCTCCTTGAATCCGGCAGGCGTTTATTCCCTCGGACTCAATGTCGGCCGCCGCGCAGCGGAACTGGTCTTAGTGGATTTCGCGGGAAAGCGGCTCGACGAGCGGCTTGTCACTTACCGGTATCCGACACCCGACGGTGTGAGTTCGTTTCTTGAAGGTGCGTTCAGAGAGATAGTTGACAGCTGGCCGAACGTAGCGGGGAAACTGGCAGGGATCGGGGTCGCGGCGCCGTTCGAACTCTGGAACTGGCTGCAGCAGGTTGACGCACCGGAGACTATCATGGAGCAGTGGCGTTCGCTGGACATCGCTGCCCGGGCATCCGAGATCACCGGACTCGAAGCGGTGTTCGAGAATGATGCGACTTCCGCCTGCGTCGCCGAGCATCTTCTGGGGTTGGGGCACGAGCTCTCGGACTTCGCGTATTTTTTCCTTGGCGCCTTCATCGGCGGCGGGCTTGTTCTGAACGGCAAAGTGTTCACCGGCCGTTCCGGCAATGCTGGCGCCTTTGGTTCGTTGCCGGTTCCGGACGGGAGCGGCGGAGTCTGCCAGCTTCTTGATGTAGCGTCGCTCTACCGTCTGCAGCGAGTCCTGACAGACCGGGGTGAGGGGCCGGACGCACTGCGCCAGAATCCGGACTGCTGGTCGTCGTTCCGTTCTGAGGTCGATGCGTGGGTTGCGACGACGGCCATGAATCTGGCTCTCGCCACCGCCGCCGTGGCAGCGGTGGTTGACGTTGAGGCGGTTCTGGTCGACGGAGCGTTTCCTGGTTGGGTTAGGACACGGCTTGTCGAACGTACACGGGAATCGCTGGATGTGGTGGACCTGACGGGCATCGTCAAGCCGGAGGTTCGCGAAGCTACAGTAGGCCGTGCTGCGCGCTCCATCGGAGCCGCCATGTTACCTATCCATGCCCAGTATTTCATGTCGTGAAGGCCAGGGAGCGAATCGCATGTTCTTCCTGAACTGCCAGCTGCCGGAGTTGATGCCCTGTTTTTCCCAAAGATTGGCCGCTTGCTTTCGGCAGCGGCGATTGCCGCCGGGCGGCCAGAAGGCAAAGCGGGCGCGGTTCGGGTTCGCTTGGGTTTTCGGGCTGGCCGATGAGGTTTTTGAGTTCGGGCGCTGCCGGAACCGGGACCCCTGCCTTCGCGGATCTGAGGTCCGGCAACTGAAAGGGCATTCACATGACCCGCTGCGACGTCCTCTGGACATCAAAGGAGCGATTCATGGCCGCGCCGCCCCGATCAGGAATCCGGAGTGACGCATGCCTTCCCTTCGCCGGTTCTGGCCCCGCGACCCGCCCCGCAGCGGCAGGGGAGCGCTTTCCGGCGCGGACTCGTTTGAGTCTCCGGCTTTTCGCAGCTTTCTGCGTCGCCGGCGCGTTCCTCGCGCCGGTCTGCGCCGGGGCCCAGACCTCGGAGAACAGATGGCGTGGCCTGGTCGTGGCGCCGGAACATCGATGCTCGCCTTACTCGCGCGCCGACTACCGCTATCCGCAGTCGGTGGAACCGAAGATCGCCGCGGCGATGGGCGGATGGATCTACGGGCCCTATACGGGACGGCATTACGGGAGCCTGCGGCAGACGGACATCGAGCACATCGTCGCCGTCTCCGAAGCCCATGACAGCGGCCTGTGCGCGGCGAACCGCGAGACACGCCGGCGATTCGCCGCCGACCTCCTCAACCTGACCCTGGCCGCGCCGGAGGTGAACCGATGCGGCAAAGGCGGGAAGTGCGCTTTGGATGCCGCCGAATGGCAGCCGCGGATGAACCGCTGCTGGTTCGCCGGCCGCATCGTGGCTGTCCGGCTCAAGTACCGCCTGACCATCGACAGCCGCGAGGCCGCCGCGCTTGATGACGTGCTTTCCGGATGCGCCGACGTCAATCTGTCGGTTGCGGTCCCGACCGGCGCCGTTCCGCCTACTACGTCGACGGCGACGGCAGGCCGGACGTTGGTTGCGGTCCCGGCCGGCGCTGTTCCGCTTCCCGAGGGCGCCCTGCCGTCGCCGGCCGGGAGTTCCGGCGAACCGGTCGATGCGCTCCGCCTTTGGGACGACAACGGCAACGGGCGCATCACGTGCAGCGAAGCGAGGCGTCACGGAATCGCGCCGGTGCCAGAAGACCATCCCGCCTACCGGTTCATGCATGATGCCGACGGGGACGGCACCGTCTGCGAGTAGCGGCAGTCTCCGCCGGATTCCTTACGGATGATCGCAGTCAGGCGTGTTCGCTCCTGAGCTGCTTGATGCGGTCCGGCGGGAAATACCGGTAGAAGGCCGTGCGGCCGACATCCAGCTGGTCGATGACGTCGCCGATGAACGGGTAGTTCTCCGTGTCCTTGAGCATGGCCTCGGCGTGCTTGAGGGTCCGTTCGTCCATGGCCTTCGGCCGTCCGCCCCGCCGTCCGCGCCTGCGGGCGGCCTTGAGGCCGGCGCGGGTGTTCTCGACGATCAGCTCCCGCTGGAACTCGTCGAACGCCGCGGTCATGTGGAAGAACAGCCGTCCCTCGGGCGTGCCTGTGTCGATGTTCTGGGCCAGCACCTTGAGGGCGCTGCCCCGCCGGTCGATGTCCGCGGCCGTCCTGATGACCTGGGTGAGCGAGCGCGCCAGCCGGGAGAGTTTCCAGACCACGAGCGTGTCGCCGTCGCG
>JAJEAY010000255.1 GCA_022824145.1 Rhodobacter sp. | reverse complement strand
ACGAACCGGGGTTGCCTGTCATGAATTCCACCATTAGAGAGGTCAGCGGAGACGTGGCCGAGTGGTCGAAGGCGCTCCCCTGCTAAGGGAGTAGGCGGGAAACTGCCTCGAGGGTTCGAATCCCTTCGTCTCCGCCACCTTCTTTCCGCAGCATATTGTTTTTCCACCGTTTTCCAAAAGTGGCCGCAACGGGCACCACTTTCCGTACCAGTTCCGGGCGGTGCGCTGCGGCGCGTGCCAGGCAGTGTCGGTTCCGGCCGCCATCCAGAGGAACTTCTCATGCAGGGCGGCGGGAAGGGGCAGGTTTTTTCGGCGCGGCAGGCGGCGCCATAACCTTGCGCCCCCCTGAGTGCAGGATTACGCTCCCATCCGATGGGACTGAAGCCGATTTCGGACGGAATCCCTGGGGCTGAAGGGGCGGAAAGAGCCGCCGCCCGCCCTTCCCTCCTCGAAGGGCGGGATATCGCATATCGGAGTGGAAATGGGGCCTGAAAAAATAAAAGCCGAAAAAGTCATAACCCTTACAGCACTGGCTGCAGTGATAGCCGGAACCGGATGGTGGCTATTCAGTTCCAACGGCGGCCATCGGTATTCGAAGGGTCAGCCCGATGCCGAGGCAATCGCACAAGGCTCGCCGATGGTTGAGGTGCGGCTGCCTGATACCCTGTCGGCACAGGCACAGATCGGGCAGCGCGGATTCCAGGCGATGTGCGCGGAATGTCATGGCGAAAACGCTGCCGGTCGCAACGGGATGGCGCCGCCGCTGGTCCACCGCATCTACGAGCCTAGCCACCATGCGGATGCCGCCTTCCTGCGGGCGGCACAGAACGGCGTCCGTGCGCATCACTGGAACTTCGGGAACATGCCGCCCGTCGAAGGTATCACGCGCGCCGAGGTCATGGCCATTACCGCGTATGTGCGCGAGCTTCAGCGCACGAACGGGATCAATTGAAGAGCATAGGGGGCAGCCCTGCATGCCGGCTTGCCGGCACCCCCTCAAGCCCCGCCGCCATCTAGCGGCGACGGCGCGGAACAGGGATTTTCGTCTCCGCAGTCATTCTCTTTAACATGATGAATTATTTCTCTTAATCCGAACCCGTTCTGCTCAACAAGCGGTTCTCCGTTGTGAGGCATCGGACGGCTTGAAAGCAGCTTCTGCCTCTCTGATCGCTGCTACCGGCCAGAACCATGCTCCGGAAGGCAAGTACCCCTTTCCCATGAAGAAGTTGAAAATGCCTGCTTGGCGCCAATCCACTTGCAAACAGCTATACATGGGACTTAGGTGAAGCCACAGGCAACTAGCCGGACATTCACCGAGTCGACTGGCAGGTGGCCATTCTGGAGAAGCGCATGGAAACAACGCTTGCGAAAACCGAAAGTGCCATTGACCGGCTGAGAGCCGACATGGAAAAACGCGACAGGGATAACATGCGCTGGCAGATTGGCCTTCTGGTCACGGCAGTCGTGATCCCGGGTTTCCTGAGTCGATGGCCGTTCTGAATCGTCGACGCTCGCCCGCCTTGTCAATCGCAGCCTACTCCGCCGCAACCTCATGTCCTGCAAGGGGCTTGATTCCGGGGCAAGGTGGCATGTGCCCGTTGCGTAACTGGGCGCGGCCCGGATTCTCCGGGGTCGTGCCTTTCGAATTCCAGATTGGATCAAGCATCAGGACTCCACTTACTATGTCAAGTTCCTCCCGCGTCCGAGCATGCCAGGCAATCCAGATCGGCGATGGCTTGATCTGCCCCGACCCATCGTCAAGATTGAAGTTCAGCTACGCTGCTCCGATAGACCCAAATATGGCTGATGCGCCGTTCAACGAACGGAGGTCGCCGTGACATTGATATCAAACTTTATTTTTCGGGTTCAGGAAGTCCATGCCACCGGCAATGCGACGGAACATTCCTATCGCTCGGCCTTCGAGGCTCTGTTTTCCGATCTCGGCGTCACAGCCCTGAACGAACCGAAGCGCGTTCAATGCGGTGCGCCGGACTTCATCGTTTCAAGGGGCGATATTGTTGTTGGCCATGTGGAGGCGAAAGATCCGCACACCAGCATCCAGAGCATGAAAGGCAGCAACAAGTCTCAACAGGATCGTTACAGGGCTGCCCTGCCCAATCTGATCTACACAAATGGTCTTGACTGGGACTTTTTCCGGGACGGCGACCTGACAGCCTCTGTGACCGTCGCCGATATCCAAAAAGGCGTGATCCCAAAGCCAGATCAATACGACTCGCTGGAAAACCTGCTTCGCGACTTTATTGCGCAACGACCCCAGACAATCACCAGTCCGCGTGACCTCGCCGAACGAATGGCTGGCAAGGCGAACCTCATCAAGGATGTCCTGCGCAACACTCTGAAAGACAATGGCAGCCCGCAGTCTGAATTGGCCGATCAATACGAAGCCTTCAGGGAGAACCTGATCCACGACATCACACCGGAAGACTTCGCGGACATCTACGCCGAAACCATTGCCTACGGCATGTTCGCCGCACGCCTGCACGATTCTGAACTGGACAGCTTCAGCCGACGGGAGGCACTGGATCTGCTGCCTAAGTCAAACCCCTTCCTGCGATCCCTGTTTACATATGTGGCGGGCTACGGACTGGATGACAGGATTGCGTGGATCATCGACGACCTGGCCTGCGTCTTCCAGGCCTGTGACGTCGCCAAACTGATGGAGGGATTCGGGAAACTCACAGGCCAGCAGGATCCGTTCCTGCATTTCTATGAGACCTTCCTAGCCGCCTACAATCCCAAGAAACGCAAGGCACGTGGAGTCTGGTACACGCCGGAGCCAGTGGTCAGTTTCATCGTTCGTGCAGTCGATGAAGTGTTGCAGAAGGAGTTTGGCCTCCCCGACGGCCTTGCCGATACCTCCAAGGTCACCATTGACTGGGATACCGGCCAACGGGCGCGAACCCGGAAGGGAGAATTCCGGAAGGATGGCAAGAACGTCATTGAAAAGCGCGATGTTCACAGGGTTCAGATACTTGATCCCGCAACCGGAACCGGAACGTTTCTTGCGACGGTCGTCAAACAGATCGCTCCGAAGGTCAAGGAAGTCGCGCCGGGGATGTGGGGGCAGTACATTGAAAAGGATCTAATCCCGCGTTTGCACGGGTTTGAGCTTCTTATGGCTTCCTACGCAATGTGCCACATGAAACTGGATATGATCCTGACCGAACTGGGCTATACGCCGCACAAGGATCCGCCACGCCTGTCCGTCTATCTGACCAACTCGCTGGAAGAGGGCGAACCGGCCAACCAGATGCTGCCATTTACTCAGTGGCTGTCACGTGAGGCGAAAGGCGCCAACACCATCAAGCGCGACATGCCGATCATGTGTGTGATCGGGAATCCGCCGTATCTGGGCGAAAGCGGAGTGTCGGAAGGCTGGATGGGCAGTTTGATGGATGACTACAAAAAAGAGCCGGGCGGAAAGGTAAAGCTAAAGGAGCGGAACCCGAAATGGATTAACGACCTGTATGTCAAATTCATCCGCCTTGCATCGCATCTGATCGAAAGGAACGGCGAGGGTATTCTGGGGTTCGTCACCAACCATGGCTATCTCGACAATCCAACGTTTCGTGGGATGCGCTGGCACCTGATGCAGAGCTTCGACAAGCTCTATGTTCTTGATCTACATGGAAACACGAAGAAGAAGGAAACGGCGCCTGACGGATCGATGGATGCCAATGTCTTCGATATCATGCAGGGCGTGGCTATCCTGATCGGAGTGAAGCGCCGCAAAGCCAGCAAGCCCAAGCCTCCCGCAATGGCAGAAGTGTTCCACGCACATCTCTGGGGCACGCGGAGAGAAAAATATCGCCATCTTCAGAAGGCCAATCTGAACGGAACTTCCTGGACCAAGCTGGATCCTGACCCGAAATACCTGATGTTCTATCCGATTGACCGGAAACTGCTGGAAACCTACGACGCCGGCTTCAATCTGGCGAAGTTCATGCCCCTCAACCAGATTGGATTCCAGTCGCATCGGGACAGGTTTGCCGTC
>JAJEAY010000235.1 GCA_022824145.1 Rhodobacter sp. | reverse complement strand
TGACCCATCCTTGTGCTGGCCTCGGGCCAGAAAGCGAGCACATCCAGTGTCTCGCGTGAACGGTCATGCTTCATGTCGACCCTTCCAATCATGCGGCTTCCCTCCATAACCGGGAACACATAGTAGCCGAATTCCCGCTTGTGCTCCGGCACGAACACCTCGATCCGGTAGTGGAAACCAAAGAGCCGCTCGGCTCGCTTCCTGTCACGCAGGCACGGATCGAACGGGCTGAGAATCCGGACTCGCTGCGGAGGCTCCTGTCCATCGCAATCCAGAATCCCGGGAACCGCGAAACTTCGGCGCGGCCTTCCGTCGGCGGACTCGATGTCAACCTCGATGAGACGGCCATCGGCCACGGCCTGGGCGCACCACTTCTTTGACTCCGAGGGGGATGCCAGATCCCAGAACGCGGCGACCTCGCCGGATGTGGCGAAACCGAGACGCTCCATTGCCGCATTGCACGCCCAGTCAACAGTTTCGGTAGTGTCGTAGCGTCGCGAACTCAGACTGTCGGGCAGAACCCGTTCGGTCAGATCGAAATATTTCCGGAATCCCTCGCGCCTGGTCACCATAAGGACACCGGTGCGCCAAAGATATTCCAGCGCCGTCTTGGAAGGATGCCACTCCCACCATCCGCCGTTCGAGCGGACGTCCTTTTCCCTGACGTCCGACGAACAGACCGGCCCGCAGTCCGAAATCTGCCGAAGCACGCCGGAAATCTGATCCTCAAACCCGGATCGACCCCACCTTTCCCATCGTTCCCGCAACCGGACGCGGTCTCGGTCAAATCGCAGGCGCCAATGAGGAAAGAACTCGCTCGGTATGATCGCCGCGTCGTGGGTCCAGTGCTCGAACAGCGCTCGGTCCCGTTCCAGCGGTCTGCGCAGGTTGCCAGGACGGTAGCAATTCAGCCGCGAATGGAGAATCAGGTCATGCGCGCGGGCGACGGTATTGATGCTGTCCACCTGCACGAATCCAAGCCGCCCAACGACGTCGCAGACGGTCTTGCCTGTGACTCTGCCAGCCGTCGGCTGCGTCAGCGCATGACACTCAAGAAACACACTTCGGGCCTGTGTGTTGGATATCAGCGGACGTGCTGTCACGACGTGAACTCAAGCTGGACTTTCATCGACTGGCTGCGGTCGCTTGCCAGCTCGAACGCTTCCGTGGCCCTGTGAAACGGCAGGGTCGCCGTGACCAGCGGCCCCAACTCAACCAGTTTTCTGCGCATAAGCTTGACGGCAGTGAAGAACTCTTCGTGGAACCGGAACGAACCATGTATCCGTAACTCCTTTGCGGTTAAAGCCATCATTGGCACCGTCATATCCCCGCCGAGGCCAAGTTGCACCAGCAGCCCGTTCGGGCGCAGGCATCCAACGGCGGCGCCGAGCGCCGATTCCGCGCCAGAGCATTCAAAGGCAATATCGATTTTGCCCTTTCCGCCGCTGAATTCCGCGAGGCCATCAGCGTCGGACTCGACGTTGATGGTTCGGTCGGCCCCGGCGGCGCTCGCCGTCCTGAGAGCGAATTCGGAAATGTCAGTGGCGATCACGGTCTCCGCGCCCGCACGCCTGGCGCATATCACGGTCATGACGCCGATCGGCCCGCAGCCGGTTACAAGAACGGTCTTTCCCAATAGCGGGCCAGCCTTTCCTACGGCATGCAAGCATACCGCGAGCGGTTCAGCCATTGCAGCTTCGCCCGGCGACAGCCCGGTCGCGTCAGCGCATTGTGATGCGTCTGCAGCCAGGAATTGCCGGAACGCTCCCTGGATATGGGGAAACGGCATGGCTGAACCGTAGAAACGCATGTTCAGGCACTGGTTTGGCTGCCCAAGCCGGCAGAAACTGCAGTCCCCGCAGGGGCGTGAAGGCGAGACGGCCACCTGCTGGCCTTCAGCCAGCCCCGAAACTCCGGTGCCAATAGCGGAAATTCGCCCGGCCACTTCGTGGCCGAGAACCATCGGCTCGCGCAGCCGCACCTGCCCGAACCCGCCGTTATGGAAATAGTGCAGGTCAGACCCGCAGATGCCACCGACACCGATCTCGACCAACACCTCTCCCGGTCCTGGCGCGGATACTGTTCGCTCCTCGATGCGCAGATCCTTCGGCGCGTGTATGACGACCGCCTTCAAGGTTCCAGCACCGGATTCGGAAGTGGACGGCCTTCGAAATGAGCCTTGAGGTTGTCGACCATCAGCTGTCCCATCGCCCGTCGGGTCTCGGCAGTTCCGCTGGCGTGGTGCGGCTGCAGCAATACGTTGTCGAGGGTCAGAAACCTCGGGTCAATGCGTGGCTCGCCCTCAAAAACATCAAGCGCCGCGCCGCCGACCGCTTCCGATTCCAGGGCGCTCAGAAGCGCCTGCTCGTCGACATTCGCCGCTCGTGAAATGTTTATCAACACACCCTCCGGTCCAAGCGCGGACAGGACTTTCGCGTTGACGATGTGATGCGTGTCAGCGGTAGACGCAAGGGTGACGAACAGAAAGTCCGACCGGCAGGCCAGTTCCTCCGGATCGGACACGAACTCCCACTGCGCCGCGTCGTTGCGAGGAGACAGGTCGGAATAGGCGATCCGCATGTCAAAGCCGGCAAGACGGCGGGCGACTGCCATTCCGATCCTGCCAAGTCCAAGGACGCCCGCACGGCGGCCGTGAACCCGGCGGGACAGCGCGAAAGCACCGTGTTTCGCCCAGTCGCCTTCGGTAACCCAGCGCTGTGCGGCAGCAATTCGCCGCGACAGCGCCAGCATCATCGCCACTCCGAGATCCGCCACGTCTCCGGTCAGCACATCCGGTGTGTTGGTTACCTTAACGCCATGTTCCCGGCAGGCGTCCAGATCCACTCCGTCGTAGCCAACGCCGAAGACGGCGATGATTTCAAGGTTGGGGCATGACGCGATCAATTGGCGGGACACGCGGTGAACGCCCCTCGGAGTGATTCCCCGTATCCTCTGACCGATTCCGTCAGGAATTCCGCCTGCGTTATCCAGTTGGCCAACGCAGTGCATGGTAAACGCGTCCTCAAGCGCCTGTTGGTCCCAGGCCGGAAACGGTGAAAGCTGCAGGATGTCCGGTTTCGCCAAGTGCCGTGTTCCGTTCGCTGGATTGCGGTGCTAGGCACAGACTGTGGGAAACGGAAGGTCGTGTCGAGGGTAAGTGGAGGCAGCGATGGCAAAAGGCGCGGCAATTTTTGACCTGACGGGCCGCCGGGCCCTGGTTACCGGCTCTTCGCAGGGCATCGGTCTTGCCCTGGCCGAAGGGCTGTTCGAAGCCGGCGCGGAAATCGTTCTCAACGGGCGGAACGCGGACCGGCTTTCAGAAGTCGCCCGGGCACTGCGAGGCAAAGGCGCGGACGTTTTCGAGCTTCCTTTCGATGTCACTGATCACGAAGCGGCAAGGGTTGCCGTCGACCGCTTCGAACACGACGTCGGCGCGGTCGACATTCTGGTCAACAACGCGGGAATGCAGTTCCGAGGGGAACTGGAACTGTTTCCAGCCGAAAGATTCCAGGCATTGCTGCAGACCAACGTCGCATCCGTCTTCAACGTAGGCCAGGCGGTTGCCGGCCACATGATCCGGCGGGGCGAGGGCAGAATCATCAACATCGCCAGTGTACAGACCGCTCTCGCCCGCCCGTCCATCGCGCCATATACCGCAACCAAAGGCGCCGTCGGAAACCTCACGAAAGGCATGGCGACCGACTGGGCCAGGCACGGCCTGAACTGCAACGCGATTGCCCCCGGTTATTTCGAAACGCCCCTGAACGCGGCGTTGATGGATGACCCGGAATTCTGCAGCTGGCTTGAACGGCGGACTCCTGCCGGTCGGTGGGGCCGGGTCGAGGAACTCGTGGGTGCCTGCGTGTTCCTGGCCTCGGATGCCTCAAGTTTCGTGAACGGCCACATCCTTTATGTCGATGGCGGAATCACCGCTTCTCTCTGAGCATCGCCTGTTCGTTGTGATGGGGGTGGCCGGCTGCGGAAAATCCACTGTCGGCGCGGCCTTGGCCGACCGAATTGGCGCGGCGTATATCGATGGCGACAGCCTGCACCCCTCGGCAAACATCAGGAAAATGTCAGCCGGGACGCCCCTGACCGATGACGACCGCGCGCCGTGGCTCGATAAGGTCGGGGAAGCGCTTGCCGACGGCGGTGGAAAGCGCATCATCGGCTGTTCGGCCCTGAAGCGCACCTACCGCGACCGAATCAGAACGTCGTCGGGTGAGCCAACGGGATTCCTGCACCTGACCGGCGCCCGGGCGGTCATTGAAGCGCGCATGCATCTGCGAACCGGCCATTTCATGCCGGCCTCACTCCTGGAGAGTCAGTTCAGCACGCTCGAGCCGCTGTGGCCGGACGAGGTGGGATGCGCCATCGAAATAGACCGTCCGGTCGGTGAAATTGTCGCCGAACTGGCCGCAAGTCTGGCGTGACACAGATGGAAATGTTTACAGAAGAAACGCAAACCACTATTCGCAGGCTGGTATAGCAATCAGGGACGGATCGGCGCATGGCCAACTTCCTTCATGAGAACGACCTGCCTGACGGTCTCGATCTCGGGTCCGTCGTTGCGGTGGACTGCGAGACAATGGGACTGCGCGTTTACCGTGACAGGCTATGTGCAGTTCAGGTTTCCGGCGGCGACGGCGATGCCCATGTCGTGCGGATAGCCGCCGGACAGGAAGAGGCGCCGAATCTCTGCTCAATGCTCAGCGATCCGGGCGTGCTGAAACTCTTCCATTTCGGGCGTTTCGACATTGCGGTTCTTTACTACGCTTTTGGAGCGCTCGCTGCACCGGTCTATTGCACCAAAATCGTTTCAAGACTCGTCCGCACGAATTCCGACCGGCACGGCCTGAAGGATCTGGTGAGTGACCTGCTGAAGATCGAGATCACCAAGCAGGAGCAGTCGAGCGACTGGGGCGCTGACAGGCTTACCAAGAAGCAGATCAAGTACGCCGCCTCTGATGTCCTCTACCTGCACCGGCTGCGCGACAGGCTGGACGAACGCCTGGTTCGGGAAGGCCGTGAGCACCTTGCCCAGTCCTGCTTCGAATTCCTGCCTGCCCGCGCGCTTCTCGATCTGGCGGGCTGGCAGGACACAGATATTTTCGCCCACTGAGCCGAATTGGTGGAATCAAATGGACGGAACAGCTTTTCTGGATGCCGGGCGGCGGGTGGTCCGGAGCGAGGCACAGGCACTGGGCCATCTGGCCGACTCGATTGACGAAAGCTTCGCCAAAGCCGGTGAGCTGCTTTTGTCGGCGCGTGGCCGTGTCATTGTTTCCGGGATCGGAAAATCCGGGCACATCGCGAGGAAAATCGCCGCGACATTCGCAAGCACCGGCACACCGGCCCATTTCGTCCATCCGGCGGAAGCGAGTCACGGTGACCTCGGGATGATGGCACAGGGCGATGTTGCGCTGGTGCTCTCGAATTCAGGCGAAACGCCGGAGCTTGCCGACCTTGTCGCGTATACCCGCCGCTTCGGAATTCCGCTGATCGGGATCGCCGGCAACCGCGAAAGTACGCTTCTTCAGCAATGCGATGTGAGTCTGGTGCTGCCACCGGCCGACGAAGCCTGCGGCAAAGGCATTGTTCCGACGACCTCCACCTCTATGTCCCTCGCGCTGGGCGACGCGCTGGCGATAGCCTTGATGGAGCATCGACGGTTTACGCCGGAACTGTTCCGTGAGTTCCATCCCGGCGGCCGGCTCGGCGGCCGCCTTTCGAGGGTTCGGGATCTGATGCACGCAGATCCGCCGTTCGTTGCCGGAGACACGCCGATGGGTGAGGTGCTGCTGGTGATGACCCGCAGAGGCTTCGGCGTCGTTGGAGTGCGGGGAGACGAGGACGGCGGACTTGCCGGCATTGTCACCGACGGCGACCTGCGCAGGCATATGGCCGGCCTGCTCGAGAAGACGGCCCGGGATGTCATGACTGCCGGCCCCCGCACGATCGGGCCGGATGCGCTTGCGGAACAGGCGGTTGCCCTGATGAACGAGCACCGGATCACGTGCCTGTTCGTCGTAGAGCCTGCCGATAGCCGGAATCCAGTGGGCATCCTGCACGTCCATGACTGCCTGAGGGCCGGGATCGTCTAGAAATGGCAGTCCAAGACCGCTATTCCCGCGTGATCGCATGGCTGAAGATTCTTCTTCCGCTGACTGCGTTGGCGATTCTATCGACGTTGTTCCTGGTAGCCCGTGTGGTCGAACCCGCGCAGGAGCTCCTTTACTCGGACGTGGATGTCGCTGAACTGCTGGACCAGCAGATGATCGGGACTCCGAGATACCTTGGCGTCACCGGCAATGGAGTGGCAGTCCGGCTGTCCGCCGAGACCGTATCGCCAGACCTGGACGGACAGGACTCCTCGAATGCGGAACGGTTTCGCGGCCATAAGGTGCGCGCCGAGATTGACACTCCGGACGGTGACCGGATTTATGTCTACGCTGACCGCCTGAATCTTGATGTTTCGGAGAAGCTGGCGACTTTGATAGGGAACGCGCGCATGGAATCCTCAGATGACATTGTGCTGAAAAGCGAGGAAATGCAGCTTGTGCTTGACGAAGCGCGGATTTTCTCGGACAGAAGGATCGAAGTCTCCGCGCCAGCCGGTCACATTGTTGCGAACAGTTTCCAGATGAAGCAGAAGGAAGATGCTGGGTCCGATTTTGTTCTGGTTTTCAAAGGTGACGTAACCATGCATTTTGACCCTAAGGAATGAGGTGTTCCGTGTTCTCAAGTTCGTCAATCAAGCTTTTCGCGTTTTTTCTCTGGACGATGGCTGCCAGTGTGCCGGCGTTGGCACAGAACACCGATCTCTGGCTTGGAATGGAAGGTCTCAACGGCGACACACCGGTTGAAATCACATCTGATGAACTGGTTCTGGACCAGCAGGACGGATCCGTTATCTTTTCCGGGAATGTCGTTGTCCGCCAAGGTAACTTCGTCATAATGAGCGGTATGGTGCGGTTAGAAAGCGAAGTGGATTCCTCGACCGAAGAGGAAAGGATATCGGCAATCCATATGTCGGAAAGAGTGACGTTCGCAACTGAAGGCGAAACAGCCGAAGCGGACCGGGCGGTCTACACCCCGGGGAACGGCCTCCTCATAATGAGCGGCAATGTGCTGGTTGAACAGGGAATTACGGTTATCAGCGCGGATACGCTGGAATACAATCTTGAGAACGGAACCCGAACGGCGGGAGGTGAAGTCAAGACCATACTGCGGCTGAACGAAAACTGATGGATACAGCACCCAAGCTTGACGTTATGGTGGGACAGCCTAGCCTGCATGTCACCAACCTTCGCAAGACGCACCGAAAAAGGATAATCATCCGGGACATCAGCCTTGATCTGGGGCGCGGCGAAGTTGTCGCTCTTCTCGGCCCGAACGGTTCGGGCAAGACGACCACATTCTATGTCATTGCGGGCCTGATGGGTCCGGACGGCGGTCAGGTGATGATCGACGGCATTGACGTGACCGGCTTTCCAATGTACCGCCGCGCACGGCTTGGCATCGGCTATCTGCCGCAGGAAGTTTCGATATTCCGCGGCCTGAACGTTGAGCAGAACATCCTCGCCGTACTCGAGATTTCGATGGCGGACAGCATCCGGCGGCGCGAGCGGCTGGAAGAGCTGCTGTCGGAGTTTTCCATCAGCCACCTGCGGCGCGCTCCGGCCCTGTCCCTCTCCGGCGGCGAGAGACGTCGGGTGGAAATCGCACGGTGCCTCGCCTCCGAGCCGAAATACATGCTGCTCGACGAACCCTTCGCCGGTGTGGATCCGATCGCTGTAGGCGAGATACGCTCACTCGTTACGGACCTGAAGTCGAGAGGAATCGGGGTATTGATCACCGATCACAATGTTCGGGAGACACTGGAAATCGTCGACCGTGCCTACATCCTGCATGACGGTCGGATGCTGAAGAGCGGCACACCCGAAGAAATC
Source organism: Rhodobacter sp. (assembly GCA_022824145.1). Taxonomy (GTDB): domain Bacteria; phylum Pseudomonadota; class Alphaproteobacteria; order Rhodobacterales; family Rhodobacteraceae; genus JAPOUP01. The sequence continues at coordinate 18,592 of JAJEAY010000235.1, read as the reverse complement.
ACGAATGACACGGAAGTCCGCCGGGTATTCCTCGGACCTGGTTTCAAGATCACACAAGGGTGAAGGCGGCACGGTCAATCCCTGGCGGAGCGGGTCGAATTTCCATTGACGTTGAATTCGGTCCTGCTGCAAAATGGGGGCAATGCTGAGCCCTGCTACAGTCGCTGTTCCCGTTCCCGCAAGGTATTGGTCAGTTCCACTGCTGGTGGTTTGCAGTGCGGGCGCGGAAACTGAGCGGCCATTCACAGCCGACCATGTGCGGCCGCGACGGTCGCCGGGTCGAAGCGCTTGAATTCAAGGAGGCGTTATGCAGTTTCAGATCAGCGGAAAACAGATAGATGTCGGTGAGGCACTGAGGAGCCGCGTCGAGGACGGACTTTCTGCAGTCGTTGGCAAGTATGCAAAGCGGGCAACCGATGCGCATGTGACGTTTTCGCGGGAAGGGCATGAATTCGCCTGCGAAATCATTGTTCATCTCTCGACTGGGCTGACCGCCCAGGCGCACGGACATGAGCATGAAATCCACGCCGCGTTTGTCCAGGCGAGCGAACGCATGGACAAGCAGCTGCGCCGGTACAAGCGTCGGCTGAAGGATCATCACCGGTCCCGAACGACTCCTGTTGAACTGTCGGACGCCTCCTCGTATATTTTGGCGGCTTCAGAGGCAGGGCAGGATTCCGAGGCCGAACAGGAACAGGAGCCAGAGTCGCTGCAGCCAATCATTGTGGCAGAGATGGAGGCCAAGATTCCGTCGCTGTCTGTCGGCGAAGCCGTGATGCAGATGGAACTCGCAGGCGCGCCTGTTCTGGTTTTTCGCAACGAAGGCCATTCCGGCGTTAACGTCGTGTACCGCAGGGAAGACGGAAACATCGGCTGGGTTGATCCGCGCAGCGCCGAATGAAGTCCAGAGTGCGCTGCCTTCTGGCCGAACAGGTGAGTCATGGAGCTTTCTTCGATCATTGATCCCGGAGCGGTTCGGTTCGTCAGTGGGGTGTCGAACAGGAAAAGGCTCTTTCAGATCCTGGGGGATCTGGCGGCGGAAGCCTATGGGGTTGCGAGCCGGGAAGCGGCGGAGGCGCTCGCCAACCGCGAAACGCTTGGCTCGACCGGCGTCGGCAAAGGGATTGCCCTTCCGCATGCACGGCTTGCCGAACTTAATGACGTAATCGGAGTGTTCGTCCGCCTCGATAGACCGATTGATTTCAGCTCCGTTGACCGGCTTCCGGTTGATCTGGTTTTTGGTCTGTTCGCGCCGGTTGAGTCAGGTGTGGACCATCTCAAGGCTTTGGCGCTGGTTTCGCGAACGCTGCGCGACACATCGGTCTGCTCGAAGCTTAGGTCGAACGGGGATGCCGCAACGCTTTATGCGGTTCTGACCGAGATCACGGCCGAAGCGGCTTGAGCCGGTACTGCGCGACCGGTAACGCGCACTGTCCGCGCCGGCGGATGGCCATGGCTCCTTTTGAGTTTTTTGGGCAAACTCGGGGGAACCCTTGGCTTGGAGTCCTGCATTCATAATGTGCGACAGCAGTGCTGCGATGCGCCGCCTCCGTGATTGACTGTTTCCGACTGCCTCCACTGCCCTTGGGTTTTCCGGATTCATTTCCCATGCATCTCGGTCCGGAATCCCGACGCTTCGGGAGGCCGTGAATTCCGCCACAAGCAGGAATCGAATTCCAATACTGGCTCCAGACGCTCGGCGCCGCCGCAAACAGCTATATTGGCGGCATCTGCCCAGCATCCGACCGGCTGGAAGCGGCGTTCTCTTCCAGATGATAGGGTTGGATGAGAACGCTCGCCGGAAGTCCCCGTTCACGATGAGACTTTTGAATGGTACGGGGTGTCGAGTGGCGCTTCAGGTTCCGCAACGATGAAACAACGTCCGCTCCAGTCTTCGTCTGACACACTACTTGCATATTTGTCTATTTTTCAATTAGTTGTGAGTCTTTCGATTTGCCAGTGGCCGCCAGCAGCGGACTGGAAGAGGCCCCTTCTGAATTTCGCGTGTTGACTTGCGTGTTGCAGATCCGCACGTTGCGGGACAGGCGGCGCCTCATGAAAGACCGAAAGTCAGTCAAGCGCGTGGCACGAGTGAAGCTCACCCTGACAAACCGCACGGTGGGCAAAATGCTGCACGCAACATTTCGCCCAACAGGCGCGTCGTCATCGGACGCCACGGACCGGTCGGCCCCGACGGGGCGCGCAGGAAAGCGCGCGACACGTCCGGGCAGGTCGCGCGGGGCGGGGATTCAGCGGGAGAGCGGGCCGAGGCGCACGGCGTGTCGACGCTGGCCGAGGCCTTCGAGACCTGCGTCAAGGCGAATCCGAACCGTGCGGCAAAGACCGTGAGGCTCTACCGCCAGGTTCTGCGGAGCAAGCTCGGCGACTGGACGCGGCTGCCGCCCGACGCCATCAACCGGCAGGACATGGAGGACCGGTTCAGCCGGATCACCTTCAGGCACGGCCGGGCGACGGGGAACCATGGGATGTCGATGACGCGCTCGGTCTGTCGCCGGCCCTGCGTTGACCACGAAGGCCTGCGCAGCCCGGTCGATCTCTGGCTGGCTGCCGCTTGAGTGCCGGGATGCGGCCGGTCGGGAGCGGAAATGTCAGCACTTCCGGGCTGGTCGGGCTGCACCATCCTTCCGGATGATGCAGCCCCGCCATCCAAGCGATCGACGCGATGCGTGTCCTGCCGCGCAAGAGGAAGGGAGCCGAGGGCATCCGTAAGCAGCTGACCGGTTTCCGGAACAGCTGCCGCAGGAACCGCGCGGCGACCGAAGCGGGCATCGCGACCGGTTCCGGTGCCTTGGAATCCGCGAACGACGTTCCCGTGACGGCACGGATGAAGTGCTTGGGGTTGAGCCAGGGCCGCGACGGAGGCCGGGGCGTGCTGGCCTCCCGGTCGCTTCTCAAGTCCGGGCACCTCGTGTGAACCGCCGTGGTGCCGCTCCTGAACCGCTTCGATCCGCCTATGACAGCTGGCCGGTGGCGCAGATAGCGCCCGCTGCGTGATTCGCCGGAAGAGCATCAAGGGATCGAAAGGTGAACCATACGAAGATCGCAGCCAGAAGCCGGGTTGTTGTTGACCGTTAAGGAGGGGTCGATTACCCAGTTGACAAGCGGGACGGCAATGATCCCAGGTACAAGGAATTTCCAACGTCGTTTTGGTCAGGCGAGAAACTCGAGACGGAACTTCCAGGACTGATTAATCCGTTCGATCCGGAAGCCATTGATTGTGCGGCTTACACGCTGCACGTTGGCCATGAAGTCTATGTCAGCCCCGATCACGAAGTCGTTTCCCCGAGTCGCCATAGCAAGCAGAAGCTCAGCGAAGGCGAGGGCTTTGCAATACCTCCGGGCCAGTTCGGGTTCCTGACGACCAAGGAAGTGGTGTCCGTTCCGGACGATGCAATTGCTTTCATTTCGATCAAGGCGCGGATGAAGTTCGGCGGGCTGGTGAACATCTCGGGGTTCCACGTTGATCCTGGTTATGAAGGTGAGCTGATATTCTCTGTGCTCAATGCCGGACCGAAACCACTCCATCTGACACAAGGCCAGGAGTTGTTCTTGATGTGGTATGCAGATCTCGATCGAAAGACCGAGTTAAAGAAGAAGCCCGGAGACGGCCTCAGCGGCATTGATTCCAAGTTGGTTAACGGGATCAGTGGTGAAATTCTGTCGCTGCAAAGCCTCTCCGAGAAGCAGCGTAGCCTGGAAGGCGACCTGAACCTTAAACTGGAGCGGCAGCGCAGCGACATGGAGTTCATACAATATCTGCTCATCACGCTGATTGCCCTCGCGCTCGGTCTCGGGGGCTGGATGCTCAAGGGCGCTCTGGGAGGGCCCTGAGATTCTCTCTTGTCGGATTATCGGACACATGCTACACTTATGTTGGATAAATCGACATCGAGGCGACTATGGAGTTCCCGGAAGCCGTTGTAGAGGCAGCCATCAGAGACGAGATCGCGACCGCCGCTAGAGACCGCCCTCCGACCAAATCTGGATGGCGCCCTGAAGTCGATTCCCCGGTCGTGATCTGCGTCATTTTGCGGGTCGAAGCAGAAATCGGAATCGAGTTGCCGGAAAGCGCAGTGCCGCCAGGTGGCTTCGACGATGTCGAAGCTTGCGTTCAAGGCATCCTTGCGCGGAGCCGTCATATCTGGCGCAGGATGCAGCAGGAGAAGGGAGAAACTGTCTCATGAACACTCGACCACAGATGGGTTTTGCGGGGCCTGAGGATGAATGCCAAATCCTTGGGTCGAAACTGAAGGAAGCCCGCGAGTACATTGGCCTCAAGCAGGAGCAGGCGGCAAAACACCTCGGCATTCCGCGTACCGGCGTGTCGGAGATTGAGAAAGGCAAACGTAACGTGAGCGCGCTCGAACTGAAGAAGCTCGCCCATCTCTATCAATGTTCAGTGCAGCACTTCACCGGTGACGAGCCCGCTGTCCCGGCGGATGTCGCGTATCTCACGCGCACCGCGGCGGCCCTGTCCAACACAGACCGGCGGGAATTGCAGCGTTTCGCAGAGTTCCTGCAGGCGAGGGCGAAAGGCTGACCGATGACACTGGCAGCAGACCGGCGATCCATCCTGCGAGGCATGAAGGCCGCGATGCGCCTTCTTCGGGACCTTGGCTATGATCATGGCATGAAGCGCGCTCGGCGAGTGGACGTGTTCGATTGCATAGATCGCCGAGGCGCTGCCTTGATGTTCAAACCTTTCGACAAACTTCTCGGGGCTTACATGAAACAGAACGGCGCCGCCGGCATCATTCTGAACACGGAGCGCCCCCTTGGAATGCAACGGTTTACCGCAGCGCATGAGCTAGGTCATCTGACCTTGGACCACGATCCTCACGTTGACGACGAACAGATCCTGCGACGAGGTCCGATTGCTGATGGCAGAAAATATAGTCAGGCTGCCCCGGAAGAGCGCGAAGCGGATGCGTTTGCCTCCTACTTTCTGTTGCCTTCGCATTTGATCACGGCCCAGATGGAGATACAGGGTTGGGACGTGCAGCGCATTTCCAGCCCGGATGTGATTTATCAAGCATCGCTGCGGTTTGGGACCAGCTATGCCGGGGCGGTCTACGGGTTTGAGCGTGAGAGGGTCATTACCCGAGGCATGCGGCAAGAACTGCTGAAGGCCAAACCCAAGGACTTGAAGCTTGAACTTCTAGACGGTCGTGCGTTTCCACATCCACGGCGTTGTGATGTCTGGCTCCTTACCGAGCGGGACGAGGGCGCAGTAATCGAGGCAGGCAGGGACGACCTGTTCCTGCTTCGACTCAACGAAGCAACCGGAGCCGGCTATGTCTGGACTTTCGAAGAGATGGAAGCCGCCGGATTTGCAATTCTAAAAGATGGCCGCGAGCCGGTGCCGGAAGGACAAATCGGTTCGCTGACTGTGCGCCGTATTCTTGCCAAGGCTGGATATCCGACAGAGAAAGCGCTGCACCTGAAGGAGTGTCGCCCTTGGGATCCCGAGGATGGTCCGCGCACGCTGACGCTGCACTATCGCACAGCGACTGGCGACGAAGCTGGACTGTTCAAGCGTCAACGACTGGAGCGGCTCTCGCTCCAATGACGTTGACGGTTACCAAAGACATCCGCGCAGAACTACACGACGTGCGCGATCAGGGGCGACGACCGACGTGCCTGTCATTTGCGGCTTCAGATGTTCACCGACACGCACGCAAGCACCCGGAATATCTCTGTGTCGAGTGGCTCGTTTACCACGTAAGCAAGGCGGCAGGATCCTGCCCTCAAGCGGGAACGACAATTCCTGACACCCGTGCGGTCCTAAGGTCGCTTGGGCAGCCGGAAGAGCCGATCTGGCCCTATTGCAGCCAACCGCCTGACCCGGCCGACTGGAGGCCGCCATCGAACGCCGGCACGCTCTTGAAGTGTAGCTCGAGTGATTGCAATGGCGGACTACAAGACTTGCGGCAACATGTCGATCAAGGTTTACCGGTGACGATTGGCATGTTCGTTTCTGACACCTTCAACCTCCCGCAAACCTGGGACTACGTGAGAGGCGAAGTGATCCTCGGCGCTGACATTGGAAAGCCCGTTGACCACCGTAGGAGTCACGCGGTGGTAGTGGTCGGCCTCGGCCACTACGGCGGTGACCCTGTTATGCTGCTTCGGAACTCCTGGGGGTCCAACTGGGGCAATTACGGGCACGCCTGGGTCCGTGAAAGCTATCTGGCGCCCCGGCTCTCAGGCGCGTTTGTCATTACGAAAGGAGACTGCGATGTACTTCAATCCGATGGACACTTCGGTGACGCGCACGCCGGTGCGGGCCTGGGTTGAGACGGCGAAGGCCCTTCGCGACACCAACGGATTTCACCTGGGCGGCGTGAATGTCCACATTCAATTCCCACACTTGATGTGTGACGCAGAGATCGCGGTCATCCGGCACGTTGACCGGTTTCTGCGGGCTCACGGACAGTATCCCGTATCCACCGTCGCAAACACGATATTCCCTCAATGCCTCGACCATGGCGACGGCGCCGAGGCATTGGCCGAACGCTATATGAAGACATTCAAGCGCTCGATGAAATCTGGTTGGGGCCGATACTTCGAACGGTTCGTGGCTTGGCCAAACCCGAAAGGCGGCAAACCGATCAACCAGTTGGCGGTCGTGATCGACATGCTAAGCGAAGCCCGAGCACGTGTTTTTCACACCGATAAGTATGAGTTGGTTGTGAGCGACCCCGCGCGTCGCATTCGCAACGTGCGCAATCGACCGTGTCTGAGCCTGGTTGAGCTTAAGCCGGAAAAGGCTACGAACCTGCTGCATATCTACGCAACTTACCGCAACCACTACTACATCCAGAAGACCCTTGGGAACATTCTCGGTCTTGTTGACTTGCAGGCCTTCATCGCGCGCCAGGCGGGATTTGAAGTCGGAACGCTGACCCTCAATTCCACCAGCGCAAACCTCGAGACCAGTTCCGGCAAAGATGGTGTCGGGAAGTGGGGAAAAAGGACGTGAGACAGCTTATCACGGAGTGCGAGGAGCTCCTGGTCAAGCGGCAGGCTGCCTGAACAAATCCGGCGCAGTGTCCACCACCAGATCATAGGCCTCCTCGATCTGGCGGATGAACACGTTCTGGCCGCCATAGCTCGGGTGGCGCACGTGGGTGCTGTCGATTCCCATGCCATCGACCGCCCTATGCGCATCGCCGCCGATAGCGATTACTTTCTCAGGGCCAAGCAAATCGATCAACGCATGCAAGAACCAACTGGACGCACCACGCTCCTTGGCAGAATGGCATCGGTTGGTCATCGGGTCGCCAGGCTCATGAGGGTGAAGGGGGAAGACGTTCCAGAGAAATACAGGCTCGCCTATCCGCGCCAGCATTCGCCAGATTGTGTTGGCTGTTCGCTCGCCAACCGGGGGTCCTTTTGTTGCCCGCTTGACCGGAAGACCACGGAACAGGGTGCTGTAGGCATCAAGATGCAATTCGTCTGTCAGGGCCAAGCCGGTACGGCGCCCGCCGCGGTAGCCGAGGTCGCGAGCAATCCAGACAGTCCTTACCTCAAGTTCGACAGCAGTTCTGAGGCTGAGCTCGAGGTTTCGCCGCCGACGGGCGGCGGCGTCACTTCGATCAAAGTGCGGGCAGTGTTCCTTGTAGGGGTTGAAAACGTGCTCGAGGTGAATGGCACTGAGCGCGTCGACAAAATCAGTCACTGGTTGCGTCATGGTGCGTCGAACCAAATCTTGCGCTCATTCAAGTCTACGCCTACATTGCCGCCGCGATGCGTCTTGACCTTTCGAAAGATCTCATATCCCTTCAAGATCGCCTCCTCCCAGAGCCAAAGTGGGCAATTTTCTGCCTCATAGCCGGACACGAACCGCCGAACTGACTTAAGCAGGCCGTAGTCCAATGTCTCTATACCTTCGAACAGCGCCAGGCGCTGCGCGTGATTGAATATCCAAGTTGCGATGCCCTCCTCAATCAGGACGGCACGCGCCCCATCTTGCACCTCATCAACGAGCGGATCGCTTTTTCGCTTGACCCTCAAAAGGCGGCGCAAAGTCGGCGACCAACCAAGATGGGCGGCGTAGGAAAGATGGAAAACGTCATGAAACCGATAGTCGTCGTCCTCAGCGCGATTGTCGGTCAGCGGATCTCCCACCGGCGTGCCATCTCGGGTCAGTCTGGAAACTGTCTTGCCGTCCTGATCCACCTCCGCGATACCAATGACCAGTCTTCGAGGAAGCTGCTCGACTACAGGGAACCCGTCATCGAAGAGTGGCGGCGCGACTCTTGCCGGCGGCCAGCGATCATCGATCTTTGCGAGATTGGATTCTGCTGCACGGCTGAGGGGAACACCTGCCTCATTCGCGGCGGTTCGCAAGGCGCGCAGGACGCCAATTAGACGCCCTTTTAGTGCTGACCGGTTCTTTTGCAAGCGTCCTGCACTATGGTCGGTCATGAGCAGACCGACCTCCGCAGACAATTGCAATAGGGCCCTTTCAAACTGCGGTGAGGGCACGTTGGCAATCGGCTGCGTGGCGCGTTCAACGTCGGTGAAAGTCAAATCCATTTTGCCATCGGACTGCCATGCCGCAAAATCGCAGTCGAGATTGACCGCAAGATCCGCTAGAGTCAGATGCGCACGATCCGCAACGGCGGCGAGGTACCACAAGACATCGCCGAGCTCCTCCAGAACGCTCTCTTCGTAGCCCAGATACGCAACCGGATCCCGCTGCTTCTTCTTGACTTCGCTGAGAAGACTACCGGTTTCGCCAAACAGACCCAGCAACGGGAAGACTATGCCGTCATCGACGCCACGTCGCTGATCGGTGCGCTGCGCAGCGGATTGATAGGCTGAGAAGGTCAATTCATCGGTCATTGTGGCTTACGACGGTCTGTGATCGCTTCCTCCGGAACCGGGAAACCGTAAGAGGCGAGCGCCTTCAGAACTAGCACTCGCATGGGATCTCCCGTTTCGGCGGATCGGATGTGGATAGCCTGCTTTGTCGATGCAGGCACCTGCACTTGCAATGTGCGATCCTGCTCCGGAACAGGTATCAGACGACTTTCGGATTTCATGAAACCTGTTTATCATGAAATCTATAAGTTAGCAAACTTGATATCGTACTGCAATTGCACACAAAATGTAGGTAAAACTACAGCCCTCCAATCCCTTTGTGACGTAAATCCTCGGAGCCCTGCTCGGGTTGAGAGCTCACGCGTCACCAGATCAGGAATCCGTTGACCGGGCCGTCAAGCACCCAAGGTGCGTCGATCCGGTCGTGACGCAGGGCAGCGATGAGGTTGGACGTGTTCCAGTGGCCGAACAGGGCTGGTCCGGGCGGACGCTCCCCCTTCGGTCCACAGCCCTTGAGCGGCGCAATGTTCGTCATAACGCAGGTCTCGCCCAGGAAGACGAGGCGCTCCGGATCGATCCGGCCCTGACGGCGTATCCAGCGCTGCGCCAGCGCCTAACGTCGGACCATTCCCGCCCATCGGCAGGGGGCGTCATCTTCTTGAAGCCGATGCCGCAGCGATTCAGAAACCTCCAGACGGCGTCCCTGCAGACCGAAAGGCCGATACGTTCGTTCACGCGGTTCGCGAGCTCCCTGACCGTGATCCCCGGACGTGCCCGCACCTGTTCCCGGATCCACGCCGCATGGGGGTCAAAGGGCTGACCGGAGGTAGCCGCCGACCCTTGCCGGGACCACAGACCCGGATCCATTTCCCGGCGGTGGACGGTGCGATGTCGAAGCTGGCACGACGGCGCGACAGGTTGCGCCGACCCGCATGGCCGCAACGATGCGCATGCGAAGATCATGTGGAGTAGGCTCTGGGAACTTCGGGGGTCTCCTGATTGCGATGCACGCATCGAATCTGGCCTCCGCCCCAAAGGGAATCCCCAATGATTCCAACTATGTCGGACGCAATCTCGGCTGCACACGGGAGTTTTGGTTTCGTTGGTTTGCGTCTTCGAAGTCGACAGTTGGGCGGAGGACTTGCGCCAGAACGGCATGCGCAAGCCGAATGTGACCGAGTATCTTTCGCATATATTCCGTTCATCACATCGTAAATGCAGTTTTGTTGAACGACCCATTTGCATCCTTCGTCGTTGGGCATCGCGACATACCCGCCGCTCGTGCATCGAAGCAGGAACAGGCCAAACTCGCAGTTCACTTCCTTGGCAATGGTCTTGGCTCTTGCCGGTATTCGATCGTCGCAGCGCGCAACCGTGGAGTGGCGAATCGACTTGATCTCGCAATTGAGCGAATCAACGAACTCGGCCATTCTCCGGAACTCTTCCGCCATCTTGTTGCCGGGGCTGTTCGCATGATTCATCGCGACTTTAACCATCTTCCCGTAATTCCTGGGCTTCCATCCGGATAAGAAATCAACAATCGCCGCTTTCGGGCCATGGGACGCAAAGGACTCTCGTGGCGGGCCGACGATTTCATAAGGTTCGAAGGCGTTGATGGCCTTTTTGTCCTCTTTCAACATCCTGAACATCTTCTGGTCGTCTTTAACGGTTCGGTTCTTCCTTTCCTCATGTTCCAACTGACGGTCTGCTTCGGAAGACTTGTCGTGCGCCCAATCGACAAGTGCCATCATGAGCGGCCATGCCTTGGCGCAGACCCTCTTGATTGCGTGGCCAAGGGATCGACCGTGAAGAACGCCATGTCTCAACGGCAGGTCGATCACGTCGTCGCGTGACTTCCGCACACCCGTCGTCAATAGCTTCATGAGCGCAGGAAGGGCGGTGCCGTGACCGGAGATAGAGTCAAAGCAGCTGAGGTCAGCGTCCTTTTCGAATGGGCTGACGGCCGCCACATCGGATGCAAATCCGTCGCAGGCTATCAGAATCAGAGGTACGGCCGCCATGTAGCCCTCTTCAAGAATGAGGTGCAGCGCCTCCTGCAACTGGTGATCCCGAAGTCTCGCTCGATGGAAACGGCGCGCACACAACCTGATGTTGTCTTCGGTGAACCACTCGACGAGAATCTCTTCGGCTTCGTCCGAATTGCCCAGCTCGTGGAGGTTTAGCGCGGACTTCGTCACGTCGACTGAAAGTGCGTGCCCGACGGCGGTCCAGCCTTTCCCCGCGAACGCTGCGTTGAAGCGATCCGGCAACTGAAAGAGGCTTGCGCTCTCCATTAACTCGTCCAGCGGCCCAGTAGCCAGTATAGGTTGCTCACCTCCATTTCTAATTCGCCTGAGGACACGTTCAGTCTTGGCGAGCACCCGAATCCCCGACAGTGTGGCAGTCATCTCACTGACAGTTGGATTGTCCGAAATTCTCTTTCCTGTGTTCTCGGTCTTCATGTTCATTCTCGAGTTTTTGGTCACGTTGTCCAAGAAGCGCATCGGTAAATTCAAGATTGGTGGTTAACGCTCGGATCGATTTTTCGGAAGCCGGGACTGGTCTAAAGCCATATCTTCGGCCTTTCCCATGAGCGCGATCTGTATGGCTCACATGAGGTTGTAGCCCTTGCAGGCCATCGACTTCAGGCAGCTTGAGGTTCGGCAGCAGGCGGCAGCGTAATTCGTCGACCGGAAGCATCCGGCGATCTTCTGCTTGACCTTGGCCATTCGAATGTCTTCTTCAGACCGGTTGTTGGTGAAGGGCACTTCGGGAAGTCGCGGGAACCGAAGGATTTCGGCTTCATGGTGCCTGAAGGTTTCATGCAGGTCACCGGCGTCGGATTTCGCGACGCGCCGGCGCTTTCCCTTGATACGCGCCGCGGTTCGGAAGCTCCCGCGTTCCTTTGAACAGGATGGCCCGACAGCGCTTTTTTGCGCGGCCTTGATCTCCGCCTCAGCCAGCCTCTTGTCCGGGCTTTCGTGCAGCTTGCGGGCGGTCTCCTTCGCCAGCCTCTTCATGCTCGTGGCCCCGGGGCATGGCTGTTGGAGTCGATGACGAACCGGAGGTCGCGCAGGGGTGGGAGACCCAGTTCTGGTGGGTCACCGCCCCGTTGCGCACCGCGACCTCGTAAGCGCCGTAGAAGTCGCTCACCAGGGTTCCGGCATCGTCGCCGAGGAAGTCCGCGATGTTCCGGCACCGGCAATCCTTCTAGGAGATTGTCGTCTCCGATCAGATTTGTATCAAGAAATCACTAGGTGATTTTCCACCAATAGGTAGAGCCGTATATACGGCAGTTATTCTGCGCTTTCCAGAATCGCTGCTCCCACATGTTTTTGTTGTTGGAGTACTTCACCTTGCTGTCCATGGCATCATATACCTTGTCTGTAATCCAGGTTGGGTATGCCGCTGACATGGAAGAGAGCTTTGCCGCATGGTTTGCGGCCCGCCCGATCCAGACAAGATCGTTCGAATTGCGGATGCCGGCTTTGGCGACCATTACCTTCGATGTGTCTATGCCGGTGACATACCGCATGACGTATTTCGCGTTTGGGTATTGTTTCTTCAGCGTCGGCTGGATGATGTTCTTGACAGCGTAGTTGATCTTCAGGCTGCAACGTACGGCGGACGTATTCTTGCTGTCTCCGATGAAGATACCCATGACCCGGTCGCCGTCGAATGATCGGACTTGCCCGCCTTCGTTGCGGATGATCTTCGTCGCGCACTGCAGGAAGGTCTTGTAGTTTTCAGCTGCAAACCAGTCCTTGTAGTTATTCACTAACGGTGTCGACTCATCGAGGTCGGTGTAGAGAATTGTCGCTTCTAAGTCAACCGCGTCGTTGCCGGACCCGAGGTCGACGTCCTCCGGCACCTTGCGCCCGTCCCGCCGGGTCCATCTTTCGGAATAGGTCTTCTTGACGTCAGCCTTCAGAGTCGCCTTGAATCCCATGCGCTCGTATTCCTCTCTGTTCTATCTCGGGCCGAGTGCCGCGATCCGTTCCTCGATCAACGCACAGGCCTCGGCAATGTCGGGCTTCACGCCATCCCGTCCGGCCATAGTGAAGCGCAGGGACGTGATGCCGGCCAAGTCGGTCGGAATCTTGATGTCCCGGTCCTTCTGCACCGCAAAGAACGATCTTTGCCGACTAATGGCTCCCGCAAACAGGCCCAGCTCGAAGACGGTGTTGTCGCGCGGCGCCACACTCTCCAAGCCGCGACTCTCGACTTTGTCGTCCGCACTGAAGATCGCGACGCAGAAGTCTGCCGAAGACAGTTTGTCTTCCAGGCTTTCCATCGTTCCCTGTGACGGCTTGAACACACCGTCAGTCCAGATCTCGACGACAGTCTTGCCAATTTCAAAGTGCGCTTGAATGGCACTCGCAACCGGCAACGCTTCCGCAGCACACGCAACGAATACTAGGGGATGAGGGTTCGAAGGGCGAACAAACTTGCTGCGTTGCCGAAGCCGTTCCGCGAGTTCCTTCGCGATCTGCCGCCACAAATGAGGATGATTGGATGCTATGGCAGCAAAATCTCTTTCTGAAACGACCAACCCAACTGTCGGCTCCATGGCGACCACCGAGGCGGAGCGTGGCTGGGCAGGATCGATGAGGGCTATTTCGCCGATGTGCTGGCCTGCCCTGCGTTCGGCGACCTTGAAACCCGTTATCGTGATCTGGACCCTGCCTGCCAGGATGAAGATGATCTCGTTCGACCAATCGCCTTCACGGATCAGGAACTCGCCTTCCCAAAAGCAGGCGAGCATTCCCCGATCACCGAGTTCACTCGCTGCCGACGCACTGCCGAGCACGGTTCTTTGGTCCTTCAGGGTCTCGACGATCAACTCTTTTCCGCAGGCACCGGAGAAGCGAGAAAAGATCGTCGATTCTGTCGTGCGGCGTGTCACGGGGACGTATTCCTGAAATAGATATTGCGAACTTGATTGCGTTGGCGCGAGATATATCCGGACCGGAGAGGCAGAACAAGTTCTGCATCACGAGGCGGGCCTACGTGCAAACAGCGGCACCCAACCGAACAACCTCCACCTGCCTCTCTGGGCGTCCAGATACCCTTACGCGGCTCCGTTCCGTGCGACGCCGCTCAACACGGCGGTGGGGCCTCCGAAACTGAATTGGCGCTGCATTCAGGGAGGCCACTCAATTCTCCGGGCAATCTATCAGTTGCGCTTCCCCAAAAGTGCATACCTGTGGACAAGACCGCGAATTTGACACATGGGATGCACAAGGGATCCTCGGCACCCTGGCCAAAGAGTCGGGAGTATTGAGAAAGTCAAACTGGAACCCGAAACAGTTAGGACGAAAATGCACCATCGCCTGCGCCAGCGGAGGGACCGGCTTCTAGGGCCGAACATGACCACCTTTTACAAAGACCCGGTTCATATCGTGCGCGGGGAAGGTGTCTGGCTGTGGGACGCTGACGGACGCCGGTTTCTCGACTGCTACAACAACGTTCCCCATGTCGGACACTGTCACCCTAGGGTCGTCGAAGCCATCACCAGGCAGGCCCGCACGCTCAACACACATACACGCTACCTGCACGAGGACATCCTTGATTACGCGGAGCGGCTGACGGGGACGTTTTCAAAGAATCTGGATTCCGTCGTGATGGTCTGCACCGGTTCGGAAGCAAACGACATCGCGCTTCGCATGGGTCAGGCGATCACCGGAAAAACCGGAATCATCGCAACTGACGGCACCTATCACGGAAATACCGCCCTGGTTTCGCAGCTCTCGGCAAAAAAGCCGCCGGTCGGTGGCCATGCTCCCTATGTGGTCCGGGTGCCATCACCCGACAGCCTGCGTCCGCTGGGAGGAAGCGCCGAAAGTCAGGCGCAGACCTTCGCTGGCCATGTCACCGCTGCCATCGACTGGCTTGAAAGCCAGGGACACGGGTTTTCCTCCCTGATTCTATGCCCATATTTCGCCAACGAGGGGTTTCCCAGCCTTCAGCGGGGCTTCCTTGAACCGACAGCGGAAGCCGTGCGCAGGGCGGGTGGCCTCCTGATCGCGGACGAGGTCCAGCCGGGATTTGGCCGACTGGGAAGCCACTTCTGGGGGCATGAACGCATTGGCGCAAGTCCCGATATCGTAACGGTCGGGAAACCCATGGGCAACGGCCACCCGGTGGCGGCCGTGATCGCCAGGCGGGAAATCACTGCGGCTTTCAGAAACGCATATGGATATTTTAACACGTTTGGTGGCAATCCGGTCAGCTGCGCCGCAGCGATGGCTGTGCTTCAGGTGCTGGAAGAGGAACAGCTTGTGGAGAACGCTCGGGACGTGGGCTCCTATGCGCTTGAGCGACTCCGGGAACTGAAGCATCCGTTTATCGGTGAAGTGCGTGGCGCCGGACTGTTCTTTGGAATCGAGTTTGCGGATGAAGGACTGAGGCCGCAGCCGGAATTTACCAATGGTGTAGTTGAGGCGATGAAGGACCGGGGGATTCTTCTGAACCGCCTTGGCCGCGATTACAGCTGCCTAAAGATACGTCCGCCTATGCCATTCCGCCGCGAGCATGCGGATATGCTGGTTGAGGCACTCGCTGATGTTCTCGAGAAAGCCCCAGGATGACCATCGAGGCGCTTGCGAGCTGTGCAGCGGAAGCTTGGGGTGGCTCGGCGTTTCCGCCGCGTCTGCTGTCGCACCGTGAGAATGCGGTTTTTGACGTCGAACTGCCATCGGGCCGGGCCGCGCTTCGACTGCATCGTCCGGGATACAGGACTGACCCGCAGATCCGGTCAGAACTTGTCTGGACACGCGAACTCGCGGCGAGGGGCTTTCCCGCTCCGGAACCCGTCGCAATGCGAAATGGCGAAAGTCTGCTTGCGCTTGGAAACGGGCGCACGGCGAGCGTCATTGCCTGGATGTACGGAGAACCGCTCGGAACTGGTTCGGACTCACTGACGGAAAAGGATGTGAATACCTGTTTCGAGGTCGGAACGCTTCTGGCAAGGCTGCATCGGACAACGGTCGAGATCGGCTCCAATCGATTTGATCGTCCTTCATGGGGCATCGATGGATTGACCGGGCCGCAGCCGCTGTGGGGCAGGTACTGGGAAATGCAGCTGCTGTCGGCAGAACAGCGCCGTCTGGTGATTTCCGCACGTGACCTCGCCCGTAAACGGCTGACGGAGTATGCGGCGGATGGCGCGGAGACGATCCTGATCCATTCCGACGCTTTGCGCGAAAACGTATTCCGACAGCCGGATGGATCGCTGGCACTGATCGACTTCGACGACTCGGGTTTCGGTTTCGTGATGTATGAACTCGCGGCCTGCATATCGCAGGCGGTAACGGATCCGCTCTATCATTACGCCAAGCAGGCCGTAATGGACGGGTATGCGGAAGAGCGGCCTCTCAGCCGAAGCGACCGGTCCATGTTTGATGCGTTTGCGATGCTTCGGGCGTTTTCCTCTTTGGGCTGGACGGTTCCCAGGCTGGCGGAGGACCATCCAAGGTTACCGATCTATGTAGACCGCGCCTGTTCGCTTGCTTTGGAGTTTCTCGCAGAGGGCTGACCAGGGCGAAGCGGGACGTGACCCAGCTATATGTCCACTCGCAGCCCCTTTCATCAGAAAGAAAATGCAAGAGGCCGTGTCGCTCAAACTGTGTCATATGCGTGTCGATGGATGATGCATGCAACGGTGCGGGACGGACAGCTATGGGTGCTTCATTCGGCATTACGAGCGTTTCCGGCGACCCTTCGAGCAACCGAGACCAGTGCACAATACTGACGGAGACGCTGTCGATCGCTGATTTCGAGCACCGCTGTGATTGCCGTGACCGTTGACACACAAAGCCAGGGTCGGGTTTGTCTCCGGGTGACTTCAATGGATGGGGCAAAGCTGGGATACAAATTGGAGGATGGTTTGGATGCGGGCGCCGAAAGCGGCGTTCCGAGCCAACTGACGCTTTGTCTGCGCGCGGACATGCCTCAAGCCCAGTGTTCTGAATGCTGCGGGAAGGGCATTTCACCGGGATCGGAAGGCCAGGATCAAGAATGGCACACTCATCCGGCAAACGTCTGTTCGAATCGGCCGGGACGCTATTGTTGACAGGTTAAGGTGGATCATGCGAACTATCGGACTGACTGTGAACGGACAACTGAACGCACCATTCAACCCTAGCCAAGCCGACTGGCGCGACATGGATCGGATGCAAATCAGTGAATCAAGGGAGGAGGAACAGTGGCCGATCTGATCCGCATGTTTCCTGGCTTGGCGAAAATGCCTTACGTCAAGAAGTTTCTGGACCGGAACATTATTGAAGGCGTAGACGTCTCAGGAGTTGAAAAGGTGCTGCTGCTTGCCGAAAAAGAGCACGGCTGGCAAGGCAAGGACAGCCGGGCGGCCGAGGAAAACGCAATCCTCGCAGCGCTTGAGCTTCTTGACAAGTTCACTCACGAAGGCGTGCCGATACCGCAAATCACCCTCCATTCGGACGGGAGCTTTGGTTTCAGCTGGACTGGCGGCGGGTTGGTCGCCGATGTCAGCATCTTCGGCGACGGAACCTATTCATACAATGCCCTGCGCGGTGGACGGAAGGCCAGAGGCAGCAACCGCAAGACGGGAGACGAGTTGCGGCCCGATCTGTTGAGAATTCTCAAAGGTGATGGGGATTCCACGAAGTAGGACAGGAGACGAACCACCGGCCAGGCAACCGGCATTGCGATGATCGTGGCCACCGATTCCGATGCATGAACACCTCGCGCGTCTCGGGCGAAGCAGGCATATTGGTGCGTTGATACCTGAGTTGTACTGCGAATGGCTGGCTGGGTCGCGAGGCGTCACTCTGTTCCAACCGATGTTCCGCCGAGTTGCGAATGACCGAACCATTGGATTCGAACTTGATAGCAGAAGGCGGGTCGATTTGCTGGCCCGGTGTAACTGAGGCAGCAGCGGTTCCCGAATTGAGAGCACATTGAGAGGGCATTGCGTGTTCATGCGAAGGCGTCCTTCGGCCCTTGATTTCGCAGGTGGCGTTGACGTTTGGTAGATTGCATTTTCGGTGGCGATCGGAGCCTTCTAGAGTTCGTAGATTGACGGGCCGATCAGATTGCTTCAGTCGCCGTGAAGCGCAGTCGCGGTGATACACAATCATATGACATGCACGGGTCCGCTCGCAGGCAGGAACTGTCTCTGAGCCACCGCCGCGCCGGATCCGCGTTTCGAGTTTGCCAGTCCGCCGCCCGGCGGTGGTGGACGTAAACCCCGCCGCGCTCCACAAGAACCCCGGGATGCGCCACGGCGAACTCCCCGTCAATTTCCATAAGCCACCGCTCCGCGTCGGGGTCGGGGCAATGTCCTCCATCAACAGTCCGTGCCATCCGTCTGCTGCCTCAGGCCCGTATGACTGCGATTTTTCCGGCGGAGCGGCCCGGGCCGCAGACCAATGGCATTCGAATAGCCGTAACGTTCCGGGCGCGGTTTTTTCGGCGGCGGCAAGCCGTTGACATGACCGGATTTCCGTCTGCCTGACATTTTTTTTCGCAAACCGCTTGTCAAGCGCCCGCCGATCTGCATGATGTCCTCACGAAACCGAATCGGAAGACGCCCATGGACCAGCGGATCGCCGACCTGAAGTCGACCACCTTCTCGGGCCGCCGCCTGACCCGGCGGCAGATCGCGGACGTCCAGGAGACGGTCGCGCTGTTCCCGAACGACAGCCGCAACGAGCTCGCGAAGACCATCTGCGAGCATCTGGGATGGAGAACGGCGAAGGGC